>CAZOOE010000151.1:6313-12886 GCA_964581275.1 uncultured Clostridia bacterium
GATTGAATCGGGTGATTGGGAGGAAGAGTACGAGGCGGCTCGAAGCACGGAGGCATTCGTGGTGGTCACCGAGTGGAACCAGTTTCGCCGGCTCGATATGGATCGCCTGAAGAAAGTGATGCGCGAACCAAATATCGTCGATCTAAGAAATCTCTACGAGCCGGACGCAATGCGTTCCGCGGGTTTCAAGTATCTGGCAATGGGTCGCAACTGAAGTGCGCGCGCGTACCAGTTGGAAGGAGGTCGCGGCGATGAAAGGGTACGGTAGACAAAACCGATTGCGAGCGATGGTGGCTGGGTTCGCTTTCGCGCTGATGGTTCTGCCCGCAAGCGCACAGCAGCAGCGCCAGAGGCCGGTTCCTCAAGAAGATGAGCCGATAAAGCTTCATACGACCCTCGTCCAGGTCCCGGTGATCGTTAGCGAGCGCGGGGGTCGGTACGTGAGCGATTTGAGTCGCGAGGAGTTTGCTGTTTTTGAAGATGGTGTCCAACAGAACATAGAGTTGTTCGGATCGGTCGAGGAACCTTTCAGCGTCGCGCTGTTGTTGGATTCAAGCGGCTCAACCGAAGGGGCGCTGGAACAAATCAAGTCTGCTGCGATGGCCTTCCTAAGCAACCTCCGGCCGCACGATCGCGTGATGGTTGTCTCTTTCAATGACAGTGTTGAGGTCCTTTCCGAGCTGACGAATGACACCGCCAGGCTTGGGACAGCAGTCCGATCGATCAAATCAGGAGAGTTCACTCAGGTTTATGAGGCGGTCTACACCGCTGTTTGGGAAAGGCTCCGCGACATTCCGGGAAGAAAAGCTGTGATTGTATTCAGCGACGGAATCGACACCGCAAGTAGCGAGATATCTCTGGAGGATACGCTCGATGCAGTCATTGAGAGCGAGGACATTATCGTCTATCCGATTCGCTACGCAACTCGGGAGGACGTTGAGCGGAAGATGGAAACCAGGGTAAGAGCTTCGTTGAATTCGAGCGGGAGCGCGGCAGTGAGCGCGAAATTGGATCTTTTGAGGCGCGAGCTGGACCGCGCTTACAGAAGCGCGGATGAGTATCTGCAGCAGCTTGCAGAGATGTCCGGCGGCATCGTTGAACGCGCAGATAAACTCGGGGACCTGAAGTCGGCTCTTGGGAGAATTGCTGAAGAGCTTCGGCATCAATACCTCCTTGGTTACTACCCCACAAACAAGCAAAGGGACGACAAGTCACGCAGGATAGCAGTGCGAGTCACTCGCCAGGGCCTGATAGTGAGAGCGCGGCCCGCATATCGGCTCGCGCAGTAGTAGAGTGCGCCGTGCGAAGACGTTTATGCCCGGACCCAGCAGCCTTCTGGAAGTAATAGACGGCGCAACGCGCGGGGAACACGTGGCGCTCGTCAGAGTTTTCCACCAACCGGCGATTGCCGCAACATTGACGGTCAGGAACGGCGAACTGTTTCCGCCGTTAGCGGATCGAAAACTAGCGGCAGATATTTTGGGCGCTGTCGAAGATCTCTCGGCTAGGGGTGGCGTCACTGATTTGGTTGATGCCATTGACGAGCAGGGAAGTCCCGTTTCTCTGGTAATTGAAATAATCAAACCAAAACTGGACCTGCTGATCTTTGGCGCCGGCCACGTCGGGCAAGCCGTGGCGTTGATGGGCGCCTTAACCGGCTATGATGTGACGGTGGTAGACGACCGCGAGGAATTTGCTTCACGCAGGAGATTGCCGGATCCCAGGATCGGTCTACTGGTCAGCGACTACGGCAGCGCAACCGGGAAGCTGACAGTATCATCCAGTACTGCCGTAGTGATTGTCACCCGAGGCCATCAATATGACGAGCTGTGCCTCAAGAGCGTCGTCCGTTCAAACGCGGCTTATCTTGGTATGATAGGGAGCCGGCGGCGGGTGCTGTCAGTATTCAAGAAGCTAGCAGCCGAGGGGTATTCCGAAGCGGACTTGCTGCGGGTACACGCTCCCATTGGATTGCCCATCGGGGCGCGATCTCCGCAAGAGATTGCGGTGGCGATTCTGGCAGAGATAATTGATCATATGAATAATCGGGACCGCTCACACAAGGGGGAGAGAAATGGCATTTGAAGGACTTGATGTGCTGGGAATAGGCGCGCTGCTGTCGGACGAGGAGAGACTGGTGCAGTCGGAGGTCAGGAAGTATGTGGATACTGAGATCACTCCGATCGTTGCTGGCTGTTTCGAGGAAGCGCGCTTTCCCGTCGAACTGATCCCGAGCCTTGCCGACTTAGGTGTGTTGGGAGCGAATCTCCCGGAGGAGTACGGCTGCGCCGGAATGAATAACGTTTCGTACGGTCTGGTCATGCAGGAACTAGAAGCTGGTGATTCGGGGATCAGGAGTTTTGCATCGGTTCAGGGCGCCCTTTGTATGTATCCAATATTCCAGTTCGGCAGCGAAGATCAAAAACGAAAATGGCTGCCTAAAATGGCTGCGGGGAAAGTGATCGGTTGCTTCGGGTTAACCGAGCCTAACTTCGGCTCGAATCCGAGCGGAATGTTGACACGAGCTAAGCGGGTTAGAGATGGATGGTTGCTGAATGGCTCCAAGGCCTGGATAACTAACGGGTCAATGTCGCATATCGCCGTCGTCTGGGCCAAGACCGATGGAGACGACGAGATTCGAGGCTTCATAGTTGAGAAAGGTACGAAAGGCTTTACCACGCGTGAGACCCATCACAAGTTGAGCTTGCGTGCGTCCGACACCTCGGAGCTTTTCTTTGAAGACTGTCTGAT
Source organism: uncultured Clostridia bacterium (assembly GCA_964581275.1). Lineage (GTDB taxonomy): Bacteria > Acidobacteriota > Blastocatellia > UBA7656 > UBA7656 > Onstottus_A. Next base: position 9,065 of record CAZOOE010000151.1, read on the forward strand.
TCCGGAGGAGAACATTTTGCCAGGCTCAAAGGCGCTGAAGAGCCCGCTGATGTGTCTGACTCAGGCGCGATATGGCATAGCCTGGGGAGCAGTCGGCGCGGCGATGTCGTGTTTTGACACCGCGTTGAAGTATTCGAAGGAACGGATCCAATTTGGGCGGCCGCTGGCCGGATTCCAATTGACGCAGAAGAAGCTGGTGGAGATGGCGACCGAGATCAGCAAAGCGCAGTTGTTGTGCCTGCACCTGGGCCGAATGAAGGATGCCGGCAAGATCAAGCCGGTTAACGTATCAATGGGCAAGATGAACAACGTGTCGATGGCATTGCAGTGCGCGCGAACGTCGCGCGGCATCCTGGGCGCAAACGGGATTACCGGCGAGTATTCGATTATGAGGCACATGTGCAACCTTGAATCGGTCTACACTTATGAGGGCACCCACGAGGTACAAACGCTAATTCTCGGCCAGCACATTACCCGGGGAAAACGCTTTTGAGTGAAAACGGACAGGGTGGAATTGACCAGGTTTTACGATTTTACTATTTACTACTTTACTATGATCGGCACTCTCAACTTGCGTCCGAATGAGAACGTAAAGACGTGCCCGAAGACTCATCGTTATGAGGCTTGGCGCCGGTGCCCTTACGGTTGCATGGCAACGTGTGAACCGTTAATGGTAATAATCTAAGGAGAAAATTATGGAAAAGAATGACTTTCCCGCCCCGAGCGAAGGATTTGTGCTGACTCATACGCTCATTGTCAAAGACGTGCAGAAGTCTTGCGCGTGGTACGAAAAGATGCTCGATGGCAAAGTTGTAATCGAGCCGACGCCCGAAGGCAGACCTTGCATCATTAAAGTTGCCAACAGTTGGGTGATAATCAATTTTGGTGGCGGTGAACCGACCGATGACAAGCCAGATGTGGAAGTTAAGGTCAAAGAGGACCAAGATGTCTTAAGCAACTTCCTAAACATCAGAGTCGCCGACATACAGAAATTCTACGAGGAGCGCATCCGTCGCGGTGGCGAATTTATCACGGCGCCCAAAGACCACACGGCCGAAATCCGCTGCTACATGAAGGACCCGGACGGGTACCTGATAGAGATAGGTCAGTCTAAGCCTTAAGAAGTCCGAGGGCATCTGCCAGGGTCGATTCCATCGGGTTCGATTAGAAATACGTGCTCGCCATGGAAGAGCGTGTATTCGTTGTTCATATTTCTCTCCATACTTTGATCAAGTTCTCATAGAAACATGCCACTGGACGCTTCAGTTCTTTGAGGAGGACGATACCAGACGATCAAAGAACTGCTCGTCGATCTTCGTCGTTTGCAGAAGCAGTGAGACTCTAACTGAAAATCGACCGCTCAAAGACTTCTGATCAGAACCCCTCGATTTTTCCACACCCATGGTCATAGACAGCGGCTCGCAAACAGGAACGCTTCACTCAGCTCGCCCGACAGAAATCCTACTTTTGGGGCAACATCGACTTTTGAGGCAAAGCCTTACTATATTACTATACATAATATCTATTATCAGACGCGCCGGCCGGGCGTGGGCAGGTGTTTTGGCCCGGTTTACGAACCGGCTTCGAGCTGAGTCACCCTTCGCTGTAGTGCGATCCTCTCAAGCGCCAGGCTGGCCTGGCTTGCAAGTGCCACCAGTTCTCTTACGCCCGTAAGATCAGACTCGCCCGGATAATTGTCGCCATACAGGATAAACGCCGCTGATTCATTGCAGGTGAGCGGTAGCACGAACAGCTTGAGATCGTGACCGAACCCTCCGACGCGGGTGAGCAATTCCGCGAACCAGTAGTTGTCCGGCATTTCTCCCACGAACGGCTCACCTGTCCTTACGACTCGAGCAAAGACACTATCCCCGTCCAGCGGGAAACAAAGCTCGCGTACCAATTCGTCAGCGCTCTTGCCATCCTTCCCGTGGTTGAGGCCGAACTGTCCCAGCCCACAGAGCTTCGAGTCCTTTATTGCAAACAGAATCCCCCTGGTTGCCAGCTCGCTCGCATATCTCATTATCAACAGACTAACCTCAGCCTCGAACGAGTGTTGCTTCATTTCAGCAAGTAGCGAGCACAAGAGTGTGGAACGGTCGTTATTCGCCGCTCCGAGCTCATCGGCCCCGCTCCCCGGGGCGACAGGGTCTTGAGCCTCACTCCGCCCACTGAGGGGTCGCGTATCCCTTCCACCATTCAAACTCAGTCCGCTGGGATCGTCGTGTTGTGACTTCTCTGATTCTCGCTCTTTGTAAGATTCATCTTGTTCATGTGCGGCGTATAAGAGTGCCTCACCTACGTCGAGACCCTCGGCCAGTCTCGAACCACTCCGCGGTTGCGGAAGCGTCGCGTCGCCCAGCGCGATACTGAACCGGCCCTTCTCAAGCCTCACAAGCTTCCCGATAACACGCTGCGTATGGCGCCTTGCCGCCGCGCTCAATCCGTTGCGTGTCAAGATGCCGCGCTCAACGAGTAACTGTTCTAATTGCCCATACGTGCGATCGCCCTCGGCTCCGGGTGTCCTGAACGCGTCAGGACCGAGCAAGCCGGCGAGTTTCAAACTATCGGATAGACTCTCTCCGGGCTCCACCGATGCCTCCGTTATGTGCCCGCGCTCGACAACAATCTTCCCTGCCCACCCGGCGCCTTCAAGCAAAACCATTCCCGTCTTTCTGCTCAACGCGAGGATTTGCAAGATGTCGGTAAGCGCGAAGTCGCTCAAGTCCCCAGTTAGCTGCATATAGCCTTGCTCAGTGCTCACCCAGGAAATTCGTAACCAGTTCTCTCAGTCGCGACATCGATACGGGTTTCGACAGATAGCCGCTAGCGCCGAGATTCATACCCAACCGGACGTCTTCATCCGCGCCCTTTGTGCTGATTATGATGATCGGCAGTTCCATCTCCTTTAGTTCAGAGCGCACCTTCCTGATGAACTCCAGACCGTCCATTCGTGGCATGCGAATATCGGTCAGCACCAGATCGAAGGATCCGCTGCGGACTTTGTCCAGCGCATCTTCTCCGTCAGAGGCTTCAGTGATGTTTGATTGAGTAATGCCTTCTACCCTGGTGAGGGTCATGCACAGGAGCTGTCGCATGGTCGCCGAATCGTCGACCACCAGTAGAGACTTGTTAGACATTCCCACCTCCTTGCGGGACCCGCAACAAACTCATGAATCCTTCAATTGTGCGCAGCTTTCGGTCAGCCATCGAGTAGAGCTTCGAGCTAATCAGGGCGCTCGCCGCGTGCCCCGCTAGAAGCTCGAGCAGCTTATGATCGAGCATTGAGAGTCCCCTCTTGTGGGACAGCAGGGCATAGATCGCGATCACCCCTACCACACGATCTTTGATCTTCAGGGGTACGCAGGCGCACGGCCGCTCGCCTGCTTCGCTGAAGACGGGCTCGCCTCCAAGTGCTACGACTCCCTCCAGTCCGTCCCCCAATCCAATCACTGAGTGGTCGGCTCTCCCAGCGGTCTCGCCCTCGTAGCCGGCGCGAACCAGTTCGCCGGTTTCATCATCTACAACAAAGAGCCCAAAATCCTCGGAACCGATCATGTTCAGGAGGATCTCCTTTATGCATTCCACTACTTCCGACGAATCCAGTGTCGAGTGCAGCCGATGGCTCGCCACATAGAGATTTGCGAGGCTCTCGTTCTGTTCTTCCACCTCCACATACCTTTGGGCGAAGTCTTTGTTTTCGGCTTCCACCGCCTGAAATTTACTGTCAAGAAAATCAAGCTTCTGGGCCATTTGCCCGTTCTCAACTCTTAGCCGCTCGACTTCTTTGATCAGCGATTCGGACGGGTTCATCCTCTCAGC
>CAZOOE010000152.1:0-12853 GCA_964581275.1 uncultured Clostridia bacterium
TCGGCGCATTTCCGCAGCGCGTCCTCCGGCGGCTCTCCGGATTCGCCCAGGGCATTCCTTTGAATTCCCATTCAGGGAACCACAGTTCTTCGGTCGCTCCATACATGCTCGTCAAATTGTAGACACCGGCGTGTGACACCAGAGCGCTGAACTTCACTCGCGGATCGCTGTTATGGCCTTCAATCCAATTGGCCATATATCCGCCGTAGCTTCCGCCCGCGGCTCCGATTCGCTCGCGGTCGACGTAGGGCATCCCAACAACGTACGCCACGCCGTTTAGTATGTCGGTGTAGACCTTGCCGCCCCAATCGGCCGAGATCTCATCGACGAATTTCTGTCCATACCCAAATGAGCCGCGAGGATTCGGCGCAAACACTACATAACCCGCGGCCGCGAAGAGCTGTGGATTCCACCGATAGCTCCACGAATCATTCCACGATCCCTGGGGCCCGCCGTGAATCAAGACGATCAGCGGCCATTTCTTGGCGGCCGTGAAATTCGCCGGCTTGGTGATGAAGCCGAAGACTCGCGCGCCGCCGGCTCCCTCCCACGAAACCTCTTCAGCGGGCTTCAGGTTGAAGTCGGCTAAGAAGGCGTCGTTGGTCTTTGTTAATTGAGTTACACCCGCGCCGATAGAATTGGCTTTGTATATCTCAACCGGCCGCGAGAGACTCTGTCGGGTAAAAACCAGGGTCTTTCCATCGGCGCTCACTTGCACGTCGTCATTGAAGCCGTCGTTGATAACTTTCTTACCAGGGCCGCCGCCGAGAGGCAATTCGTATATCGGCTGTCGGCCTTGATCGAGAGCCGACAAATAGATCCTCTGACCATCCGGCGAGAACGTAAAGCCCTCGACTGATGAATCAAACTGTTCGGTCAATGAATGACTCTGCCCGGTCTTGCGATCGAAGAGCATCAATCGCCATCGGTCGGCCTCAAATCCCGGCTTGGACTGAGCTCGATACGCGATGTAACGACCGTCCGGCGAGTACGCCGGCGTGAGGTCGTTTGCAGGATTATCGCCGGTGATTCGTCTCGCGTCACCGCCGCTCACCGGCACGGTGAAAATGTCACCGTTGGTCGAGAGCGCTTCAACCCGGTCGGTGTTGCGCGCAAAGGCGAGTTCTTTTGAATCCGGCGAGAACGCATACTCAATCTGACCCCCCAAACTGAATGGTGGCGCATCGTAGTTTCCCGGGGTCAGGTCACGAGTTTCGCCACCATCGGTCGAAACTACAAAGACGTGCGAACGCTTGCCATCCTTCCAGGTTGTCCAGTGGCGGTATAACAATCGATCAGCGAGTTTCGCTTTCACTTTGCTAGCGGCCGCCTTATCGGCTTGCTGCTTGTTGCAATCATCAGTGGCGCACCCCGGATAGACCTCGGAGGTGAAGGCGATCCACTTTCCATCGGCCGACCACACCGGCGCGTCGGCGCCAGTCGAGATGTTGCTGATCTTCTTGAGCGAACCGGCCCCGGACTCTGCCGGCTCGATTGTCCAGATTTGAGACTCGCCGTCTCGGGCGGAAACGAATGCGAGGCGTTTCCCATCGGGCGACCAGCGCGGCGAGACTGAGGATTGCTTTTCGCTGGTAAGCGCTCGTGGCTCCCCACCATCAGTCGAGACCAGATAGATTTGAGTTATACGCTTGTTGGCTGGCTTGTCGGTGTCAGTAATCGCATAGGCGATCCAACGCCCGTCGGGGGAGATTTGCGGATCAGAGACACGCCGAATCTTCAGCAGGTCATCAATCGTGAACGCTCGTCCCGGCTGCTGCTCCTTCGCCGCTACACCCGACAGGAACGACATCCCGAGAATAGTGAGTAACGCGACAACGCGTTTCATAACCCTTCCTCCAAATTGCGCTGCTTTTAAATGGCTCTCGAATGAAGCAAACGCGATAATTCTTTGTGGCGAAAACCGATGATCGAGCAAGCAGATAGGCTACCGAACGTACATTCTGAAGTCAATCGGAATATATACTAACCCCAAAGGACTAAGGCGGCTTACTAATCTCCCGCGGCAAGAGAGAAATCGATGAGGTGTCTGGAGCGATCGACTCTATTAACCGCAACTCGCACTCGGTCACCGAGTCGGAACTCGCGACGCGCGCGCTGACCAATCAACCGATGCTTGCGTTCTTGATACTCGTAGTCATCGTCAGTAAGTGCCGAAATATGGACCAGGCCTTCGATAAAGAACTCATCCAGCTCCACATAGAACCCGTACTCCTTGATCCCGGTAATCACGCCTTCAAACTCATCGCCGACACGATCGGCCATGAATTCTGCCTTGCGCCAGTCCATCAGTTCGCGTTCGGCATCGGCGGCGGCGCGCTCCCGCTGACTCGAATGATCGCCGATCTGATCAAGCGCGGCGCGAAGATTGGTTTCGCGCCCTTCATCAAGCACAGACCGAGACACGCGTTTGATTGCATGCTTCGCGCCCAGATCGAGACCGCTCCAGCCGTCGGCTTCTCGCGGGCGCTCGACAACTTCGCGAAGGATGCGATGGACGATCAGATCGGGATACCGCCGGATCGGCGAAGTGAAGTGGGTATAGGTCTTCATCGCGAGTCCGAAGTGACCCGCGTTCTGCGGCTTGTAGCGCGCGCGTTGCATCGACCGCAGCATCAAGTACGAAAGCATGCGTTCTTCGGGCCGGCCGGCGATCTCACGCGTGAGCCGCTGAAATCCGCGTTGAGGAACTGGACCGTGCATTGAGAACTTATGCCCGAAGGATGCGGCAATCTCGGCGAACTCCTCGATCTTTTCGGGATTCGGTTCTTCGTGAATACGGTAGAGCAGGGGAACGTTCAATGATTCAAGGTGCCTCGCCACCACTTCATTCGCAAGCAGCATGAACTCTTCGATCAGTCGATGAGCGATGTTGCGCTCCGACCGCGCGATTCCGCCGATCTGACCTTCGTCGTTAAACCACAATTCAGCCTCCGGCAGATCGAAATCGATTGCGCCCCGCTCTTCCCTGCGCTTGATCAGCAGAAGAGTCAGCTCGTGCATCCTGAGAAGCATTTCATTGACCTGAGCATAAGCAGCCGCTGTTTCGCCTTCAGGGTTTGCGATGATCTCGTTGACCGCAGAATAGGTCATCCGTTCGCGGCTGTGGATGACCGAAGGCGTGAGCCGGTAGTCGATCACCCGACCGTTCGCCTGAAGCTCGATCAGCGCAGACATCGCCAGCCTGTCCACTTGCGGCTTTAACGAGCAAATATCGTTTGAGAGCCGCTCGGGCAGCATCGGGATCGCGCGCTCGGGAAAGTAGACCGACGTTCCGCGCTGTAATGCGTCCTCATCGAGCGCGGTCCCTTCTCGGACGTAATAGCTCACATCGGCGATGTGCACCCCCAAAAGCAAGCGACCGTTGGGCAGCCGCTCGAGCGAAACCGCATCATCAAAGTCCCGTGCGGTTTCTCCATCAATCGTAATCGTCAGGCGCTCACGCAGATCTTCTCGGCCGGCCAGCTGTTCGTCAGTTATGGCATCGCTGATCCTTTCCGCCTCGGCGAGCACGGCCTCCGGAAAAGTGTAGGGGAGGCGATGCTTTCTGATTATGATTTCAATATCAATCCCCGGTTGTTCAGGATTGCCGAGAACTTCAATCACCCGTCCCCACGGCGGCCGTCCTGCGATCGGTGGCCTGGTGATCTCGACGTTGACGATGTCGCCGTCACTCGCGTTGAGCGCATCCGAGTGCGCGATGCTGATTTCGTAAAGAAACCTTTCATCGATCGGCGAGACAACGCTCTCGGACTTTAGCTTTAGGAACGTGCCGATTACCGTTTCATTGGCGTGATGCAGCACCGCTTCGACCCGACCTTCACGACCACGTTCGCGCACGCCGGTAATGCGAGCTATCACTTCGTCGCCGTGCAACGCCGCGCCCATCGCACGGGCGTTTACAAAGAGGTCTCCCTTCTCTCGCTCTCGCGGGTCTTCTGGCACAACGAAGGCGTGCCCCGAGCGCGTTCCTCTCAACGTTCCTATCAAAGAACCTGGAGAGTGCCTTCGCCAATAACGCCCCGCTTTTGCGGCGGCGAGGCCAACACGGACAAACTCTTTCAGGAACAGCAGCAGCCGAGCCGATTGCGGCTCTGACAGGCCTAGCGCTTCGGCGAGACTACCTGCGCTTATCCCGCGTTCGCGAGATCTCGGCAGCGACTCAAGCACTTTTTGTGGCGATAGGTCGGGAGTGAGCATTGACACTGTTTGCGCGCGCTGGTTAGTATATTTTCGCATTGTTTGAAGCACAATCGCCGAAAATGCGGATGTGGCGGAATGGCAGACGCGCAGCGCTCAGGACGCTGTGGGAGCAATCCTGTGGAGGTTCAAGTCCTCTCATCCGCACCAACCCCTCAAACATCCACAAAAGAACCCTCTCGACGTATCGGGCTCATTTGGTCTGAGGCGTTTGCTATAATGCGTCTGAATGATCGCAGAATAGCGTCACCGAAGACAGGTCTCTGATGCTCTCGATTCGCGCAAAACTCACGCTCTGGTATCTGACCCTCGCGGCTCTGGTGCTGATCGCGTTTGCCGTCGCCATCTACCTTTATTTCTCGCGCGCTTTGCTCAACACGATTGACGCGTCGCTGAGTCATTACGCCGAGCGCATCGCTCAGGCGGTCGGTCACCCGTCCGCAACCGAAGAAGCCAGTCAGCCCGGAGTGTTGATGCTGGTGCCACAATTTGTCTCAGTGCTTGATCGAGACGGCACAGTCACCGATCAGATTCTGGACGCAGAAGGGCACGAAGTGCCGGTGAATAAGCCCGCGCTTGAACGCACCGCAACGGTGTGGAAGCCTGAGTACGACGAAATCTCTCTCTCGCCGACCGAGCATGTGCGTATCATCACCTGGCCTGCTCGAGATGAAGATGGCGAGATGTTCTTTGTTGTCGCGGGTCAATCACTCAGGGATGTTCAACGCGCCGAGAACCAGCTAATCCTCCTGTTGGGCGTTACCAACCCGGTAGCGCTCTTGCTGGCGAGCATCGGGGGGATGTGGCTCACTAACAAGGCCCTGAGTCCGGTCGATCGGCTAACACGCGCAGCGGAGCGCATCGGGCGCGGCAACCTCAACGAACGCGTCGAAGAGCATCGATCTTTGGACGAGATAGGCCGGCTGGCGGCAACCTTCAATCAGATGATCGGTCGACTTGAGCAAGCCTTCGAGCGCGAACGCCGATTCACCGCGGATGCTTCTCACGAGTTGAAGACTCCTCTTGCGGTGCTTCGCGGCGATATAGAAGTAGCTTTGCGCCGCGAGCGCACGCCAGACGAGTATCAGCGAGTCCTCCAGTCAAGCCTCGAAGAAATCGCCCGGCTAACCAAGCTGACTGAGGATCTGCTGACGCTGGCGCGCTCGGACGCCGGCGAGTCAGTGCTCGAGCTTGGGGAGGTGCAACTCGACCAGCTTGCGTCCGAAGCTCGCGCTTATATTGCACCACTCGCTGATTCCGCGGGAGTCTCGTTGACCTATGAAGCGCCGCAGGCGCCGGTCGTAATAGAAGGCGATGAGAAGCGCCTCAAGCAACTGCTGGTGAACCTTCTGGATAACGCAATCAAATACACCTCGGCGGGAGGCCGCGCGCGGCTGGCGCTCGCGTTGGAGGACTCTGGCGCGGTGATCGAAGTGACCGATTCCGGCCGTGGTATTCCTGCCGCCGCGCTGCCACACGTCTTCGATAGATTTTATCGGCAAACCGATCCTCGCGACTCGCGTGTGACCGGGTTCGGACTCGGGCTGGCGATATCAAAGTGGATTGTCGATGCCCACGGCGGTTCGATAGTCGTCGATAGCCAGGAAGGCCAGGGCACTACCTTCACCGTTCAACTCCCACTTGAACAGACTGAGAACTGATGGGTCAACCCGTAGGGCGCCGCCGGGGCCGGGCAAACCGCGATTCACGTTCGACACTGATCGCCGGACGTGCCAGAATCCAAGAATGGAGTAGCCATCGACTCTCATGAAGCGAGTAAGACTGTTATCCGCCGGCAGGGCCGCAGCGCTTGGGTTATTTATCACGATAGCCGCGGCGCTCGTCGTGTATCTGGTCTTTCGCAGCAAGCACATTCAATCGGATCAGACCCGCCCCAAACTGCAGGGCAAAGTCGTTGCCGTTTTCAGCAACACCCACTATGCACACGAGGTCAACGGACAGGTCCGATTCAACATAACCGCGGGCACCGACAGGACGTACCAGGATGGGACGCACGAGCTCGAGCAGGTCAAACTCGAATCCTACGGCACCGCCGGCGACCGCCACGATTTGGTTACTTGCGACCGCGCGAAGGTGAGCGATCCATCGGACCTGAGCAAACTCGACGCCGAGCTCATCTCAAACGTTGTTGTGCAAACATCGGAGGGACTAACGGTCAAAACCAGCTATTTACACTACGACCAGACTAAAAACACCGTAGACACAAAGGAGCCGGTCGAGTTCGAAGGACGTAACTACGCAGGCCGAGCGACAGGGGTACTGGTTGAAGCCGCAACCGAGCGCGCTAGCCTGCTCAAAGATGTCGACGTAACCATCAAACCCGAGACCCAGGCCACGCACGAAGTGAAACTGAGTGACGATGCCAAAGGGACCGCGGGCGTTAAGCAACGCCCGGAGACGCCTGAAGAGAGGGCCGCTCGAAAAGAACGAAAACGCGCGCGCAAAGAGCAGCGCCGCCGCAACGCCGAACCGCTTGCCCAGGCTCCACCGCTTGCCCAGGCTCCACCGCCTGCGCATTCGCCGGCTCAAAAAAGGCCCGATGCGAAGCAGCCCGCAGTGAAGAAGCCGACCAGAATACTTAGTGAATCGGCACTGCTCGAGAAACAAGAGCACCGTGTTACTTTCGATGGCAACGTGATAGTTACCCAGGAGACCGATGAGATGCGCGCGGACCGGATGGTTAGCTATACCGACGCTTCCAATCAGCTCGAGCGAATCGAGGCGCGCGGTAGCGCTTACTTGAAGCAAGCAGAGAAAGCCGAGATCAAATCTCCCGACATGGACTTCTTTTTCGGACAGTCGCATCAACTTGCGCGCGCGGTCGCGCTACGCGGCGCATCCACCCGCTCGCTCGGGCCCGAGCCCCTCAGGGAAGCGAGCGCCGAGAGTATTGAAGCGACGTTTGCTCAGGGGTTTCAGGCCAGCGTGGTCGACACGATCACCGCCCAGGGCAACGCCGTCATGAAGATGCACGCGCCCCCAGCGACAAACAGTACCGCCAACCCCGCTGCGCGCGAACTCGCAGCGGACATGGTAACGCTGCAGTTTTTCCCCGACGGGAAAAACATCAGGCACGCTGAAGCAAACGGCAAAGCGGTCATGACAGTTACGCCCGCTCGCGCCGAACGCCGGGCCGACAAGAAGACCCTCCGCGCGCCTCGAATGGACGCGGTGTTCTTCGAAGAAGGCAATCGGGTGAAGACCTTCAATGCTATGGAGAGCGTGAGGGTCGAAATCGAAGCGACCGTGCCCGACGCGCATCCGCTTCGGGTTACCACCAGCAAGTCGGCGCGAGCGGATTTTCTGGACGATTCTCAAGATATAGATCGGCTGTCCCAAGAGGGCAACTTTAAGTACAACGAGGGAGACAGAAATGCTGTCGCCGACCGTGCTTACTATTATGGTCAGAAAGAGATCCTCAGTCTTCGCGGGAAGCGTCCGATGGTGTGGGACGCAAAAGCGCGCACCCAGGCCGATGAGATTGATTACGACCATCAGCGAGACGAAACCCACGCGCGCGGGGATGTTCGCACGACCTATTACAGCCGCGAAACGACAAACGACTCGACGCCATTCAAGAACACCAAATCGCCCATCTTCATCACTGCCGAGCGCGCCGATGCTCAGAACGAGGAGGGCGTTGCGGTGTATACGATCAATGCCCGCGGATGGCAGGATGACAACTTCGTCAAGGCCGACCGGATAGAGCTTTACCAGGATGATAAGCGCATGGTGGCTATCGGCGGCGTCGAAAGCGCGCTCTATCGGACAAAACGAGAGACCTCGCCGGGAAAGCGGGAGGTCGTGCCCGGGTTCGCTACCGCCGACCGGATGACTTACTCGGACACGGATCGCAAGATTCATTACGAAGGCGGCGTAAAAGCCCGGCAAGGCACCGACCGCATCGAAGCGTCGTCTGTCGACGTGTATCTGATGCAGGAGACAAGCGAAGTCGATCACCTGAACGCCGAGGGCAGCGTCGTGCTAACGCAGCCCGGGCGGCGCGGAGTCGGCGACAAATTAGCGTACACCTCCGAAGATGGACGCGCAGTTTTGACCGGAAAGTCTGCCCGGGTCGATGATGTTGAGAAGGGTGCTACAATGGGCTCTCAATTGACTTTCTATAGTCGCGATGATAGGATTGCGGTCGAAAATCAACAGGGTACAGGCCGTGTCCGATCGACTCATCGTTTGACTAAGAGCAAACAGAATTGAAGCGACAAGATGGCAGAAGAAGTGTCCGTGATCGAAACCCCGACCGGTGACGCCGAACCCCAAGCACCACTCCCCTTACAACAAACCAGCGTTCTTGGCGTTGAAGGCCTGCGAAAGTCATATCGCAAGCGAACGGTGGTCAACAACGTATCGCTGGTCATACATCAGACGGAGATTGTGGGGCTTTTAGGGCCGAATGGGGCTGGAAAGACAACGGTCTTTTATATGATTGTCGGCCTCGAACGGCCGGACGCGGGTAAAATATACCTTGATTCGAAAGACATTTCGCGGCTGCCGATGTATCTGCGCGCGCGGGATGGCATAAGTTACTTGCCACAGGAAGCTTCGGTTTTTCGAAAGCTAACTGTCGAAGAGAACATCCTGTTGGTGCTTGAGACATTGCCGCTGACAAAAGCGGAGCGCGAACATCGCCTCGAGTTGCTGCTTAGCGAACTCGACATCGCTTACGTGCGTCACACCAAAGCGTACCAGCTATCGGGGGGCGAGCGCAGAAGGACGGAGATCGCGCGATGTCTGGTGATCGAGCCTCGTTTCATCCTGCTGGATGAGCCTTTCGCGGGAATTGATCCGATCGCGGTGATTGATATACAACAGATCTTGCAGAAACTGCGCGAACGCGGCATCGGCGTGTTGATAACCGATCACAATGTGCGCGAGACTCTGGCGATTACCGACAGAGCGTATATAATTAACGATGGAAAGATCTTCCGCGCGGGCACTCCAGACGAACTGACGCGCGACGAAGAGGTAAGGCGGGTGTATCTAGGGGAGAATTTCAGGATGTAGTCATTTGTCATTTCATTTGTTATTTGTCATTTGTTGTTTGTTCGTCCAGTGCTTCCGCTAAAGCAGAAACAAATGACCAATGACAAACAACAAATGACAGATGGCAAATGACAGATGATCTATGTCGGTCAAGCCACACCTCAGTACGAGCCTTTCGCAGCGCCTGGTTTTGACGCCGCAGATGCGGCAGCGGATAGAGCTGTTGGCAATGACCAAGCTCGAGCTCGCCGATATGGTGCAGACCGAGCTGTCCGCCAATCCCGTTCTCGATGAAGTGGCGCCCGGCGAAGGCGTCGACGACAATTCGCCCCTCGCGGACGAACTCGCGGCGGTTGATGCGACCACGGCCGACATCACCAATCCGGGTGAAACACCGGCACCGCCTTCCATAGCCCCGGATGGAGCCGCGACCGAGTCCACTTCACCGGGCGAAGCTCCGAATCCCACTACCACAACTGAAGCAAGCCCGGTCGACGGCGAAGCAGAGCCTGAGCGCGAGCGAGATCCGTTTGAAGAGGTGGACTTCGGCTCTACCTTCGAAGAGTATCTCGATCCCGGGTACAAGACCCACGAATACGAAGCAAAGGACGAAGTTTCGTTCGAGAACATGCTCACTCGTCGAGACTCGCTGTGCGAGCAGCTCATATGGCAACTCCACTTGACCGAGTGTTCAGACGAAGTGCGAACGGCCGGTGAAGCGATCATCGGAAATCTCGACGAGAATACCGGCTTCCTCGATGCAACGGTTGAAGAGATCGCCGCGATGGGCCCGTGGCCAATCGAGATCGTTGAACAGGCGGCCGCAGTCGTCCAGCGCCTGGATCCGGTCGGGTGCGCGGTGCGTGACGTGCGCGAATCGCTGCTGGTTCAGCTCGACTACTATGGTTTCGGTGATCGCCTTGCGGTACAAATGGTGCGAGATCATCTCGAGAGTCTGCAAACTCATAAGCTTCCCGATCTGACAAAGCTGCTGGGGATTCCGCTTGAGCAAATACTCGAGGAAATGGAGATCATTAAGAAGCTCGATCCGAAGCCGGGCCGCAAGTATTCGTCCGAGGAAGCTCAGCCGGTCGTTCCGGAGGTCACCATCGAAAAAGTTGGTGATGATTACATCATACGCTTTGAGGACGACGGATTGCCGCACTTGCGAATTAACAGGACTTATCGACAAATGATGGAGTCGAAGGATTCGTCGAAGGAGACTCGCGACTATATCAAGGAGCGATTCCGCTCTGCGGTCGATTTGCTGAAGAACATCGAGCACCGGCGGCAAACGATTTATCGAGTGTGCCATTCTATAGTAGACCGCCAACGAGACTTTCTGGATCATGGGATCGAGCATCTGAGGCCAATGATGTTGAAGGATATCGCCGAAGACATAGGTATGCACCTCAGTACCGTCTCGCGGGTTGTAAATCGCAAATACGTGAACACGCCGCAGGGAGTCTACGAGCTGCGCCGGTTCTTCACCGAGGGAATGAGGAGCGATACCGGCGAGGACGTTTCAACACGCGTGCTGAAGCTGAAGATCAAGAAGATGATCGAGGCCGAAGACCCCCACCACCCCATTACCGATGACGAAGTGGCCAAACGGTTGGCCAGGGACGGTGTTAAGATGAGCCGCCGCACCGTCGCAAAGTACCGCGACCAAATGCGCATACCGGGATCGAGAGAGCGCCGCGCCATCGTCTAGGTTGAAACCAGTCAGATTGCCGTTTCGGATTCATAAAATGGTGCGCAAGTCATGTTCCTCTTATTCCCCAAATCCGAAACCTGCGATCCCCAAAACCAAGGGAGAATGTAGATGGAATTCGAGTTCACTGGTCGCCACATAGACATACCACCTACGGTAGAACAACTGGTCCGCAAGGAACTAAGGAAACTGGATCGAGTTCTTGATTCGGCGCCGATGAGAGCGCACGTAACCGTTTCGACGGAGAAGCATCGTAAGCGGACCGAGATCGTTGTGTACTGGCGCGACAACGTCTTCACCGCTGTCGGCGAGGACGCCGACCTGACTCAGTCGGTCACCGCAGCGGCAAGCAAAGTCCAGAAACAAGGACTGCGGCTCAAGGAAAAGTTTCACGCGAAGAAGCGGGGGCGCCAGCCGGCCAGAGAAGTTGCGCCGGTGCCGGGCGGCACTATAGAAGCGGCCCCGAACGCGCCTCGTATAATCGCTCAGCGCCGATATCGCGTTAAGCCGATGACGCCCGAGGAAGCCGCCATAATATTGGCCGACTCGGAGGATCAATTCATCGTGTTCCGCGACGCCGAGACCAATAGAGTCGGCGTGCTCTACGGCCGCACAGACGGAAACTTCGGACTGATCGAGCCGTGAAAGGACGGAAGGCGGAAGGCAGAACGCGGAAGGCAGTCCTTCACATCTTAATGCTTCTGCCCTCTGCGTTCTGCTTTCTGCCTTCTGCTTTCTGCCTTCTGGTTTTGTATGCCTGTCTCGGTCGTCATCATTACCGGTGTCTCGGGGTCGGGGATGTCCTCGGCGCTCAAGGACTTTGAAGACCTAGGCTACTTCGCGATAGATAACCTGCCGGCTCAGCTCATCCCGACCTTCGTCAAGCTCTGCGATGACTCCAGCGAAATCGATCGGACTGCGTTCGTGGTCGACGTGCGGTCTCGAGAATTCCTCAGCCTGTTTCCGCACATGCACGAGGAATTGAGGGAAAGAGGTGTCAATGTTACCGTGCTCTTCCTGGAAGCGGACAACGAAGTTCTACTCCGCCGTTACAGCGAGACGCGGAGGCCGCACCCGCTGCCCGACCAAAACGTGCTCGAAGCGATCAGACAGGAACGCGAACTGCTGTCAGAGATTCGCGATCTGGCCGACCACCTCATCGACACCTCTGAGCACACCGTGCACACGCTTCGAGACGTGATCAAAGATCATTTTGCCGAGAAGGGCGGCGCGCACGAGTTGAATGTGACAATCTCATCGTTCGGGTTCAGGCACGGATCGCCGCGCGGCCTGGACATGGTGTTTGACGTGAGGTTTCTGCCAAACCCCCACTTTGTTGTTGAACTGCGGCCTCTCACCGGGCGCGACCCGGCAGTTATTCAGTACTTGCAATCTGAGAGCGAGGTCGAGGATACTATCGCGCGATTCGTCGATTTGCTCGCTTACCTGTTACCCCGGTTTCAACGCGAGGGAAAGAGCTATCTTACGGTTGGCGTCGGGTGCACCGGCGGCCGCCATCGTTCGGTCATGGTCGCCGAGGCGATCAGCGAACGATTGAATACGCTCGGATACAAGTCGACGGTGGTGCACCAGGACATCGCAAAGGATGACCGGAGATACAAAAAATGACGGGGAGAGAGGGAGCCGACGCGGCACGGCGACTCCGAAATGTTGAGCGTGGTGTTGATCGCCCGCTCCTCCGGTCGCCGCGTCTCCTCCCTGGGTTTTGTTTATGATAGGCGCGGTAATAGTAACTCACGGGCAGTTGGCTAACGAACTGGTCTCGGCGGCAGAGATGATCGTCGGTGAGATGAATCATAACACTGCGGTCTCGATTGGCTGGCCCGCCGACGTCCAGGTCCCCGCGCTCTACTACCGCCAGGACCAGGACCTCCCCCG
>CAZOOE010000153.1:0-1881 GCA_964581275.1 uncultured Clostridia bacterium
TCTTCTTCTTCGCATTGTCCCGCGGCTTGTGTTTCTCTCTACTGCTGTGGACCCGTCGCCATGATATCTGGTCTAGTTCTTCGCGTTCGTGTTTGCCTGCGGGAGTCTTTCGGTGGTCTCCTCCTGGGATTGGCTCTTATCGCAACTTAAGCTTCGGTAGCTGCACGTGTCAGATTTTTACTGCGCTTAATCCTCGTCTCTCCCCGCGCTAGTTGTCGAATCGGCTGGTTCTATTAGGCTTACAAGCGACCGGCTTGTGGCATCACGGTTGCCGTGACATCGGATGGCCTTGAGCCGTTGAGGACACCGAAACTTCGATGCGGGTTGATTTGTATGGATGAGATGGAACAACAAGCAAGAACGGTCGCGGTTAAGGCTTGCGCCGAGTGCGCGGCGGGGCTGCTCGAACGGGACAAGTACTGCAGGTGGTGCGGAGTCCGCCAGGCCCGCAATGAAGAGCAATCTTTTGCAACCACAGCGATCGCGGGTAGCACTCGCGGTGATGTCTATCGCAAGATTTCCGGGCCGCTTGTTTGTGCGGTTGTCAGCGGTGCGCTGTCGGCGCCTTCGGCTGAGAACCAAAGCGCCTTTGTCAAACGAGTGATCCTCGCGCTGATTTCGATTCCGATCTGGCTGATCATAGTTTTGCTCTCGCCGCTCGATGCCTACGCAGCAGTAAGAAACCTTGCGAGGCAGGTATGAACAAAACATCCGCTGGCGCCCCGGTGGCAGAGCTGACTCCCGGATTCAAGAACGCGGTTCGTCAGCAAACGAGCCTGCTTGCGCCGCTTGAGCGCGTGTGTTTGTGCTGGCTCGCACAGAACGTGCCGCCTTGGGTCAAGCCCGACCACCTCACGCTGCTGGGTTTGGCCGCGATGTTTGCGGCGGGCGCTTGCTATGCGTTTGCGCGATGGTGGCCGCCTGCATTGCTGATCGTCAATGTGTGCCTGGCCATCAACTGGTTTGGCGACAGCCTCGACGGAACGCTCGCCCGCGCGCGAAACAAACAGAGACCTCGATACGGGTTTTATGTAGACAACATCATCGACGCGTTCGGAATCGTGTTCATCATCTGTGGGCTCGCTCTGTCGAGCTACATGACGTGGACAATTGCTCTCGCGGTGCTGGTGGTCTACTTTATGATCTCGATTGATGTTTACCTCGCGACTTACACCATCGGAACTTTCAAGCTCTCTTTCTATAAATTCAGCCCGACTGAGCTAAGAATACTCCTCGCGATCGGCAACATCAGAGCCATGGCGCATCCAACCGTGCATGCCTTTGGCGACCGATATCTGTTCTTCGATGTCGGTGCGGTAATCGCGATGTCATTGATGGCAATCGTGCTGGTGATCTCGGTCACGCGAAACACGATAACCCTTTATCGCGCCGAGAGAGTGTGAGGCTTACGGCTTCGAAGAGGTGACGAGCTGCCAGCTTGTCGTGACTGGGCTATGCCTGCGATCGCGACACGAGCCGAGGTTGGAATTGACCACTCGAGAACCACTCGTGTCCACTAGCGCTAATCGATCACGAATCGCTGGATACGGTCCCGCGTCACCTACAATGCATCACGAATCAAGCCTATCCAAGCCCCGCCCGGCCCGAAAAATTCCCCCTTTTCCCAAAATCACAGCCGGCACCATCGCGCGTGGTGACCCGTTTCCAGCGGCCATTTTCGAGATAGGCAAGCCCCGCGCCCGTTGCGACCCAGAGGCGCTTCCGGCTGTCCTCGAAGATTCCGCGAACCGACAGTAGCCGGTCAAACGGCAGTGCAACCTTCTTAAACAGCAACCCGCCTGGTCCACGATCAGCATGATAGAGACCAAGCATGGTTCCCACCCATAAGCCGCGGCTTGAATCCAACGCAACGCCCACGAA
>CAZOOE010000153.1:1891-8918 GCA_964581275.1 uncultured Clostridia bacterium
TGATGCTGCTGAGGGTCGCGGGTATTCACTATCTACCGGCGACTGCCCTGGCCGTCGAGGCATCAGTGCTGAACAATTTTGTCTGGCACCGACGCTGGACGTGGGCCGACCGTCGGAAGTCCAGCGCTGCGCTGGTGTTGTTGCGATTCAATGCGACCAACGGGGCGATGTCGCTGATTGGTAATCTTGCGCTCATGTTCACGCTGGTGAGCGTGTTCGAGGTCAACCCGTATGCCGCTAACCTGATCACGATAGCAGTCTGCTCCCTTGTTAATTTCCTTCTCGCCGACCTGGTTGTTTTTACGTAGATGCTTCAACCAGACAATTGCCGGTTTGTCTTGAGGAGTCGACCGTTTGTGTTTTGAGTCACAAGCCGGCCTTCCAACTAGCACCACTGATCACACCCCCGTTGGAAACCCACGGACCGATTGACAGTTGACAAGCGACCGACATCTGCTACCATCGCTGAGACCCCTCGCAGGAAACCCCAATCACAGGTCACCGAGAAGTCTTATTGCGCAGCGTCCTGGACCGCTCGTCTACTATGGATGCTTCGCCGCGCACAGGAGTCTAACGTTGATAATTAACAAGGGACACACTAGACCTCAGTTTGATTCAGGCCCAGAGTTCGCAGGAATACGCCGCTGGCGCGTCATAGCAATCACATCGTTGATTGCTGCGACCGTGATCACCGGGGCTTCCTACCTGGCATCACCGCCCGCATCCGAGGCGTTGTCGTCGGGCATCGTCATCAGTCAGATTTATCCTAACGGGGGCACCAGCGGAGCAGCGTTTAGAAACGACTTCATTGAGTTGTTCAACAGGGGTAATACGCCGATAAATGTGGCCGGCTGGTCGGTGCAGTACGCCGTTGGCAATGGTGCACAGAGCAGCACTTGGACCGTGACTCCACTCTGTGCCACTTCTTGCATAGTGCAGCCACATACTTATTACTTAATCCAAGAAGGGTCGAGCGGTGCAAACGGGGCACTTCTGCCGACGCCGGATGCCACCGGCACAATTGATATCAGCCCGAACAATGGGAAAGTGGCATTGGTCAATACGACTACGTCGCTCACCGGAGGCACCGGATGCCCGTTTCCCTCCAGCGTCGTTGACTTCGTCGGCTACGGCAATTCGGCAAACTGCTCTGAAGGCAACTCCACTGCTGCTAACCCCGGCAACAATGATCAATCTGTATGCAGAAAGGCCAATGGTTTTACTGAAACGGATAACAACGCTGATGACTTCACTCTCTGCGCGCCGAACCCGCGTAATGGCCTTATTCCCCCCGCACTCGCGAGGTTGAAATTATTCACAGCAACTGGCTATGACAGTGGAGGAGTGCTTCTCGAATGGCAGACCGGATACGAGATGGACAATCTAGGTTTCAACATCTATCGAGAGAGGGGAGGCAAGCGTACCCGGATCAATTCACAGCTGATCGCTGGATCAGCGTTGACAGTTGGAGCCGCCGCTTTGCGCGCCGGACGTTCATATCGTCTTTGGGACAATCCCTCCGATACTTATGATCTGGTTTACTGGATCGAGGATGTGGCCCTTAGCGGGCAGAGCACCTGGCATGATCCGATCCTCGTTGATCGGTTGGCCGGACGCGTACCACCGCCCGATCAGCAACGGCCTTTGAATATCGACTCGCTGGGGCGAACCCAAGACCCAACCCTGCCGGTGGGGACCAGTGCCGGCTTGACGAAGCCAACAACTGCGCAGCTCGATATTCAATCACATCTTGCGTCGCGAGGAGCTGTGAAGCTGGCTGTTCGCAACGAAGGCTGGTACCGCATCACCCAACCCGAGTTGTTAAATGCGGGGCTCGACCCGAACACAAATCCTGATTATCTCCAAATGTTTGTCGATGGACAGGAACAGCCGATCAGCGTGGTAACTGAAAGCGACGGCGGTTTCGGCCCCAATTCGGCGATCGAGTTTTACGGAGTTGGGATAGACGCTCCTTCGACTGACAAACATGTATATTGGCTAATCGGGGCCGCATCCCCGGGTGCTCGCATTCAGCAAGTCAAGACGAAAGGATCACGTGCGGCGAATGGGAGCTTCCCGTACACCGTGGAGCGAAAGGATCGCACCCTCTATTTTTCATCGCTGCGAAATGGTGAAACGGAGAATTTCTTTGGCGCCGTCGTAGCGGGCAGCCTGGTCGATCAGCCGCTGCTTGTCTCGCACCTGGATAAGACTTCTTCGGGCGGCGCGGAACTGGAAATCGCGCTGCAGGGCGTGTCACTAATGACACATCGGGTTAGGGCTTCGCTAAATGACACCGCAGTCGGTGAGATCGTATTCGATGACCAGACACTGGGAGTCACCACACTAACGGTTCCGAATTCTCTCCTTAAAGAAGGGCAGAACCAGCTGCGGCTGCTTTCAGTGGGCGGAGACCGAGACATCAGTCTAGTAGATCACATAAGGCTGACCTACTGGCACACCTATACCGCAGACGACAATGCTCTTCGATTCACTGGTCAGGGCAAGCAGGCTGTCACCATCGACGGCTTCAGCACCGCCCAGATTCGTGTGCTGGACATTACCGACCCAAATAGCGTGCAGGAGGTTACGGCTTCAGTCGAGCACAAGGACAGCTATTCGGTTAGATTGTCGGTGCCCGGCAAACGTCAAAGGACGCTATTTGCCTTTGCGGCTGATCGAATCAGCAAGCCGTCGGAGCTTAGAGCCGACCAGCCTTCGTACTTGCGCGCCTCGCGGTCCGGGGCGGACCTCGTTGTCATCACCCGACATGATCTGTCGGGCGCGCTTGAGCCTCTCAAGTCACTGCGCGAGCGCCAGGGTCTCAAGGTCACGGTAGTCGACATCGAAGACATTTACGACGAGTTCAGCTTCGGACAAAAGACTCAGCAGGCAGTGAAAGACTTTCTGGCGTCCGCAATAAGCCGCTGGGACCTGGCTCCGCGTTATGTGTTGCTAGCCGGAGACGCGAGTTTTGACCCCAAGAACTATTTGAATAAGGGCGACTTCGATCTGGTCCCAACGGAACTCATCGACACCCGGTTCATGGAAACTTCCTCTGACGATTGGTTTACAGATTTCGACGGCGACGGGGTGGCAGATATCGCGTTGGGGCGATTGCCCGTGCGCAATGCCCAGGAAGCTGCCGCGATGGTCAGCAAGATCGTGGGGTACGAAAACGCAGTAAAGTCAGAAGGGATCTTGCTCGTATCCGACAGCGAGCTGGGCTTCGACTTTGCCGGCGCAAGTGCCGACTTGCGCGGCCTCATCCCGGCAGGGGTCAGAGTGGACGAAGTTGATCGGAGTAAACTGGGCGACGTGATGGCCAGGACGCAACTGCTTGATGGCCTCAACCGAGGACCGCGGATAGTAAACTATTACGGACATGGTTCGGTTGATCTATGGAACGGAAGCATTCTTAAGTCGGCCGACGTGGGCGGGCTGACTAATAGTGCGAGTCTCTCGCTGTTTGTCACCATGACGTGTCTGAATGGTTACTTCCAGGATCCGTCGTTGGACTCGCTGGCGGAGACGCTGCTGAAGTCTGAACAGGGTGGCGCGGTAGCTGTTTGGGCTTCGTCGGGTATGACGACGCCGGATAAACAGGTGGGGATGGATCGGCAGATGTTTCGTTCACTGTTTGGAGGCGACGGAATGTTGACGCTTGGCGAGGCCGTCATGAAGGCAAAGACGGCGACCGCTGACAGCGATGTTCGGCGCACCTGGATTCTGTTTGGAGACCCGTCGATGAGACTAAGATAAACCTGCAAAATCGGTCTCATCCGGTAGGAATTCTAATGGGCAGTGCGGGTCTCATCCGGCCGCCCTCTATTTGCGTTCTGAGCGGTTCGCATTCGTTTATTTGTGGTGGCAATCCTATATAGACACGACGTCCGCGGCCAGTCAACTCAGGCAAACGCTCTCACTCAGGGTAGACAACTTCGGCGGACGGAACTGCTCCCCCTTGCGCTCCTTGATGTGGCAGTCAAAGCTGGATACTATTGGTTCGTTCGCAGGACCCCTTCCGGAGTAGTACCCCGATCCGCGCTCGGTTGTGCGCAACACTGCTCGATGAAGCAAGTGTGGGCATCGTCGCGGATGACCGGTCCAAACGGACAGGAGTTGCTCAACCAGCAAATGTTCCGGGCGATCTACGACACAAGGGGAGGCAGTTCGCTGACGCTTGGTGAAGCGGTGATACGGGCTGAGTCCCTTACCAACGACCCGGACGTGCGCCGCACCTGGATACTGTTCGGCGATCCGAGCATGAGGCTCAGATAATGGGCACCCATCTTGTGCTATGGACAATCCTTTCTTCTAGTCTTGACCGACGCCTTGCTCGCGAATAAGATCGCTGTCGTTATTTGCGGCGTCTATGATGCTGCGGCCTCTTTGACCGGAAACGAAAACCACGGAGCATAGCCGTTGAACGCAATTTGATTTTGTTTCTTATAGTGATCAGGTCAACTCCTTCAATAGTTGGGTGCTCCAATCTGAGAGAGTTCAGAATTGAGATTTGAGTCTTCACATCAGGGGATCACGAAGCCTGAAAAGGAGCAAGACAATGATCAGCAAATCAAGGCGCACTACTGCGATTCCGACACCAAGCACAAGAGTCACGGTTAGGCGACTGGTCCTCATGTCACTTGGTCTCATCGGACTTGTTGCTGGAGCATTTCTGGTTCGATCGGCGGTGACTTCGCGGCGAAACACCGCAACGACGGTTCTACCCGCCAATCCTTCAGTGACGCAGGCTCCCGCTGCGAATGTCCCTGATGATCGGGCGGCGAAGGGCACGATGAGCCAGGCTACCGACGTCGCCTCAGGAGCTCCAAAGACCGTTGCTACCCAAACGGTCAAGGACCGAGTGCCCGCTCGGACATTTGAAATGAATGTGCGCCAAAAAGCGCTGCGACTACTAGAAGCCAAAGACGCAGCGATGAAGCTGATGCTAAAGGACTCACCTCGCATATCGCTCTTTCAAACTGCTAACGCGGCTTCTTTAGCGCCGCAACCCAGCCCGGGGAGGACGTCGACCAGGGAGCTGCGCTCAATCAGTCTTCAGCCTTCGGGCGAATCAGCTGCTACCCTAGCGGCTCGTACCTGGCAGCAATCCGCCGGATCAAATGATCCGCGCCGAGTAGCGCTGCCTGCCGCTCCGAGTGTGCCGCTGTTTACAACTCCATTCGTCTTTCCGGTTAGCGATCGAAGCCTGACACCGGGAAAACGAGCGGGCCAGGATAAACGATTAACGTCGCCGGACGCACCTGACGGGGCTCAGCTCGCGACCAAAGAACCAAAACCCGTTCCCCAGCTCGCGGAACCTCTCGCCCTATCAAGGGCGGCGGCGAGTCGCCCTGAACCATCCAAAGTTGGAGACCCTGATTCGAATGGGATCAATCCGGGAGCCGCTGGACTCAAGGACTTGTCTAAGTTGCTGGAGCAAGAGCTGGAGGCTTCATCAGGAACGACACAACAAACAGTTGGGGGGCAACCCTTCGATCTAAAGCCGAAGGGGCTTCACCTCGTTAAGTCGGTCCGCCAGTTCAACGGCGACCTTCGTGATCTTCCCCAGGACAAACCTATAAAAATGGAGCGACCTGAGCACGAGCCGCCGGATGAGCCGCCGATCTTTTATGTACCGCCGACCGGGATCTCAAAAGGCGCCGCGACAAGCGAACCTAAGACAGTACCCGCCGCTCCGGCGCCGGCGCCGATCAAGAACTTCGACGGCCTAGATTTCAATACTTGGGGGGCAGGCCATCCACCGGACACCAACGGCGACGTCGGACCGAACCACTACATCCAAACTGTGAACACATCGATCGGTATCTTCAACAAGACGACAGGCGCACAAATAACAGCGTTCACCTTTGATACCCTAATGAGCCAGGGCGCTTTCGGCAATCTATGCGACACCGATAACTTCGGCGACCCTGTCGTTCTTTACGACACATTCGAGGATCGCTGGATCATTACCGACTTCGCATTCCAGCTTTCCTCTGGGAATATTGTGAACCCACCGGGCGCTTTTCAGTGTTTCGCGGTTTCCAAGTCGGCCGATCCGGTGGCCGGCGGCTGGAACTTTTATTCGCTCCAGATCACTGATGCGCTGAACGATTACCCGAAATTCGGCATCTGGCCCGACGGCCTATACATGACCTCCAACATGTTCGGCTTCGGTTCGCTTAGTGGAGGTTTTGTGTTCAGCCGCGAGTGGGCATTCAACAAGGCGCAGATGTACAGCGGAGCGGCCAGCCCGCAAATTGTCACCTTCGACGCACCCAGAGTCGACTTAAATGGGGGCAGTGTATTCACCGCAATTCCCAGCAACGCGCGCCTACAAACCGGGACGCCGCCAGCGGGAACCCCAAACTACTTTGCGGTGACGGGCGCTTACACCAATGCCCTACAGATCTGGAAGTTCCATGTGGACTGGAGCAACGTTTTCAATTCGACTTTTACCGGTGCTTCCGTACCGTTGACGGGATCGACTTGGGCTGGTCCCCCGAGCACTGTGCCGTCGGGGCCGGGCGGCAACCTCCTCGACACGCTCGCGACACGCTCGATGATGCAGAACCAATATCTGAACCTGAGTGGAGCGGAGTCGATCTGGTTGACACACACTGTGCAAGGCAGCGTGGCTGGACAGGCTGGAGTTCGGTGGTATCAGCTTGACGTCACTGGCGGCGCCGTCGCCGCAAGCACAGCCCAGGTTGCCACCCATAGTCCTGACGCCACAGTCAACCGTTTCGTTCCCAGCCTCGCCCTTGATCGGGCTGGCGACATGATGATCGGCTACAGCGCCTCCAAAGTCGCTCTCAACATGCTGACCGTGCAGCTCGCCTACCTGCTCCGCGACACCGCCATCAAGGTCAATTCCGCCGATCCCGGATACACCGCCACCGACCTCAATGGGCACCGGGGTCTGCAAACCGTCCCGCAAGGAGCAGCCGAAGCCGTCCGGCTAGCGCTCGATGCCGAGTCCGCGGCGGTAGGCAAGGACGCGCGCACGCCGTTTCTCACC
>CAZOOE010000153.1:8928-12842 GCA_964581275.1 uncultured Clostridia bacterium
ATCACCCCCAGCACGCTTCCACAGACAGAGACCGATCTGATCCAGGGGACAGGCACTCAGGTTGGAACTTGCGGCGCGACGTGTACCCGCTGGGGCGACTATAGCGCTATGACGCTTGACCCGGTCGACGGGTGCACATACTGGTACACAACCGAGTACTACGCCGTCGACGGCCTGAATGATCTCACGCGGATAGGGTCGTTCAAGTTTCCCTCGTGCACGGCGATCGGCAGCGGTACAGTGCAGGGTACTGTTACGACCAATCCTGGCGGAACGCCGATCAACGGCGCGACGGTTGCCTTTGGAAGCAGGACTGCGACTACCAACGTCAGCGGCTTTTATTCGTTCGCTAGTATACCTGCGGGTACATATCCGAGCATCACAGCCAGTGCCGCCGGTTCCAATTCCAACGCGAATACACCTGTGGTTGTGACTGACGGTGGTACAACCGTTAAGGATTTCGCACTCAGTGCCGCGCCCGCCACTGCTTGTCTGACAGACACCTCGCAGGCGGACTTTTCTCTGGGACAGCGGGCAAAAGTCGATCTGACTTCCAGCCCCGGCGACCTCGTGCTGTCAAGCCGCAACCTTGATCAGATCAACGAATCGCTTGGCGGCGTTGGGTTTGGGATCACTGCTACGAGCTGGAGCGGGATGACCTTCACCCCAGCTGTCAGCGGCCTGCTAACGCGGGCCGACGTCGCCCTCTTCTGCAGCAACGGTCTTTGTACTGGTACGCCCAACCTTACCTTGTCGGTGAGGGCTACGAGCGGTGGTCTTCCGACCGGAGCCGACCTGGCATCCGCGTCGATTCCGGGCTTCTCGTCCGGCGCCTCGGTGTTCTACACCGGCATCTTCGCCAGTCCCCCGACGCTGGCGGCGGGGACGCAGTACGCGCTGATCATCCGTCCCGATTCCAACCCCTCGTCGGGCAACTACGACATCACCGTTAGTGGCAATGGCACGACCGCCCAAGACGTCTACTCCGGTGGAACCCGAGTCAGTAGCGCCAACAGCGGCTCTACCTGGACGAGTACGACAGGAAGGGATGCCGGCTTCCGGACTTTTATGACCACAACCGACGGAAATCAAGTCTCCTCCCTGAAGGATACCAACCCGGCGGTTTCGTTCACCCCCGATTGGACCACACTGTCGTGGAATGCCACTGTCCCGGCAAACACAAACGTCAAGTTCCAGGCGGCGGCCAGCAACAGCGCTTCGGGTCCGTTCAACTTCGTTGGCCCGGACGGCACCGCCGCAACCTTCTTTACTACCACCGGCGCGTCGATCGCTCAGTTCAACGGCAACCGCTATCTGAAATACAAGGCTTACCTTTCTACGACAGACAACACCGTCACGCCGACACTGCAAGATGTCACGGTTTGCTTCAGCAACATGGCGCCCACCGCTGCCAAGCTTAGTTCATTCACCGCGACTCCAACTGATGATGGCCGCGTGTTGATTCGATGGCGCACCGGCACAGAGGTCGATAACCTCGGCTTCAACGTTTATCGCGAGGTAGACGGCGTGCGCACCCGCATCACGCCGCAACTGGTTGCCGGGTCGGCCTTGCTGGCGGGCGCCGACATCAAGCTGACCGCGGGCAACGCGTACGCCTGGTCAGATGCACCGCCGTCCGGAAAGGCCGTCACGTACGTGCTTGAAGACATAGACCTCAACGGCAAGAGCACATTGAATGGCCCGATTAGCGTTTCGAGCGGCAAAGTGAATGCGACTCCGACGACGCAACACTCAGCGATGTTGACCAGTCTCGAATTCCACAAGACGCAGTTGAACCTGGGGCTGGGCTCAGTGCCTACCGAGCGTGCGGCGAAGCTCGCGACAACCGATGCATCGCAAGCGGGCTTGCCCTTCCCTCTCGCCGGCGGCGCCGCGGTCAAGCTGTCAGTCAACCATGAAGGATGGTATCGCATCACCCAATCCGAGCTGGTTGCTGCCGGGCTTGATCCGAAAGTCGATCCACGCTTGTTGCAGTTGTTTGTTGACGGACACGAAGTGGCGATGACGGTTGATGGTCCGCAGGGCAGGAAGTTCGATGCTACATCCAGCATCGGATTTTACGGCGTTGGGTTGGATGCCGCCAGCAGTGATACTCGCGTATACTGGCTGGCCGCCGGCTGGCAGCCCGGACTGCGCGTCGAGAAACTTCAATCGAGGGGCTTCCCCACGACCGCGACGAGCTTCGCTTACCCGATCGAGCGCAAGGATCGAACGATCTACTTTTCAGCCTTGCGCAACGGCAATGCTGAGAACTTCTTCGGCGCGGTCATCGCCGGGGAGCCAGTCGATCAAACGCTCACCTTACAACGCATCAACAAAGGGTCCACCGCAAATGCGCAACTTGACATCACCCTACAAGGCGTGACCCGACAGGCGCATCAGGTCCAGGTTCTCTTGAACGACGCAGACGCCGGCTCGATCAACTTCGATGGGCAAGCCCAGGGTATCATCAGCTTGCCGATTCCGCACAGCCGGCTCATTGAGGGCGACAACGTCGTGCGCTTGATCGCACAAGGTGGAGCCGCAGACGTGAGCCTGGTTGACACTGTGCGCATCACCTATCAACACACTTATACGGCCGAAGGCAACGTGTTGCGGTTGCCGGCGACCGCCGGACAGCAGATCACCGTTGACGGTTTCACCACCAGTGACATTCAGGTGTTTGATGTAACCAACCCTGATGCAATTCAGGAGATGACGGCTGTCGTGAAGCCGCAGAAGAGCGGTTATTCGGTCACCGCTGCGGCGCCCGGCGCCGGTCAGCGGACGCTCTTAGCTTTGACTGGCACGCGCGCCAGTCAGGTCCTTTCGGCCAAAGCCAATCAACCCTCGAATTGGAGACAGTCGTCACACGGCGCGAATCTTCTGATTATCACCCATCGGGATTTCGTCTCCAGCATCGGCTCGCTCGCGTCGCTTCGCCAAAGTCAGGGCTTGAGAGTCGCGGTCATTGATGTCGAAGACATCTACGACGAGTTCAGCTACGGGAACAAGACACCTAGAGCCGTCAAGGACTTCCTCGCATATACGAAACGCAGTTGGAAGAACGCGCCCCAGTATGTGCTGCTGGTCGGGGACGCGAGCCTTGATCCGAAGAACTATCTCGGTTTCGGCGACAACGATTACGTGCCGACGAAGTTAATCGACACGCAGTTCCTGGAGACCGCGAGTGATGATTGGCTGGCTGACTTCAGCGGCAGCGGCGTGGCTGATCTCGCCATAGGTCGGTTGCCCGCGCGCACCGTCCAGGAAGCAGCGACTATGATCAACAAGATCGTCTCTTATGACAGCGCCCCCCGCTCGGAATCCGTCTTACTGGTGGCCGACCGCAACGACGGCTTCAACTTTGAGACCGCCGACACGCTCTTGCGGAGTCTCATCCCTGCTGATCTTAAAGTCGAAGAGATAGACCGAGGCAGCGTCGACGATGCGACGGCGAAGAGCCAGTTGCTGGCGGCCATCAATCGCGGGCAGAAGATCGTCAATTACACGGGTCACGGTTCGGCGGATAGCTGGCGTGCGCAAATGCTGACTAACGACGACGCGGCGGCGCTGACCAATACCAACTTGTCGGTGTTTATTACGATGACGTGCCTGAACGGCTACTATCAAGATCCGGCATTGGATGGTCTCGCCGAGTCATTGATGAAAGCCAGGCGAGGCGGAGCCGTTGAAGGTTGGGGTTCGTCGGGGATGACCGGGCCTGGCAATGAATTGGTGTTGAATGAGCAGATGTATCGCTCGGTCTTTGACGCCAACGCCAGCCTTACGATAGGTGAAGCGACGCTGAGAGCCAAGGCTGCTGTGAATGACGAGGACATTCGCCGCACCTGGATACTGTTCGGCGATCCCAGCATGAGGCTCAGGTAGAGGCTGATGATTGCCGGGCGGGA
>CAZOOE010000154.1:0-12818 GCA_964581275.1 uncultured Clostridia bacterium
GCATCTGCCGCATCATGAAGATCCACAAGCCGATGAACACAAGCAGCGGTGCGTAGCTGATCAACCCTATTAGCCACTGGCTGGAGGAGGTGCTCTTAAATGAAACCTCTGGTACGCCATTCTCTCTGAGCGTTTTGGCGACGTCCGCCTGGGCGAATTCGTTGGGAAGCTCCGTCTTGAAGGACCCGCTCGAAGTTAGCTCACCGGTTATTCAGTGACCCTTTTCGAGTACGGCTTTCTTGACCTGAGTCGGCTTCTGCTGGGCCTTTTCGAGAAGTGCGGAGTAGCTCAGCGTAGTTTCCTTAGTGGTGTTCCTACCCGAAAAAACCTGATACAGAAGAAACGCGCCACCGATAATAAGAACCCAAAATACTATCTGCCTGACCGTAGAGTTCACTTGAAACCTCCAATAAAAACGAACGCCTTGACGGCTTAACAAATTCTAACTTACACCACTATGATGCGCAATGACCGGCCTTTGATTGCCGGTTGGCGATCGTCGATCGCCAATCAAGCGGTTGAATCGGCCGTTATACGCCGCGGTGTTACCAAACCGGCAATCGCAAATCGGCATTTCCTTTATTCGTCCATCACGGCTAGATACGGAAGCTGGCGAAATTGGTTCTGGATTCCTAACCCATATCCGAAAACGAAGCCGTCATCCGTCTGAAACGCCGCGAAATCCGGCTTGACATCCAGCCTCCGCTCCCCAGGTCTATCTACGAGCACGCAAGTGCGCAAGGATTTAACTCCGCGTGTGGCCAGGTGCTCGCTTATGTAATCAAGGGTCACCCCGGTGGCAACAACTGCACCTACTAGCAAGATGTCTCGTCCGCGCGGATCGAACTCACTCGTATACATTATCTCGCTCTGACCGCCGTGCCGATGATGGGTTACCTTCATGAAGCAGCAATTGATTGGGATGTCGAGCGCGCGGACCAGATCGGCCAAGAAGACAAATGCGTCGTCTAGTATGCCGACGACTGTCAGCTCGCCCGACGGTGCGGCGGCTCGGATTTCATCGGCAAGCTGTCCTATGCGTGCTTGGATTTCTTCTCTTGATCGTACTACTCGGAGTTTCGTTTCCATTGTGGCTCCTCGGGCGCAGATTCCCAGTCGGAAATCAGATGGCTGAAGCGCGCATTATGGCAAGGCTTTGAGTTCCTTCATGCGCGGCGAACTCCAAGGCAGGGGGCAGTCCCGGCGACCAGATGTATCTACCGTCCAAGGTCGTCACTAGAGGCCAGCTGGCTCGACGGCTGGATGGGATTCTATGGTCAATCATTAAGTTTTTCAACTTTATTGTTCGTTGCTTCCCAATGACCTGCGTGCGCTCGCCCCTAAAACGCGGCCTGATGACGAGGTGCTCCGGCAACACCTGATCATCAAGCGCAACAGTCATCCAGTCACGGCCGGTGCGCTGCTTCTCGAGCCGAGTCCCTTCTATTAGCGACTTTAGCAACTCAATGGGCCGGCCCCGGTCGAGCCTGAAGGCAAACCCTCCCGCCTTCGTTTCGGGGCAGGACGGGCCAATCGTTGATTCAGATAGTGACTCACTGCCTTGAACGACGCGCTTAAGAACGAGAGCGTCGAATTCACGCCAGACTTCGATAGAAGCGGGCAAGGCGATATGTTTCCCGCTTGCCTTTTGGTCCAGTAGCGCTTCGACCGCTGAAACGTGCGCCCAAGTAACTTCGCCACCGCCTTCCGTCACGGCGCGGCTGGCGCCCTGTCGCGTTAGCCGAATTGCCTCGATGATCATCCGCCGGCGCATCCCCGAAGGCTGCTCCAACAGCACCGAGACAGAGTACGCAGATGTGTCACGATCGAAAAGCCATGCATCCGATTTAAGCCGAGCCTTTGTAAGCAACGACGATGCCAGACCGTTCAATATGTCGTCATCGCCGGCGATGTTCTCCGCTGCGCGTGCGATCGACTGCACGACCCGCGGATTGATCCCCCTGAGCGCGGCTAGTACGTCGCCACGGACGCGGTTGCGCGTGTAGTTCAAGTCAAGATTGGTCGCATCGGTTCGGAACTCGAGGGCTCGCTGGCTGCAATAATCGTGGACGTCTTCGCGGGTCAGGGTCAGCAGGGGACGAATGAGCAGAACAGCGCGGGAGCCGAGGGGCTGAGGAGTAGAGGGGCAACCGAGCACGTCACCTCCTCCGCCCCTCGGCTCCTCCGCTCCCTCACCTGAAAAAGCATGGGCTGGAATAATTGGGCGCATCGCGGCGAGCCCTCGCAAACCCGAACCCCGCGCCAATCGCAACAGGAAAGTCTCGGCCTGATCGCTCATCGTATGGCCGGTGGCGACGCGATCACTGTCCGATCCGTGCGCAACTCGAAGCAGGAAGTTGTATCTGATTTCCCGGGCGATCTCCTCGATCCCGCGCCCGGCGGTTTTTGCCGCCGATGCTACGTCGGCCGTCTCGACAATGACAGGAAGTGCAAGCCGGCCTGCAAGGTGTCGAACGAACTCGGCGTCGTCATCCGATTCGCTCCCGCGCAGCTTGTGATTCAAGTGCGCAACGAAAACCCGAATGCAAGACCCTCCGAGTCCAGCGTCCCGTGATTGCAACTGGATCAGCACGTCCAGCAATGCCACGGAGTCGGGTCCCCCCGAGACAGCGATCACCACACCGCGCGCTCCATTGAGCATGTCGTGACGTTGTATGAACTGCGAGACTCTTTCCAATACGCTCATCTTCTAGGGCGAAGGATTGCACGAGGAAAAGAAAAAGTAAAAGCTCAGCAGCCGGTATAGGCTGGGTCATGCGCGCCGATGGATTTGAACACCCATGGGCTAGTGGAAAACCCGCTAATTGAGAGGGTTTGTCTCCATCAACAAGAGCTGGGGCAGGCAGCTGAGGCTTGCACTAACATCCGAGGATTCATCGGTGCGCGTCGCTTGGAACGCCCACGTACTCCCAATGCCACGGTTCGTAGAAATAAGGTTGGAACCCGAAACGAGCGGCGTTCTTAACCAGCCATCGATATACGACACCCTGAGTTTGCAACGCGCGGTTCTCGTCCTTGGTATTCACCGGGTCGCCGCCAACGTAAATATCCAACGCCCGCCCCGTGAAGTGTGGACTGTTGATCGCAAGTCCGGCGCGCCCGCTGTTCGGAGACTGCCGCCTCAGTTGTTCCTGATACTCACGTGAGCGGAAGGCAGAGATGATCTTCAACAACTTCTCGCTCGTGGCGAGCTGACCGTCGGAGCCCACCTGAAGTCCGAGTGACGAATCAGCGCCCGCCGCCCCGGACATTCGCTTGTAAGCAGTAAAGGTCTCGCGCTCGGCGAGCCGCAGGTCCTCCGCGCGCGTCGGGTCATAGCAATCCGAGATAGGAATCGTGACCAGTTGGTTTGGAGCGGGATAAGTCCGATCATTGACTCTCCGAGACTGCAACTTGGCCATCATTTGCGACCACGTCCCGCCATCCAGCACTCCAGTTGGCTCCAGGCCATTCTCCTTCTGCCAGAGCGATAGCCGCATCGCAAACTCGCTCCCAGCGCCGTCCCCGCTTGCGCCAATCAGGTTTCCGATCAACGGGGCGTAGAGATTCCAGCCGTGCTGAACCTTGCCGCCAAAACTCCACTCGAGGGCTGTCTTGAGCTCAATGTTCGTACCAGCCGCCGCATCAAACGCTGCGAGGTTGCCGCCCTTGAAAGCAGCTCCGGGAGCCGGTTTCGCTGGAGCGGATAATCTCACGAGATCGCCCGTGGACTGGGCGCTCTCACCGGCTGACGACCGCTGGGGTTTGTTCTGGCCTCGAGCTCCAGTAGCTGACCTGAATGCGACACACGCTGTCACACACACTAAAATAAGAAGCACTCCAAGACGGGCGGACTTACAATAAGCCATCTGCACTCCAGCTCAAGAAAGAGTTGTATTAGATTAACCCAGGGACGCCAACCTGCTCAACAAAAAACCGAACCTGCCCGAACATCTACCATTCGCGCACCGGCGTATCCGCGCCGAAAAGTCCCTCACCCACGTAGAACGCCGAGTTAGGCTTCGCCGATTGATCCGGAGCCAATAGACCGAGCCGCTCCAGACCCGGCGCCTCAACATTCCTAACTCGACCCGAAACGGCGACTAACCCCGGTTGAGAGACGTTAATTCTGTACATAGCGTTGCCCGAGCCCATATAGCCAACGAGTCTATGAGTTATGAAGTCAGGCGCAATCTGGCCATCATCAGCGGGCTCAGCCGGTTCGCCGATGATCGCCTCGGCTCGAAGTCCGGCTGATTTCACCGAGTAGCGCAACGAGCCCCGCCCGCCCGGCGCGATCGTGATGTCGATGTCCTCATAGTGAACCGGTACGCTCAGAAAGCTGGTCATCGCGGTAACCATTCGTGAGTTGACCTTCATATCAAGAAAGCAGACCGCCGGCACCTCACCCGCTCGCACATAGGCTCGAAAGTTCACCTGTTCAAAGCTCAAGCGAGGCAGGGGGAGAACACCCGACTGCACTTGAGTCACGTGAAAACAGACGGCCGACACCAACGCGACCAGCCGACCGCTCGGGTCGGTCTTTGTATCGAGTTCCAGCCGCTCATCGACCAGCTTGCGCACGACTTCAGGCCGGACCGCCCAGGTTATGAACAGCATGTCGCGCATGACCATCTGTATTTGTTTGTCGGTTGTCATTGAAAGGAGTATGTACACGGGAACCGTCGTTCACAACCCATCCGGGCCTTGGGTTCTGATGTAAAAGTGTGTGGGCGAAATCAGGAGTGCATGCTACAATCCCGCCCCGATGCCAGCGCCCCAAGCATACGTTGACTGGATCAATGAACATATTGGCTTCAATCCCCGTGGACAAGCCAATTCAAATGCACTATCCCAGTTTGTAACCGACGATGTTCTCGCAACAGGGACTGCACTTGGAGAGGATTTGATTGCTCAAGTGTTGTTAGCGGGCAAAAACATTGACGTTACTACCAGAGTAGCGACCCGAAACATTGACCTAGCGTTCTGGCAGAACGACAACGCACCGCAGCGCTCTTGCCCAGTTACTGTAGAAAACAAAACGATTATGGCAGCACACGGCAAGGCGAGAAAGAACCGGTACGGCGATGTTATCGCCTACTGTAACCACGCCCATAATCACCGCCGTGATTGTGTCGCTGGTGCCATCGTAGTGGTAAACACATCGCCAGCCTACGAGAATCCAGATGCCTTTGCAAAAGGACTTGTAAGACGCCGGCTGGATATGGATCACATCGTCAGAACAACAATCGACATATTTGCAAAGATACCATTGCGAGATACGCCCGATGATCCGGGCGAGCTTCCAGAGGCTCTCGCAGTAATCGTTGTGGATTATGACGGTCTGAATCCAGGCAGGTTAATAACAGATGAACGAGCACCGCAGCCGGGCAACCCAATCCATTACGATGACTTTCTCACCCGGCTTTGTGTGCTTTATGAACTGCGGCATTGATGATAATCTCGGGATCATCCCCGAAAAGGCTCAAGGTTCGTCTCTCAATCCTCTGTCTCGCATATTCGATGTAGGATGGCTCGATCTCCACGCCGAGGGCGTTTCTGGCGCACCTAGAGGCCGCTACTAGCGTTGTGCCAGTTCCCATGAATGGATCAAGAACCGTATCGGCTACGAACGAGAACATCCGCACTAGTCTATAGGCCAGCTCTTCTGGAAACGGAGCGGGGTGGTCCCGCGTAGATTCGCCGGGTACATCTGACCAGAAAGCGCGAAACCATTCGGAGTGCTCATCTTTATTTAGTTTTGATAAGGCGCGTTGTTCCTCAGTCGGCTGGCGATACCCGCCCGGTTTGCGAAGCATCAAGATGTACTCAACATCATTCTTGATAATTGCATTCGGCTCATAAGGTTTTCCTAAGAACGATGAACCGTTTTCGACTTCGTAGTTAGCGTTTGCTATCTTATGCCACAAGATCGGGGTCAAGTAATCGAGACCAATCCGACGGCAGCGAATAGCAATATCAGCATGAAGCGGTAACACCATATGGCGTCCCTTATTCCTTCGACGGGCCAAGCAGACATCACCAACCACGCAGACGATTCGACCGCCAGGAACGAGAGCGCGAAAACAGTGTTTCCAGACTTTATCTAATTCATCGTGGAAATGCTCATAGGCCCCAATGCTTCCAAGCTGGCTATCGTTCTCCGGGTACTCTTTTAACGTCCAGTAAGGCGGCGATGTCACAACCAAGTGGATTGACTCCGATGGTAGCCAATCAAGCTCTCGTGCGTCGCCAGGATGAATCGTAATTGTGGTTGGCCGGGGGCCAGTTTTCATGTTCAGGATCATAGGTACTATCTCCACTCTTTGCAATCTCCGCTCACGCGGCGAGTAGTTCGGTGAGGCTCCAAACGTGATCCGTCAGGCCGGATTCCATTGCAGGTGTGACTCGTATGGAACTATGTGCGCGACAAAAGTTGTACCACGCAAAGTAGAGTGCTAGGGCCGCTTTCAGATTCGACCATTTCTTTGAGTAGCCATTGGTCAAACGAGTGAAGCGGCGAAGCTGCATTCGGGTGGTGAGATTATTTCGCTCAACGTGGGAGGTGCAGATTCGATCAGGGTCAGGATCGCCATGGATCGGAACTGGGACTACCTCCGAGACCTCGCCCGGAGAGTAACGCTGTTCGCCTTCACGGGGCGGAGCGTAAACCTTGATCAGTTGGGCGAAGTCAATATAGCGACCGCCAAGAGAATGCACAACCACATCACGGTAAGGCTTGAACCCATCCGTTGTGAGTTGAAAGTTGTTGGACGTTGCCTGATACAGCTTCTCTGTGAACACAAACGTATCAGACGCCGTTCGCCGTCCAAGGTGGCGAGCTAAGATTAGCTTCGTGGAGCGCTCGATTGCGACGAATGTATCGGCATCGCGTACCTGATCGCTGTCGTAGCCTTTGCGGTTTTTTGTCTTCTCTTTGCAGAAGCAAAACGACCACAGCTCATCGGCTTGTACATCGCGAACAGCGATATTTTTGATGCGGCTTTCTAGTACCTGTTCGCTACGTTCGCCAGCGAGAGCCAACAGTCTGAGCAGGGTATGAACAGTAATGCCGGTTACACGTTCAACCGTTCGCAGTGAGCACCCCTCAACGAGAAGCTGTAAACACTGGAGTGCCTTTTCAACTGGCAGATACATGTTATCGAGCAGTTTCTCTTTCGGTTCGCTGAATGTTTTGGAGCACTGGTCGCAGCGAAAGCGTTGATTACCTTTTCGATCTTTGCCGTGCTTGTTAGCTTCGATCTGGCAGTTATGACAAACCATCGTGAGCGCCTTGCCTTTCTTGGGCGATTCGCTCACAATCGGGTTGTCTCGATGCGAGCAATCGCTTTAGGTTTTCAACCGGGGCTCTGGCAGCTCCAGCCGCTGGAGCCCTTCTCCCTTAAGACACGCACTATGTTATCTCAGATAATATATGATGTCAAGTAAAATATGGCTTGTAGTCATATAATATCCGTGATAATATGCGCGTCATGGCACGAGTTAAGAAGTCAGTTTGGTACTGGCAATGTGAGCGCTGCGGTCACGAGTGGCCACCCAAAGGGGATGCAGAGCCTAAGCAGTGTCCTAACTGCAAGAGCCCCTATTGGAACAAGCCCCGGAAGGCCACAAGA
Organism: uncultured Clostridia bacterium; assembly: GCA_964581275.1. Classification (GTDB taxonomy): domain Bacteria; phylum Acidobacteriota; class Blastocatellia; order UBA7656; family UBA7656; genus Onstottus_A. The sequence goes on from CAZOOE010000154.1 coordinate 7,635, forward strand.
GCAACGTCTCATACGTCTTCATCCTCACATTAGAATTGGTGCGCCGGGCGGGGCATGGTCCCGCAACCTCCCGCTTAGTAGGCGGGCGCTCTGTCCAGTTGAGCTACCGGCGCACTAATGGAGGGGCCCGTGGGAGTCGAACCCACGTCTCGCGATCTGCGAGTCGCGCGGCTTGCCATTCGCCCAGGACCCCTTGAGGCCGGGGAGGGTAGTGCAATACTCTCCCCGGCTGCTTCCGCCGAGGCGGAATTTCCCCACAAGGGCTGGTGGGCCGCGTGCTTGCGGCACGCAATATGCGGTATTGACAGCGGATAGACTTGTGTTAAGGTTGTACACGGCCAAAAGCTCTGCTCTCGCTTCAGACTCAGTACTTGCGATTTAAGGGGCGCGAAGATTTTGGTTGAGGCTCACTCGATCCGCTCAATCGGGTGGGCCTTTCAATTTGCCTGCGGCTTGCCGAGACTGCGGGGGCTTGTGGTAGTCCCCGGCAAGTCAAAATTGCTCGGTACTACATCTTGTTTTCAAATCCTCAAGGAATACTTAATATTGGGGCATACCCTAACATAATGTGGCCCTCTCGGATTTTTACACGTTCTCTAGTAAACACCCGATGTCAATCTAATTCACGAAAAATAATGGGGTTAGTGGTCTCCGCGCAGGGAGGTTTCCTGTGGGTTTTCTCCTCTCTGCTGTGGAAATCTATTGCTGCATATTTCAGCAAACGGAATAGATAGAGAGAAATCTCAGAGGTGTTACTTGAAGTCGATTTGTGGAAAACTTTTTGCAAAAAACTTTGTCGAGAGTGATTCGTGTCAGGGGGACCCCATCGCACCCGGTTGGATCGAGCCCTGCAGGAACTGCAGGAAATGCCAAGGCGAATCCTCACAACTGCGCTGGCCCAGGGAGCGACCCACACACTTTTACATCAGTACCGGGCTTTGTGGCCGGTTGATTTGTATTGTACGCTAAACGGATGAACATAAGGCGGCCCGTTTTGATTCTGTCGTTTCTTGGTGTGCTATACGCGATGGAGACCGCGTGCACTACTGCGCCGCCGGCCAATGACAACCACCCCGGAAGCAACGTTAACACTGCGCCCTCAAATACCCCTCAGCCCAAGGCCTCTCAACAACCCGACAAGAGCAGCACTGGAACAATCGAAGTCAGCTCGATCCCGCCTGGAGCGAGGGTGTTGTTAATCTCTAACGGGGAGAGCGGAGCTGGCGAGCCTCAATCGAAGGGGTTGACTCCCACTACTATCACCGGCATCCAGCCCGGAAAATACCTGGTCGATCTTGAAATGCCGGGTTACAGGTTTTTCAAAATGAGATAACCTTGAAACAAGGTGCGACCGTTAAGGTTAGCGGTATGCTCAAGAAGCAATGAGCGCTGGCGACCTGCTGCTTTTTTTGGCGCGCTAACACTCAATCGACGCGGTGGCAAGCGTTCCTACAAACTGCCCACGACACAAATGGCTCGGTCGTGGGTATTAGTGTGTTGCTCGATGCGATGATTCATTCCGGCTCTAAGCCGCGAAGACACGAAGCTGCACTCAGAGGCCCACTATTGCGCACCGCCGATTGCCCGCGACCGTTGACAAGCACTACTAGTGCTGATACCTTTTCGACTCCCTCCCATCGATGTAAAACTCCAAGGAGAGAGAACGAGCAGCGGCATCCCAACCCTTCGCTGAAACACGTGAATGTTTGAAGTATTAATGGCGGTCCGTTAGCCGACAAGCAGAAAACGGTCGTTCGATTCGCAGGCGCTTTCACGAACTTGGCCCGACGGGAATCTGTCAATTGTTTGTCTAGAAATCCAAATTTGGAAGGAGAAGTCGAAAATGAGGAGTAGATTTAGCTTTTTGCTCGTACTGGCAATGCTGCTAGTGATGGGCGGGTTGCGGAGCGGCGCGCACGCGCAAAAGGGCGAGCAGTCAGACGATGGCAAAGACGTTCAACTAACGAAGAGCGTTCACCGGCTCTCGACTGATCATGATGTGGACCTGAACAGACTCGCTCACGAGCGAACGGCAAAGCCGAACCGCGGGAATGGGATCAGCTATCACGGCGGGCCGGTGATTCTCAGCACCACAAAGGTCTACTACATCTGGTACGGAAACTGGAGTGGCAACACCGCCGTGACCATCCTCACTGACTTAGCTCAAAACATCGGAGGATCCCCATATTTCAACATCAACACAACCTACTACAACGGCTCGAACGTCCATGTCTCCAACTCAGTGTCTTACGCCGGAAGCACAACCGACAACTACTCTCACGGAACATCGCTGTCTGACTCTGCCGTTCAAGCGATCGTTTCCAGCGAAATAACAAGTGGGAGACTGCCCAAAGATACCAACGGCGTCTACTTCGTGCTCACGTCTGCCGACGTGACTGAAAGCTCGGGTTTCTGCACTCAGTACTGCGGTTGGCACACACACGGAACGATAAGCGGAAGCGATATCAAGTACTCATTTGTCGGCAACCCGGATCGCTGCATCTCGTCGTGCGCCGCTCAAAGCACCGGACCAAACGGAAATGCCGGAGCAGACGGAATGGCGTCGATCATCGTCCACGAACTGGAAGAGTCAGTCACTGATCCCGACTTGAATGCGTGGTACGACAACCGGGGTGCTGAGAACGCTGACAAGTGTGCCTGGACTTTTGGCACAACCTACACAGCAAATGGAGCGCTGGCTAACATGAAGCTCGGCGCTCGCGACTTTTTGATCCAGCGGAACTGGGTCAATGCATCAGGAGGGTTCTGCGCCAAGAGTTTCTAGAGCGCTGACACCTCGGGAGTAATCCCGATTCGGGTTCCCCCCCGTAAGTGCAGACGCGTCGCAATTCACCGAGAAGCTCTGGCTACCGACAGGCACAGCTTGTCGGTAGCCTTTTTTACCAATCGGAATATTCGACGCTGCGGAGTTGCTTAGAACCAGGCTAGGATGTTGTCGGGGGGCAACGAGCAATGCCATCAACATCGATACTCTGGACGGCTTGCCTTTCTCTCGCCTTTGTTCTCAACGGAGCGGCAATACAGGCGAAAGAAAGGAGAGAGGCAACTGGAATTAAGAAGGCAACCAAAGCAAGACACGCGGCTCCACCAGTGATTGAATTCGGACACGAGGGCGGAAACCTCCGGCCGTACAAAGTGGGGATCTACGCCGATGGGCGCGTGGAACCCCTCAGGGGACTTCCTTCAGTGACTACGAATGGAGTCTCTGCTGAGAGAGTCAAAGAACTCGTGAGAAAATCCGGTGACAGGACCTTCTGGAGTCGCGGCTCGGCTCAAAAGCGCCCCGCGCTCCCGGATTTCGGATTTGTGTTTGTGAGAGTAAGGACGCCGTCGGGCAGAATCATTTATCGTCACGGGGCGCAGACTGGTCCTCTTGGTGAACTTTACTCGGAGCTTTCGGAACTTGTGCTCTCGAAACCGTAACGCCGCTGGCGCACGACTTGATCAACGACTAACGCGTTGTGAATAACTACTCGTTCTTTGTTAAGGTGAAGTGATGGTCCCAGAGCAAACTTCTGGGGTGCTCCTGGTGATCAACCGACTGAACGCTCCTGGTGCTCGGCTGCAGTCACCTAATCGGCGGTGGCTTCAGCAAGCTCTTGTGCGCCCACCGAAAAGTACGTCGCATCCGGGTGATGAAACACTAACGCCGACACGCTCGCTTCGGGTTCCATCATAAAACCTTCGGTCAATTGAACCCCTATCTTTTCGGGGCACAGCAACCGAAACAACTCGGATTGCAATTCCAGATCCGGACACGCCGGGTAGCCGAAGGAGTATCGCTTTCCTCGGTAGCGAGCCTGGAACAACGCCTGGCGGGGGAGGTCCGGCCGGTCTGGGAAACCCCACGCGGCGCGCACCCACGAGTGCAACCATTCGGCGGCGGCTTCGGCGGTTTCCAGCGCCAAGGCTTGAAGGGCGTAAGATCGCAAATACTCGCCCGCTTGCTTGGCTTCGTCGGCAATCTCGCGTATGCCTTCCCCGGCTGTAGTTACGAACAGCGCGATGTTATCGCGACGCCGGATCGAGCTCTCGACGTTGGCGGGCAGCACCAGATCGCTCAAGGCGAGCCCATCGTCCTTTCGTTGCCGTGGAAAGCGGAAGACCGCCGCTGGTGATGCTGCGCCAGCACGAGAAAACAATTGGATTGAGTTTCCCTCGGCTTCGGCTTCGAAGAACTGCCAAACGGCTCGCACTTGCATCGCTCCGGCACGGCATTCCTCTTTTACGCGATCGATGGTCTCTTCAAGCTCGGTTGCAAGACGATCGCCCGACGCGAGAAGCTCGGTGAACTTGCCGCGAAGGCCGAGGTGCCGCCCGTAGAGCATCTGCGGGTTGATGTAACTCCACACTTCGTCGAGGTCCTCGACCTCAATCACGTGTCGATCCAGATCGGGCACCGGCGGAATCGTTACATTAAGCGAGATTCTCGAACTGCGTTGTTCGGTCTCGGCAAGCGCCGGCTCCGACAAACGAGCCGCAACGCCAAGGTCCCTGTCGAGCAGGTCGCCCTCGAGCTTTGCCCGGGTCGTCGGGTCCATCAGCTTGTTCAAAATGTCGAGCCCATTCATCGCGTCGTTCGCATACACAACCGTACCGCCGTATGCCGGAGCGATTTTTCCGCGCGTGAAGCGATCCGACAACGCTGCGCCCCCGACAAGCAAAGGCTGATCGATGCCGGCGTCCTTCAAGTCCTCGGCCGTGAGCACCATCTGCTGAGCCGACTTCACCAACAACCCCGACAATCCGATCGCGTCCGGCTTGTGTTCACGCACCGCTTGAATCAAGACTTCGGGCGGGACCTTGATGCCAAGATTCACGACCTGATAACCGTTGTTCGACAGGATAATGTCCACAAGGTTCTTACCAATGTCATGAACGTCGCCTTTGACAGTCGCCAGAATGATCCGCCCGCGAGCGCTGTCGGCGCTCTTCTCCATGAACTGTTCGAGATAGGAAACCGCGGCCTTCATTGCCTCTGCGCTTTGAAGCACTTCGGCGACGATCAGTTCGTTGTTATTGAACAGGCGGCCGACCTCGGACATTCCGGCCATCAGCGGCCCGTTGATGATATCGAGCGGCGCGGCTTCTCTGAGTTTCAAGTCGAGATCGGCGATCAAGCCTTCCTTGGTGCCCTCGATGATGTAATTCCCCAACCGCTCG
>CAZOOE010000155.1:0-12794 GCA_964581275.1 uncultured Clostridia bacterium
GGCCCGCAAGGAACGTCGTCGGGTGGGCCCAGGCAGGGGGAAACCCGTCGCTTACAGTCGCGGGCACGCGCAGCCGATGGATCAAGGGCCACTCGGTGGGCCCGTCGCGTGCATGATCCGGGTGGGACACATGCGCACTCTCGTCAACACCAGCTGTTCTGTGTTCCTGATGTCGGGCCTGTTCGCACTCGGTGGCTGCGGGGGAGGCAGCGCCGGGGGTGTCGGAGAGTCTATTGCCACCGGATGATCGCACCATTGGAGCGCGAATCGTTCTCGTCTCAGAACCGGGACGTTGAGCACAAGTGTGAGTGATCTTGTACGTCTCCCGGATTCGTAGTTCCCAGCACCCGATGAGTCAATGGTCCCACGGCGAGAGAAGAATGAGTGTCAACTACACCAGGGAGATCCTGCTTGACGACGAGCGTGGCCGCGGTTTCGCAGCCGTGGTTCGCGCCGGGCCGTACCTGTTTTTATCCGGTTCTGACGGCCACCGCTCGATCGAGACCGAAGAGATTGATCCGCGCGCGACCTGGCAACCGGAAGCGCAGACACGCAATTCCTACGACCGAATACTGCAACGGCTTCAACGCTGTGGTTATGGTTCCGACTCGGTGGTCTGGTTGGAGCATTTTGTTAGTTCGCAGGAATGGATGCAGTTGCGTCTGGCTCTATGGCGCGACTATTTCGGTATGGATCGGACTGCGGGAGGCGGAGCACAGGCATTCATGTCCGGCATCAATATGGTGACGACCACCGCACTGGCTGTGACCCCGGAGACTGAGCACATCATTGTAGACGGCCCCCCGACTACGCCCTTTCCGGGACCGTGGACGGAGCGGGCACGGTGGGTCGAACGAGCCTATCAACCTGCGTTCGGGCTGGAAAACGTCCGTTGTTCGAGAGCGATTCAGGTTAGGGACTTCATCTTTACGGTGGGCGTGCGCGGACACGTGAACCCGTTTACGGGTGAGGTGGCTCCGGTCGAAGTGCCTGAAGGTTTCCCAATCCAAATCCGCAATAGCTACGACGAGTACCGCTCTTTTCTCGGCAAGGCTGGCGTGGGATTGCAAGCTCTGGTGCGCGTGGACTCGCATCTGCGAAACGTGAACCGAGCGGCGGAGTACTGGGCGATGTGCAAGCAGGTATTGGGCGGTGCGATTCCATTCGCCACGGCACCAGTCGGGCTTCCTGTCGGCGGAACGGGCGAAATGGATATGTGTGCGATTGCAGCAGCGCCGGGTGTCGAGAAAGAGATACGGTGGCTGCCGGAACGCACAGAGGTCGCGCAAGCGGTGCGTGCCGGAGGACTTGTCTTCGCCAGCGGATGTAGCGGCGTTCAAGACGCCACGTCGGGTGAGCTAATGCCGGATCTGCATGGCAATACGGCAGGACAGGCGCGACAGGCATTCCACAGACTTGAAGCAGCCCTTAGCCGATTTGACATTGGTTTGGACCGCGTCGCGCGTCTCGACGTCGTGCTGCGCGACGTTTACTTCGAGGATCAGTTTCTGACGATCCTTCGCGAAGTGGTCGGTCAGGATGCGCCTGCGCTAACGATTGTCGGAGGCGAACCTGAGCACCGAGCCGAAGTTGAGCTCTCCACAATAGCCGTCGCGTAGAGAGGTTGTGCGAAACGATGACGATTAAGGAAACTCGAGCGAGTGACCAAACAATGCTACCAGCCCGAGGAATAAGCGCGCACGCGTTGCTTGACGCGATTCGATCGGCGGGCGTTAGCCACGTGATCACTGTTCCTGACACGCACCAACGAACGCTCCTTGCTTTGCTAGCGGAAACGGACAAGCCAACGCTAGTCACAGTCTGCACCGAAGACGAGGCGATCGGCATCAACGCCGGTCTTTACGTTGGCGGCGCGCGTCCAATGTTATTAATCCAGAATAACGGTCTTTATGCCTGTCTCAATACGCTCAAGGCAATTCCACTTGATGCGCATGTGCCTACCTTCATGCTAATCGGCGAGCATGGGCGTGATGTGACGAAGATCTCGCGTCAGAATTGTGATCGATCGGTGCGGATGCTTGAACCAACGCTCGAAGCTTGGGGCGTGCCCTATTACCGCTTGGAAGGTCCTGAGGATGTCGTTAAGTTTGGCGAGGCATACAGTCGGTGCCAGCAACAAGGCGGGCCGGTGGCGCTGATTGTCGGAGCGCCCACTGGTAAATAGTTCGAAACGAGAAGAGAGTCGGGAGTCTCAACTATATGCGCCGTCAGGAAGCAATAGCAGTTTTGGCGGAGTGCCGCAACGGCGCGATCAGCGTGGCGGCGATGCAGGCGATCATGGCCTGGCACGCTGCAGGGCAGGCCGCGACCGATCATCTCGATGCGCTTGGATGTATGGGCAGCGCTTCGTCACTTGGACTAGGCATTGCGATGGCGTGTCCCAATCGAAAGGTGATCGTGCTGGATGGAGACGGCTGTGTGCTCATGCAGCTAGGATCATTGGTGACGATTGCGGCCGCGTCACCACGGAATTTCTATCATTTCGTGTTTGAGAATGGCCGCTACGAAACGTCGGGCAACCAGGCATTGCCAGGCAGCGGCAAATTCGACTTTTGTCGAATGGCGTTGGGCGCCGGCTACCGACATGCATCTAGCTTCGATTATGCGGATGCGCTGAGGCGCGAATTGCCCGAGGTCTTCGCGGCCCCTGGCCCGTCACTCATCCTATTGAAGATTGCGCCCGATGAACCGGTGACGCCGTGGCCCGACGTGACTATGGCCGAACAGATCAGTGCGCTTCGCGACAGGCTTCACGGAGAGCACGCATGAAATTGGAGGTTGAAACGCAGATGGAAGGTTCGACATTCTCGGTCCTTAACCCGGCAACGAGGGAGGAGGTCGGGCGCGTTCGTGATTATGGTGTGGAGGGCGTCGAGCGGTCGATTGAAACAGCACATCGAATGTTCCCCGACTGGGCGGCGCGCCCTGCGAGCCAGCGTGCAGAGATCCTGCAAAAAGCAGCCGGTCTAATCCGGCAGCGCATTGAAGAGCTTGCGCGAACCATGACACTCGAGAGCGGCAAGCCTCTGGTGGAGAGCAGAGGCGAACTGCTCGGTAGTGCGGGCTTCTTCGAGTGGGCTGGCGAGGAGTGTAAGCGCATTTACGGTCGGACTGTCCCTCCATCGTTGCCTGATCGACGCTACCTGGTGACGCGGCAGCCGGTCGGCGTTGTTGCCGCTATCACACCATGGAACTTTCCGTCAGCGATGGTTGCGCGCAAGGCGGGCCCGGCGCTCGCAGCAGGTTGCACAGTCGTGTTGCGTCCGGCAAGCGCAACTCCGTTAAGCGCTGTGGCACTAGCGGGGGTCTTGCGCGATGCCGGACTGCCTGAAGGAGTTCTGAGCGTGGTGACTACTAAGGACTCCGCGCCAATTGGAGATCTCTTCGCCACTCACCCATTGGTCCGCAAGCTGACCTTCACCGGAAGTACGGAGGTGGGCAAGCATCTGATGCAACTCGCAGCTGGCAGCGTCAAGCGCGTGAGCATGGAGCTTGGCGGCCATGCGCCGATACTCGTCTTCGCCGATGTTGATTTGGACAAGGTGGCTGATGGCGTTATCGCTGCGAAATTCCGAAACGCTGGTCAGACGTGCGCGTGTGCCAATCGGCTCTACGTCGAGCGGCCAATCGCGGCGGAGTTGTCGCGCAAGGTGGCTGAACGGGCAGAGGGGCTCGTCGTGGGAAACGGCTTGGACGAAAAAACGCGGATCGGCCCGCTGATTGATGTGCGCGCTCTCGCCTGGGTGTCTGGGCACGTGAACGACGCGCTTGAACGCGGCGCGCGGACGCTGACTGGTGGTAGGCAGGCTTATCCTGACGGTCTGCGCGGCGCGTTCTTCGAGCCGACAATTATCGCCGACGTTCCACCCAATGCTCGCGTGCTGCATGAAGAGACCTTCGGGCCGCTGTTACCTATCGTTGCCTTCGACACCGAAGAGGAGGCGTTGGCGCTTGCCAACGATACCCAGTATGGGTTGGCGTCTTATGTCTTCACTCGCGATGTCGGCCGCGTTTTCCGCATCGCCGAGGGACTCGAGTATGGCATCATCGGCATTAATGATCCTGTTCCTCTGGCAGTACAAATGCCATTCGGTGGCATGAAAGAATCTGGAGTGGGTCGCGAGAATGCAGTGGAGGGAATTGATGCCTTCCTCGAAACCAAGGCCATTTCGATCGGTATCGCGGTATAACGCGGAAATGTATCTGGGAAAATCTACCTGAGCATTTCACGCCACTGCTAGCGACAGCGAAGAGTAGTGGTGGTTTTGGAGAGAGACTCTTGTCGGTACAACTGAATCCGAAATTAGAGCCTTCTTCGGTGACAACGGAAGAGCCGTATCCGCCGATTAGTTATGCCTGGTATGTCGTTGGAGTGCTGACGCTCGCTTACGTCTTCTCGTTCATGGACAGATATATCCTCTCCCTGCTGGTGCAGCCGATACGGCGCGACTTAGGCATCAACGATACGCAGATGAGCCTGCTGTTGGGTTTTAGCTTCGCCGTCTTCTACAGCATTTTCGGGATTCCACTTGGCAGATTGGCAGACTCGCGAAGCCGCCGGACGTTGATAGCCGCAGGATGCGCGGTTTGGAGTTTCATGACAGCCGCGTGCGGGCTGGCGAGGAACTACTCTCAATTGCTGTTTCTGCGGATGGGTGTTGGCGTGGGTGAAGCAACCTTGTCCCCCGCGGCTTACTCGCTCATTACTGACTACTTTCCCAAAGAGCGTTTGGCGACGGCGATGAGTGTTTATTCAACAGCCATACACATCGGCACGGGACTCGCCTATATGCTCGGGGGGGCAATTGTCAGCTTCGTTTCGTCGCAAGGAGAAACAGTGCTACCGATCGTCGGAGCAGTGCGACCCTGGCAGACGGTGTTCTTCATAGTTGGATTACCCGGATTAGCGCTGGCGCTGCTGATGTATACGATCAAGGAGCCTGTCCGAAAGGGTCTGCGAAAGGTCGAGGGCGATGCGGCCCACGGAGCGCAAGCGTCAATGGGCGAAGTGTTTCGATACTTCAAGGAGAACAAAGCTACGCTCATTTGTCATAACATTGGATTTACTCTAAGCACTCTGACGTCGTACACCACGTGGGGACCGACGCTTTTCATTCGCAATTATGGCTGGTCGGCGGCGCAGTCCGGCGTTGTTTACGGATTGCTGACGAGCATCGTAGGTGTCCTGGCCATCCTGGCTGGCGGCCGCTTCGCCGACTCTTTGGCGGAGCGAGGTTGGCGCGACGCAAATCTGCGTTTGGGATTGATCGCTACCCTCGCGTGGTTCCCGACCGGAATCCTTTTCCCTCTGATGCCAACTGCAGGATGGGCTGTCGCGCTGCTCATCCCGACGTATTTCGTGGTGAGTGCGCCGTGGGGTGCGGCGGCAGCTGCTTTGCAGCAAGTGATGCCTAATTCCATGCGTGGCCAGGCGACGGGTATTTATCTGTTCGCGCTCAATCTGATTGGGGGTGGTCTTGGGCCGACGGCTGTGGCTCTGGTGACAGACTATATTTTCCATGATGACAACGCGCTCAGGTATTCGCTGGTGATCGTGGGCACGCTTTCTCATATTGCTTCGGCTTTACTGTTGTGGCGTGGCCTCAGGCATTTTCGTGGGAGCCTGGATCGCCTTCAGACCTGGAACCGATCCGCGTAGAGTTTGCTGATACACTCAAGTAGTAGTTCTCATTTCCGGAATCGATGTAGCGAAGGAATAAAACCCTTCTAGGATAGAGGAACTGATGGGTACTAACAGAATCACATTTGGCTTAACGTTGCCGCAACGCGGTGTCTTCTTTGGTATAGCAAGTATTGCGGAGATGGTGGCGATGGCTCGCGATGCGGATGCTTCGGGCTTGTTTGATTCGGTGTGGGTAGGCGACAGTCTGTTTGCCAAACCACGACCGGATTCAATTTCGCTGTTCGCAGGCCTGGCGACCGCAACCGAACGAGTCAAGCTTGCAGTCGGATGCATGGCAAGCTTTCCCGTCCGTGATCCGATCATCTTCGCCTATCAGTGGGCGTCGCTCGATCTGATCTCGGAGGGCCGAATGCTGCTCGCAGTCTGCACCGGAATTGGAGGGCCCAGCGAAAGCGAAGGCGCTCATTGGGGTGTGGCAAACAAGGAAAGAGCCGCGCGAATGGAAGAGAACATAGAGATTTGCCGGAAGTTATGGAGCGATGAGAGTGTCAGCTTCTCAGGCAAGTTCCGCTCCTTCGACGACGTCACCATTCTGCCCAGGCCCGTTCAGCAGCCCTGCCCGATCTGGATTGCGGCCAATCCCTTGAAGCCGCAGTTTGTTGATCCGGCTATGCGACGGGTGGCAACCAAAGCAGATGGTTGGATGAGTGTGCAACTGGCGCCAAGAATGTTCGCTACCCTTCGGTCAAAGCTGAGCGGATTTCTTGAACAGTCTCATCGTGATCCGAACGCATTCCCGAACGTGCTGTATCACAATATCAACATCGGCAGCGATCGGCAGACATCACTTGCCGAAACGCAGAGATTTCTGGATGCCTACTACGGCCCGGTGTTTACTCCGGCGATGACGGAAGCGTGGACCGCAGCCGGTACTCCAGATCAATGTATTGAGCATTTGAGCGAGCTGGTGCAAGAGGGAGCCCGCGGTTTTACTCTGCGGCTTACCTCCTGGCAACAGCGAGAGCAATATGAACGGCTCGTCAATGAGATTCTTCCACGCATTCAGGAGTCGTGATTGCGGAAGGAGAACCGCGTGCTTGTCGGAATAGATCATATCGTCATTCTCGTCCCGGAGTTGGAGGCGGCAATCAAGAACTACTCGCAACTCGGATTCACGGTAGTTCCAGGTGGCCGACACCCTACTGGTACGCACAACGCGCTGATTGCATTTGCCGATGGGTCCTACGTCGAACTGATCGCTTTTTATGAGCATAATCCGACATCCTTCTGGTGGACCAAGCTTGAGCACGGAGGCGGGCTGATAGATTTCTGCATGCAGACGGACAACCTTCGCTCTGAGATCGCGGCGTTTCGCGAGGCTGGCATCAGCATGACGGATCCAACGCCTCTCAGTCGCGTACGGCCAGATGGGTATCGGCTCAATTGGATGCTATCAAGTCCTCAGGGCAATCATCGTGGCGTGATCCCCTTCCTTATCGAGGACGAAACGCCGCGCGATGAACGCGTTCCAAGAGAAACAAAACACCAGAACCAGGTGATAGGAATCGGTGAACTGACGATCGCTGTTAGTGACCTCGCTGAAATTCGACACAACTACTCCAAACTTCTTAAAGTTGATGGGCAGGAAATCAAACGCGACGTCCTTGACGCCGACGGCGCGCGGTTCACAATTGGTCCTCACAGTTTTGAATTCGTGGCGCCAAAAAGGTCAGAGGGCGCTCTTGGTGATTGGCTCAAAGAGCGTGGACCTTCTCCGTATTCGGCAACATTCAAGACCGCTTCTGAAAACAGGGGATCGCTCGATGAGGAGAAGACCCTGGGAATTCATCTTTCGCTCGTCTGAGGTAGACTGTCGTCTTTTGTCGTTTGGCATTTTCTCCGGGGATTCTCGGATCGTGGCCATTCCCCGAGAGGAATTATCATATGCGAATCCAAAAATTGTTTCTTGATGTTTGTTTGACGGCAGCAGTAATTGTTGGGCAAGCCCACTCGCGCGCGATGCCAGGCCAAGTTGCAAGCATCGTTGTTACAGGTGCGACGTTGATTGACGTACATACCGGCAAACCCATCAAAGACAGCGTTATTGTCATTGAAGGCGATCGTATTAAGCAGGTTGGAATAAGGGGTGAAGTCACTATTTCGTCCTCAGCGCGGATCATTGACGGGCGCGGCAAGTGGATTATTCCAGGTTTGATGGATATGCATTCGCATATTTCGGGAACGGTTGACCTGCCGCTAAGTCTCTATATTGCTAACGGTGTAACTACAGTGCGCGATCCGGGCGGAAACCTGTCGTTGCTTCACCGGCTGCGCGAGCAGCTTAACGCAGGCAAGACTATTGGCCCGAGACTCTTTTTCGCCGGGCCAATACTCGATGGCACTCCACCGGTTTGGCCTGGCGGCAGCATAGTGGTCGATACTTCTGAAGCCGCCATCGACACAGTTAATTCCTTGATTGATAAGGGAGTGGATTTCATCAAGGTCTACAACAATATCCGCGAGCCGGTGTTGAAGTCCATCATCCAGACCGCACATAAGCGAAGCATTCCAGTCATCGGCCATGTTCCTCGCTCGATCACGATGACGCGCGCCGTAGAGTTAGGCATGGATTGCCTCGAGCACATCCGCATCACCGGCCGCGAACTGTTAAGCGAAGACGAAGCGAACAAGATCGATTTCCTTCCTCTCGGGCGACGAGAGACGCTGCTCTGGCAGCGGTTTGATCTCGATTCAGAGCAGCTTAAGAAACTTGTTGCGTTGCTGGTTTTAAAGAAAACGTTTCTCGACCCAACTTTGACAATCGATGAAGCGACTTTTGCCGGCGGATATGAGGCCAATCTTACCAACCAAAACAACCGTTTCCTGCCGCGCGATGTCGTTGACGCATGGACCCGCGGGCCGAGGCCGGAGATTTACAACATTCCCGTCGAGCTAAAGGAAACAGCGGTCCAGGGCTTTAGAAAGCGGCAGCAGTTCGTAGGGATGATGAGCCGCGCCGGGGTGCAGATCCTCGCTGGAACCGATGGCGTGGGGCTCGGAACATTGTTGCCCGGCTTCGGTCTCCAGCATGAGCTCGAGCTGCTGGTCGCATCAGGACTAAAACCGATTGACACAATTCGAGCCGCAACCATTACTGCGGCGCGCGCGTTGAAGCGGGAAACAGAACTCGGTTCGATAGAAACGGGGAAGCTTGCCGATCTGGTAATGCTCAATGCCGACCCGCTGGCAGAAATCAGCAATACCCAGAAAATTCATTTGGTGATAAAAGGCGGCCAAATCTATTTTCCGTCGGTGTTGCTTGGTCAGTGAGGCAGCGTCGCCGGGGCGTCAGGCGTTAGTGGAGTCTGCCTCGCTTCGCACGGGATACCTGTGATGAAGGCTATTGTCTTTCACGCTCACGGTGATGTGGATAACTTGAAGTTGGAGGACATACCGGCGCCTTCGGTTGGCGCGGATGAAGTTTTGATTCGGGTGCGCGCGGTCTCGCTAAATGGTTTCGACCCGATGATGCTTCAGGGCACGACCAACTTAAAGACTCCCCTACCGATGATTCCCGGCGGAGACTTCGCCGGCGAAATAGTTGAGCTTGGCTCGGCAGTTGACCGAACCCGCTGGAAACCGGGGGATCGTGTTTGCTCCTATCCTGTGATCGAAGGAATAGGACTACTCGGCGAACTCGTACGCGGGGCTTGCTGTGAACTCATAAGCATGCCGGCAGCAAACCTGCTACGAATGCCCGACGACATTTCCTTTACAGATGCAGCCGCGCTGCCAATTGCGTATGGAACAGCACTCCGGATGATGCGGACGCGCGGGCAGGTCAAGACAGACGAGAAGGTGCTGGTTTTGGGCGCGACGGGAGGCGTTGGCACGTGTGCCGTCCAATTAGCGTCGATGGCTGGCGCGGAAGTCATCGCCTGCGGAAGCGCGGAGTGGAAGCTGGCTAAGCTCAAAGAGATCGGCGCCACTCACGTGATTGATACCTCAAAAGATGACTTTCGCGAGGTCATTCATCGTATGTACGGTAAACCAAGTTTTTACGGCGGCGGCGGCGTTGATGTTGTGGTCAACTACATCGGCGGCGATACGTGGGTCCCTTCGCTCAAGTGTTTGACTCAGCGAGGACGGCTACTGATCTGTGGCGCGACTGCCGGATACGATCCGAAGGAAGACTTGCGTTACATATGGAGCTTCGAGCACACGATCATCGGCTGCGACGGCTGGTATCCCGAAGATCAGACGAAGTTGATGAACATGGTTGTCGAGGGAAAGCTGAAGCCGGTGCTGCATTCGGTCAGACCGCTTGAGGAAACTCCCCAGGCGATGCAGGAGCTTATTGATCGCAAGGTCTTCGGAAAATCCGTGCTGACGGTGTAAACATATGCTGCCTGATAATCTCGGATATATTTTCGATACGCCGCTCAAGGTCACGCCCGAGTCAGTGGCCGTGTTGCAAGGCGACGTGCGCCTGACGTTTACGGAACTTGACGAACGCTGCAACCGGATGGCTAATGCGCTCACTTCGCTCGGCGTCGAAATGGGTGACCGAGTGGCGTTGATGTTCAGCAACGACTATCGCTTTCTGGAAACAATCTTTGGAGCGATGCGCATCGGTGCTGTGCCGGTGCCGCTCAACATTCGGATGGGCGACGATGCTCTTGTTTATTGCATCGAGGATGCCGAAGCGCAGTTGCTAATCATCAACGCCGAAATGGCCGAGCGCGCACGACCAATTCTCCCTCGACTCAGCAAGGTTAGGCGCATCATCGTGCAGGGAGCGACGATTGAAGGGGCTTGCGATTACCGAGAGTTGTTAGCGACTGCATCGCCGATTCTGGCGCGCCGGAAGACCGAACCAGATGAAATCTGTCTTCAACCTTACACCTCGGGGTCGACCGGCAAACCGAAAGGTGTGCTGCTTACTCACGGCGGGCAAATATGGAACGCGGATGCGAAGCGTAAGGCCTCGGCGCTGGATCACACTGAACGCGCGCTGGTGGCAGTGCCGCTGTTTCACAAGAACGCGATGATCGGTGCGGTCAAACCGTTTCTGCTTGCAGGCGGATCAATCGTCATCCTGCCGGGATTCAACGCCCTCGAAGTCATCAAGGCGATTGATCGCTATCGCATAACCTATCTGACCGGCGTTCCTGCGATGTACAAAATGATCCTGAGCGAGAAAGAGGCGCTGCAGGAACACGATATGAGCTCGCTGCGTTACGCTGTTTGCGGCTCGGCTGAGGTGCCTGAAGACTTGCTGGCGGGATTTCAGGAAGTGTTCACCAACGCCGCGATGGCAGAGAGCTACGGTCTGACTGAAGGTGGGCCCGTTCCAATCCTGCCTTCTCGATGGGGCCTAAAGCGTCGTGGCAGTTGTGGCCAGGCGTTTCCGGGTTGTGAGGTGCGTATCGTTGGTGAGGATGGAGTGACTGATCTGGGCGCCGATCAAGTAGGCGAGCTCATTACACGTAATCCAGGGCTGGCTAAAGGCTATTGGAAGTTGCCCGAAGCCACAGCTAAGCGGTTTCGCGATGGATGGCTTTATACAGGTGACCTCATGCGGCGCGACGTCGATGGGTTTTATTACTTCGTTGGGCGCAAGGACGATATGATCAATGTCTCCGGTGAAAATGTTTACCCGAAAGAGGTCGAAGACATTCTGCTACGCCACCAAAACGTACGCGACGCTTGTGTAGTTCCAGCGCCGCACGAAGTTAAAGGTGCTGTTCCGATCGCCTTTATTGTCGAGAACGAAAAAGATGGTGCGACTGAGGAAGAAATAAAACAGTTCTTTCTTACACAAGGTGCGCCTTATGCGCATCCACGGCGAGTCTTTTTTCTGGACGCATTGCCACTCGGCGGCACCGGCAAGATTGATCGCTCGACGCTCAAGCGAATGGCGCAGGAGAAATATGATGGAGCCGCCTGATCTCACGCGATCGCCTTACCAGCGATTTCTTGGTTTGCGGTTTGAGCGCTGCGAAGACGGCGTGGTCGAAATCCGACTGCCATTTCGTGAAGAGTTTTTGCGCGAAGACGATTCTGACTGGCTGCACGGCGGTGTTATCAGCGCTTTCGTAGATATCGCGGGTGATTACGCGATCGTCACGAAGACAGGCCGGGGCGTCCCGACGATTGATCTGCGCGTTGATTACCTGCGCCCGGCACGACGCGGTGATTTAGTCGCTATCGCGCGCGTGCTGCGCGTTGGCCGCACGATTGCAGTGGCGGATGTTGAAGTGCGAGACGCTGGCGGCCAGCTGGTCGCAGTCGGGCGGGGCGCATACGCCTCTCCGAAGCCGTGATTGTGATATGCGAACTCTTACTGTTGAACAACTCATTGCCGGACTCTGTGGCATTTCCAATGAAGGTTTTCAAGTTGGCAGCGTGTACGACTATCTGAAACGCCATGCAGTGGACGAAGAGTCACTCGAGCCCTTTCTTTTCTTCAGCCGTAGTCAGTATACGCGCAATCTTATTTTCAAGAACGACCTCTTCGAGTTGATCGCGCTCTGTTGGGACATAGGTCAGGCTTCGAGGGTGCACAACCACGCCGGTCAGAACTGCTGGATGGCTATGCCAACAGGCAGGCTCAGGATTCAGAACTTTCAGGTGATCGAGCAGGACAATGCGACAGGGTATTGTCGAATTGAGCCCACGGATTCCTTTGACATTGATGATGTCAATCCGACAGAAGTGGACCCCACTGAGCCGGTGCATCAGGTGCTCAACCTCGCGGAATTCGGGCGTCGAGCAGTAAGCCTGCACGTCTACTCCAAGCCGATTAACCGATGTTTGGTCTACTCTCCGAAAGAGAACCGGTACGGTGAAGTCATGCTGCATTACACCAGCGAACTAGGACAGTTATGTCCGGGAGTACGTCTGTAGATGAAATCACAAGCAGTGATCTTTGTGGTTTGGGAGTAGTGGCTGTGATACCAGGAAAGACCAAACCGTGGTTAGTCGTATTGTTGGCCGTCGGGACAACGGCCATCGGCATGATGGGCTTTGCATCCGTCTCTCCGCTGCTCAATCTGTGGGTGCGTGATTTGGGCATCTCGCACGCACAAGGAGGATTGCTATCGGGCTTCTGGTATCTGCCCGGCTT
>CAZOOE010000156.1:0-12782 GCA_964581275.1 uncultured Clostridia bacterium
ACTGTCAACGATCTCGTGGCACTAAAAAGTGTCAACGATGTCGTGACACTCATCAGTTAAGGGCTACGCTAAACTAGGAGGAACTCACATGCGAGTTAGACGAAAATTGTCGAGAGCCAGCGTTGCAAACCTGCTCTCCGCATTCCTTTTCATGTCGATGACCGCGATCTCCGGTTCTGGACAAAGTGAGACAGGCCAGATCACGGTAAAGGCCACCGATTCTCAGTCAGCGGCCGTTGCCGGCGCCACGGTCAGCGTAAAGTCGGCCTCCACCGGAGCCGAACGCAGCGGTATGACCAACGAAGAAGGTGTTGCAATTGTGACTAATTTGCAGCCGGGTGTGTATGACGTCACGGTCACCGGCGGGGGCTTTGCACCCTTTAAGCGCCAGGCGCAGGTTACCGTCGGCGCCAGGCTGTCAATCGATGCCGTCCTGTCGCCCACTGCCAAAGGCGAGACTGTCACGATCGTAGCCGGCGAAGGCGGCGTTGAAATCAACACTCAAACGCAACAACTCTCGGACACTGTTTCTCAGAAACAGATCACCGAGCTGCCAACCCTGACGCGCAACCCGTATGACCTGGTCGGCACTTCGGGTAATGCTACAAATGTCGAGGGAGACACGGCTCGCGGCGCCGGTTTTTCGATCAACGGCCTGCGATCGGCCAGCACAAACATACTGCTGGACGGCGGTGAGAATGTCGACGCCTTCACCGCAACCGTCGGACAGAACGTGCCGCTCGATTCAGTTCAGGAGTTCCAGGTTATCACAAGCAACTTCTCGGCTGAGTTTGGCCGCGCCTCCGGTGGCATCGTCAACGTTGCGACAAGGGCCGGGGCGAATACTTTCCACGGCTCACTCTACGAATTCAACCGCATTTCGGCTTTGGCTTCGAATGGTTTCGACAACAACGCCAACAGTATTCCCAAAGGCGTCTTCACTCGAAACCAGTTTGGCTATTCAGCCGGCGGTCGAGTCCTAAAGGACAAGCTGTTCTTCTTCAGCAGCACTGAGTGGACTCGCATTCGCAGCACTGGGGAATTGATCAGCCTGGTTCCGACCCCTGAACTGATCGCAGCCTCGAACATCAACACGAGGAACTATTTCAACGCGTTCACGCTTGTCACTCCGATCAACGGGCAAGTCTTCACAGTCGGCGACATATGTCCGACAGGTTGCGGCGCGTTCTCCGCGCTTTCGCCTGGGACACCGGCATTCGGACAGGTGCGGGTTAATACCGCAACCGATCTTGGGGGTGGCTTCCCGGGTAATGACTGGCAGACCGTCGGCAGGCTCGATTACAACTGGAGCGACAGGACCCAAATCTACGTTCGCGGCGCGTTTCAGGAAGGCTCCAACCCGCTTGGCGCGATCAGTTTCAGCCCATATCAAGGGTTCAACACTGGTTTCGAGTATAGGAATCAAAACTACTTGACCTCAGTGACTCACTCGTTCTCGTCGAACATGGTGTCCCAAACCAAGCTAGTGTTTAACAGACTGAATCAACTACAGCCTCTTGGCGAGCAGCCGCTTCTTCCGGGGCTATACATGACCGACGCCTTTGGGGGCCAGGTGCTCAACGGCTTCCTGATCAGGTTGCCTGGTTACCTGCCGGCGGCTCCCGGTACTGGCATCCCATTCGGCGGGCCGCAGAACTTCCTCCAGTTGTTTCAGGACGTGAACTGGACCCACGGCGCCCATCAGCTTCGCTTTGGCGGCCAGTATGTTCACATTCGTGACAACCGCACTTTCGGCGCGTACCAATACGACGAGTCAAGGCTTGGGAACAGTCAGGTCGCGGCGCGTGGTAACCTCGTAGGCGGTAAACTGGCCAGGTTAACCGTGGCTGTATTTCCGCAAAACAAGTTCCCGTGCTCAGTAAACCCGGCAACCGGCGCGACAATAGTGACGCCGGATTGCACGTTGCAAACCCCGCTCACTTCGCCGAATTTCAGCCGCAGCAACCGCTACCACGAATGGGCGATCTACTTCAATGATTCGTGGAAGATTAAACCGAGGTTGACCCTGAATCTCGGCGTTCGTTACGAGTACTACGGCACCCAGCACAACGCGAATCAAACTCTCGACTCGAACTTCTACTTCGGTCAGGGCACGACTTTCTTTGACCGCATCCGCAACGGGCGAATCATGCGCGCTCAGGACAGCCCGATTGGCAAACTTTGGAACTCGGACCCGAATAACTTCGCTCCGAGACTTGGCTTTGCCTGGGACGTCTTCGGCGATGGTAAGATGAGCTTGCGAGGCGGCTACGGCATGGCCTACGAGCGGAACTTCGGCAACGTCACGTTCAACGTGATTCAGAACCCACCGAACTACGCTACGGTTGCTGTAATTCCGACTGACGTAGGAGGTACACTACCAATCACGCTCCAGAACTTTGGACCCTTGGCAGGCAGCGGCGTGTCGAAGGCGTTCCCTCCGACCAGCTTGCGGGCCGTTGATCCTGACATCGTTAACGCCTACGCTCATTTTTGGAGCGCGGCGCTGCAGAGACAGCTATGGAACAACACCGTCGTCTCCGTCGAGTACACCGGATCCGCAGGCAGGAACCTCTACTCGATCGCCAATATTAACCGTGACGGTGCAGGGCATGTCTACGAAGGCGATGCCCGTATGAATGCGCGTCTCAACTTCTCCGGACCAAGCAGCATCAACTTCCGAGGAAGCAATGGACGATCTAATTACGAAGGGCTGATACTCTCGTTTGATAGTTCGAATCTGACTAAGGGCCTTCGGGTGACTGCCCGATACACCTACTCACAGGCCAAGGACAACCTGAGCGATACGTTCAGCGCACCAGCCAATCAATTCAACCTGGGCTACCTCGATCCGTTTAATCCCGACCTTGACTACGGGTTCGCGGACTTCGACGTGCGCCACAGAGTCACCAGCAACTTCACGTGGAATGTTCCGCACCTCACCAGCGCCAAGGGCTTCCTGGACCGATTGGTCAATGGATGGGAGCTCAATGGCATCATCAACCTGAGGAGCGGAACTCCGTTCAGCGTCTACGACAGCAACAATGCTTTCAACGCGTTCATGCGTGCAGAGCTGAACGGTCCCGTGAACTTCCGTGGTTCGATCAATCATGACTCAATTGGCGTCGCTGGTACGCCGAATCGCTACAACTACATCGACCTGAGCCAGTTGACTCATCAATTCACTGATCAGGTTGGTTTATCAGAGTTCCCGCCATTCCCGTCCGATATGTCCAAGCGCAATGCGTTCCGCGGTCCAGGCTTCTGGAACATTGATTCGGGACTGTACAAAAACCTCAAGTTAACCGAGCGCTACACGCTGCAGTTGCGTCTTGAAGCATTCAATGTTCTCAATCACGCAAATCTGTTCATATCAGGTGGCGAGGCTGACATCGGACAGAGTACCTTCGTGCCAGCCTCCTTCCTCGGACGCCGCAACATCCAGATTGCGGGTAAGGTCACATTCTAGTCTTCGCAAGCGCGAAAGCTGTTGGAGGGGAGCCGCGAGGCTCCCCTTTTTTGATTCAAAATCTGATAGTGACCTGATCTGATGTCGCGCAATTCGTCACCACCTAAGCGTATGTGTTGCTTCTCTTGATAGTTCACGAGGCCTGTTGCATTTGCGTACCATTGACTTCCCATCCTCGCACAAGCTGGAAGACTCTTGATAGAGCCGAATGAGTTGCGAAATATTGCAAAAAATGTCAATAAATTATCAAACTCGAAGGCCATCTGGGATTGCTGGGATTCATTAATCGTATAATACCCGCCGAGGAGGAGCTGTCGCATGAAGTTGGAAGAGTCGAGAAGATTTCTCAAACGGCACTTTCTCTCGGTAATCCTTATAACTTTTGTCCTGCCCCTCGGCGTTATCCTGGTTATGCAGTACCGCTCGTTGCGCGCGCTCGAGCAGACTCTCCCGGTCTACCGCAGAGAGCTTATGTCCCAATACCTCAAGGCCGTAACCGCTCAGGTGGAAAAGCTCTACTCCGATAATTCCGAGCGAGTCCTGGCCGTGCCCGTCGAGGCAATTGCTCTGCCTCCGGGAGGAGTCATTCAGGATGACGAAGCTCGAACTCCGGTCGCGGCGGCGGTCGAGCACGTTGCGGATCACTTCAAGAACCAGGAATTCAGCGGGGCAAAACGCTTCTTCATCGCCGTGGCGACGGAACGCAATGGGACCAACCACGACGAAGTGCTCTTCTACGACCGCGCGCACCAGAAGATGGCGTTCGACGATCAAGCCCCGGAAATGCGCGCCATCAAGGTCGGGTGTGCGGCCTATATGATCTATGTACGCACCCAAACACAGGTCGTGCCGCAGAGTATGGGAATCGATCGAGACCCCGTCTACTCGCTGATGGTCAAACCGGTGCTGGACAGTGAAAAGAGAATCGTCGGGATCGCGGGCATGACATTGGATCCAGAGTGGTTCAGACGCGAAGTCGTACCAAACGCCCTCGAAACAACGCTGCCCAGCTTCTTTCCGTCTGAGCATCAGAACGCCGACATTACGGTGCGCTGGAACGACGATGAGTTGATCTACTCGAGTCGGCAAGACGACGATCTTCAGCCTGAAGTGTCCACGCATTTTTCATTCGGGTTCTGGCGCTACACGGTTGGCATTCGAATGCGCGATTTGAGCATCCAGGAGTGGGCTCGGCGCACCGTCATAATCAACCTCTCCCTTTCGTTGGCGATGACCGTTATGTTGGTTGGCGGGTTGCTGTTGGGACTGCGCGCTGCCAGGCGCGAGATGAAACTCTTGCAGATGAAGACCGACTTCGTAGCCAACGTCTCCCACGAACTGCGCACACCGCTAACATCGATCCGCGTCTTTGCCGAAATGCTCAAACTCGGGCGAGTCACTCAGCAGGAAAAGGTGCGCGACTACGGCTCCCACATCGAGGCACTGGGTCGCCGGCTCACACGGCTTATAAACAATATCTTGGACTTCTCCAGGATCGAGTCGGGACAAAAGAGCTACCGATGCTCACTAACCGATTTGCGCGAGCTGATGGATGAGGTCTTGGAGACCTGCGCGGGGAGATTGGCGCAGAGCGGGCTTAAGATTGATTATCAGGCGTGCGCCGAGCTTCCGCTGCCGGTAGTGGTTGACCATGACGCGATAGTGCTTGCGGTGACCAACCTGATCGACAACGCGATCAAATATTCAGGCGAAGCCACCGAGATCACGCTTCGACTGGGACGCGAAGCCGGTTTAGCATTCATCTCAGTGCGCGACTACGGGATCGGTATCCCGCGCGGCGAACTTGGAAAAATTTTCGACAAATTCTACCGCGTGAGCACCGGTATGGTGCATAACGTCAAGGGCAGTGGTCTCGGCTTGTCGATCGTCAGCCACATCGTTGAGGCGCACCACGGCCGGGTCAATGTCGAGAGTCAACTGGGGCGCGGGAGCACCTTCACTATCTACTTGCCTATTCAGGGATCCCTCGATCCTTCTGCGAAGAAGCCGCTCTTGCCCTCGGGCGAAGCCGGGGTGGCGGCTTGCCACAGAGTGACCGCGTTAGAGCCGCGGTCCTGATTCACAGTTGGGGGTGTGACTGATGCGAAGAGTGTTGCTCGTTGAAGACGATCAGATGATGGCTATCGCCTTACGGGACGGTTTGGAGTCTGAAGGGTATCAGGCAGAGGTCGCCGAAAACGGCAATACGGGATTCCGAATGGCGTCGGAAAAGAATTACGACCTGATTATCCTGGACTTGATGCTGCCGAAGCTTAGCGGCTACGATGTCTGCAAGAAGCTCCGTGCGTCCAACAACACCGTACCGCTGATTATGCTCACCGCACGCAGCCTTGACGTCGAAAAGGTCCAGGGACTAAAGCTCGGTGCGGATGATTACATTACCAAGCCGTTTAGTTTAATGGAACTGTTCGCGCGTATGGAGGCGGTGCTGCGTCGTTCTACCAGGCAAGTCGAACCCCCCGATTGTTACCAGTTCGACGATATCTCGCTCGACTTTAAGAGGTACCAGGCGACCAAAGGCGGGAAACCCCTCGAACTCTCACCCCGTGAGTTTAGAATACTGAAGTTTTTCATTGAGCATCGAGGCCAGGTGGTAAGTCGGGATCGATTGCTCGACGGCGTATGGTCCCACGACAGCTTCCCTTCCACCCGCACGGTCGACACTCACATTGCTAAGGTGCGGCAGAAGATCGAGGAGAGGTCGGACAATCCGCAGTACCTCATCACGGTGCACGGCGTGGGTTACAAGTTCATCGGCTAGACCTTCCAGTTCGTCAAGGCTTCACCCATTTGCTACGACGCCGTACCCCCCACGGCTGCTCCGGTTCTAGTACGTGCAACTGTCTTCAGGCGCGCGCAATGACTCTGCAATCGGCGTTAAGCCGTCAAGGAAGTAGCTCTCGTCAGCGACGGAGTCTCACCAAGAAAGACCGCTTCGCCCTTTGCTTTATTATTGTTGACGATGCCGATTGCGTTGCCGGCGTTCGAGCGTTATCAAACCTTCAAACTAGCCAACAGAAGTTAGAATAAATGCAGGACCTGTATCTTGAGAGGGCACTGCCTCCCCGCTCGGAAGGGCAGCCTCAACACGAGGCGCTCAACAGGTCCTGTGCACAAACCATTCCGTCCTTCCGGAGTTTCGCAGAACCGAATGTGAATGTCGTCAAACGGGTGTGAATAATTGTGAAAGTTGTTCAGACAATGTTAAAAGCGGCCGCGTCTAGTGCTATTGTTGTTGTCTTAGTTAAGCAAAGATGGAGGTGAAAAACATGTCTCTCAGACCAGTTAAGCGCTTAAGCAAATCCAAGCCGACTCTGGAAGGTGCCGGCGTACACCTACGTCGCGCTTTTGGGTTCGGTAACACTTCGGAATTCGATCCGTTCCTGCTTCTTGACGACTTCCGCAACGACGTCCCATAAGACTATCTCTCAGGCTTTCACTGTCATCCTCATCGTGGGATCCAGACGATCACATACGTCCTGGCGGGAACAGTTGAGCACGGCGACAGCATGGGAAACCGCGGCTCAATCGGCCCGGGCGATGTGCAATGGATGACTGCAGGCAGTGGGATCATTCATCAGGAAATGCCAAAGGGAGATCAGGGTGGCCGGATGCATGGGTTTCAATTGTGGGCCAACCTCCCAGCGACCTTGAAGATGGCGGAGCCTCGTTATCAGGAAGTGAAAGCGTCGGACATTCCTATTGTTACCGATGACGACGGAACGCAAGTGCGCATCGTCTGCGGAAGTTTTTGGGGAGCGGAGGGGCCGGTGGAGGAGGTCGCCGCCGATCCTATCTACCTCGATGTTTCGGTTCCGCCCGGCACTCGTAGGACGCTTGCGGTTGAAACAAATCGCCACGCCTTTGCTTACGTTTTCGCGGGTGCAGGAAAGTTCTGTAACGCTTCGGCTCCGCTTTCAGTGCCAACTGAAGGAGTTCAATGGTTGGAGACGATCCCACCCTCAGAGGCGGACAACCGTTCGCTCGTCCTATTCGATAGCGGCGACGAGGTTGTCGTACAGGCCGGCGACGACGGAGTGCGGTTCCTACTTGTTTCAGGTCAACCGCTCGAGGAACCAGTTGCGTGGTACGGACCAATCGTAATGAACACGCAGGAGCAACTCCGTATGGCATTCGAGGAGCTTCAGGAGGGCACGTTTCTAAAGCACCGGTCGGGACGATAATCGCTGGGACCTGATGATGAAGGGTTCGTCAGGCTTGAACAGGTGAGAGCGTGGGCTGTTCCCCCAAGGTTGTCTTTCACTAGCCACTCGCGTGGGTTCTTGAAGTTGCAGCCTACAATCCGGCTATGCATGCTAGGATGCCCGCATGCGTCAGCGGTGGGAGCGTCACGCTGTGGCTTGTGAGTGGGTCCCAAGACGGTCACTGACGCGCGGGCATACGAACGAACAGCAAAGGCCACATCGTGAGCGACCCACCGCTAGCGCGTGTGGGCATCCCGCCAGTGCGGGCGATTTCATGTAGGCTGCAACATCAAGAACCCACCGCTAGCGCGTGTGGGTATACGCAGAATCCTGACGCACATGCAATTGATGACGTGGATACCTCTCTAGGTGGCTTCGGCACTACGCACCAGTTCAGCGAAGACACCGTTCTTTGCTACAAGCTCCTCGAAGGCGCCTTGTTCGACAACGCGTCCCTGATCGAAGACGAAGATACAATCTGTTTGATTAAGAGTGGTCAAGCGATGGGCGACCATAATGACGGTGTGCGTTTGACGCGCGTGATCGATGGCGGCGCGGACCCGACGCTCGCTGATGTTGTCGAGCGCGGAGGTCCCTTCGTCTAGGATAAGGACGGGCGGGTTCTTCAGAAACATCCGCGCCAAAGCGATGCGCTGGCGCTGGCCGCCGGAAAGGTTGCCGCCGCGTTCGGTGAGCAGCGTGTCATAGCCTTGGGGCATTTCGAGAATCTCCTCGTGGATGTGCGCCTGCCGGGCAGCCCCCTGGATTTGATCCAGCGTAACTGGGCCGCAGCCGTAGGCGATGTTTTCCGCCACCGTTCCCGAAAAAACGAAGGGCACCTGGCTGACGTATCCAATTGATTTGCCGATGTCCTCGCGGGAGAGAACGTTGATGGGTACACCGCCGACCAGGACTTCGCCCGACGCCGGATGAATCAGCCGCAGCACGCAGCGCAGCCATGTCGATTTCCCGGAGCCCGAGCGTCCTGCGATGCCGATTGTTTGCCCCTGACGGATCTCCACCGTCAGCCCGTTTAGGATTTGCCGCAACCCGCCGTCGGGTGCGGTGTAATTCGCGACCAGATCACGGCATTCCAGAAGCGGAATGCTGCCGTCCAGCCGGGGCGGGCGCATGGTAACGACTCCGAAAGATTTGTCCAACGGCTGGTTCAACATCTCAAGCAGCACGCTCACCTGCTGGCTGCTGTCGTATGTCTCGTCGAGAATGCGATGCACTTCTTTCAGCGGACGCGCGACGTTGAGGTAGAGGAGTGAGAAGGTGATCACTTTGCCGTACTCGATCTCTCCGCGTGAAGCGAGCACGATGGCATAGCCGATAATCGCCACATGAAAAAGACCTTCGTTGACAGACTTGGCCCAGTCGAATCGCGCCATGGCGAAGCCGTGTTTTATCTCTCGTCCACGCCGGGCCTCCGCGGCCGTCTCGATACGCTCCACTTCCGTCGGATAGGTATTGGCCGCGCGGATGTATTCCAGGCCTCCCAACTGCTCGACCACCGTCCCGTCCAAACCTTCTTTCGCGAGCAGCAGACTCTGTCGGATGCCCTTCTGCGAGCTGACCTGCCAGATCGTAATTATCAGCGAGACCGGAACTACGCTGACCATGACCAGGCCGATTCTCCAGTTCGTGGTGAGCCCGTAGTATAGAGCGACAGCGGCGGTAAGGATCGCTGGAAGAAAGTCAGTCAACACTACGCGGAGGAATTTGACGAAGCCTTCGACGCTGCGCGAGATGCGGCCGTGTAATGATCCAACGCGCTCACCGGCAAGCGCCCCGAGATCGATCTTGAGGAGATGGCCGACGAGTCGCACCATCGTCCTGGCTTCGATGCGTGTGTTGGTGCGAGTCACCAGCCAGCGCCGCACGAGTTGTAACGACTCCTTCCCGAGATAGATCGCTGTAAGAATCGCCAGCGCGCGGAACACGAAAGACCTCATCTCTTGCGGTCGCGCGGCAACGTTTGTCACGTCGTCAAAAAACTTTCCCAGGAGCAACGGAATCTGATTTTCAACAAAGGCGATGGCCGACATGAGGAGCAGGCTAGAAACAAAGCCGAGCTTATCGCCGCGCGAAAGAAGCTGCCAGATCTGTTTGCGGCGGCTCCAGACGACGGCTAAATCGCCCAGGGATGGTGAAACTTTGGCATTTGGGGCCTGTTCCGCCATTACCAATCGATTAACGCACAAGCGTGAAATAGACGCTGTAAAAAACGAGCATCAGAAGCGAGAACGACAGACCGAAAGGGAGATAGCGGCGGAAAGTGATGGAGTGTTCGGGGTCGTTAAAGCGTTGACTTTCCTCTGCCAGAATTATCCCGGCGGACGCAGCGGTAACCAGTGAACTGCTGCCGGCGCAGATTCCACCGCCAAGAGCCCAGGCTGCGGCATGCGAAGGATCAAGTTGAAAAACCGAACCGGAAACAGCGGTTGCCCACGAAGCGGCTTCGGTGAAGGCCGTGCCGAAATAGCCGGTCACAGCGATGCCCCAGGGCGCCGCCTTCACCGACATCAGTTGCTCATGAAGCGTGTTTCCGATCCAAGAATGTGAGACGCAGCCAGCGAGGACAAAGATCGCGGCAAAGGTAAGGTAAACCTCAAAGCCGAGCGAAGTGAGCGTGTGATAGCGCTCCCTTTTTCGATCAAGCAAGACCGCGACGAGAATCGTAATCGCACCGATGGCGATGGCTAGTGTAGTGAAAATGACATGCAGTACGATGAAAAAAAGCAGCATCGACAGCCCGACTATGAGTAACCGGCTGTCTATGGCCAGATCGGCTTTCGCCTTCTTCCAATCTGCCGCCGTCTCTGCGACTTGCAACGTGTAATTCGGCACCTGGGTCGCGCCGGCCTGTCGGCTCCGCTTAGTGATTCCGCGCTGGGTGAAGAACGTGACGACCACGATCAGCAATGCCAGCACGATCAAATTGGCGGGCACGACCTCGCGCATGAAGTCGCCGGCGCTCAGGCTCCACGTCGCGGACTCTATGATGTTGGGCGTATCACCCCAACGCGTTGAGAACCCGCCTAAATTGCTGGCGACGAGCGCCGCGCTCAGAATCCAACGCGACGGCACCTGATAAGACGCACACAGACGAATGATCACCGGCGTCATGATCAGAATCGAGGTAACGTTATGCATCAGCGCCGCCGTGACGTACGTGGCGAGGAGCAGGATTCCGACGAGCAGGGGTGTCGTCAGACGGGGGCGACGCAGCCTGACCTTACCAAGTTGATGGCCGAGCCACGCGGCAACCCACTTGAATCCTTGCGAGCGCTCAATCATGTGCGCCGGAACTGCGACGGCGGTAAACAATACGGTGATGTTTGCGTAATGCTCGAAGCCGACGCGGAGTATTGCTGGCGCGTTTTTCCATTGGATGACGAGAAACGCAAGGCTCACGAGGGACATCGCGAGCGGTAGCGGCGCCTCGTACTTGGTCATGGCGAAGAACGCGCTGAACAGCAGCATGAGCATGAGCCCGCCAGCGGCCCAGGTCATCTCCCAGGAATCGATCAGCACGGTAGTTGTGTCCGGCGATGCCGCGCGAACCCGGGTCCCCGCACAGACAATGAAGAGCAGCGCCATCACGACAAGCGAGGAGACGAGGCGCAGCGGTAATTTCATATGAATGAAACCTCAGTCGTGGATTGAATCTGAACGTCGTCGGGATTTCTGTGTGGCCGCAGGTGGGCAACCAGTCGAATCTCAGCGGGAAGGATCTTCGGCTCAAGCACATCCGCTACCGCCACATCCGCTAACAGTTTGCCGCTGTCACGGAACGCTTCAAAGACGAGCACCTGCATCTCCTGCGCTTTCGCGCGGCACGCGCGCGCCCCTTTCACCGCCTGTTGCGAAAACTCGTGAAGTGCCCCGTGAGCTGGTTTCTCGCCCGGTTCAAGAAATGTCACGCTCGCCACGGGGAGGAATAAGGTTGGTAGATGTGGCGGGAGGGGAAGAATGAGTCCGACTCTTTGACCGCGACAGCTCGCCAGCAATTCGCTGTTCCTTTTATGCGCGAGGAGGCGCACATGCACGCTTACCGAATCGAACGCCAGATCGAGAGGGATGTTTTCTGCTTCGAGGACCCGAAGTCGCTCTTCGGCTTCGGGCGCGCCGTACTGGGAAGCGTATTTAAGCAGGTCCGAAGTGGTCTTTGCTTTTTTCGTCTTAATTAACAGGCGTAGGACTTCGAGCAGGCCGATTTCGTCTTTGGTCGGCGCCTGCCTGCCGGTCGGTTCCTGAGGCGATTCAGACATGGCATCCTCCGAGGCGCATTATTTTCAAAACCGTCTGGGTCGTCAAGAAATACTGGGGAAAAAAACTTCTAACATTAGGGTTGGATAATAAGGAGACGACCGAGCGATACAGGGCGGGTCGCGCGAAAGCGAGTCTGGTGTTCTCGCTCTATTGCTGTCTATGGGGCGCGATCCTGTGGGAGAACTCCAAGCTTACCGGGAGCGAAACCATCGATGCGAACGCGTCGGCCTTCACGTAAGATTTCTATCCAGCCTCCTGGGAAGTTTCCTGCAAGTAACAATGTGTAGGCGCTCGTCACCGGTTTCCCGTTGGCGGCGATAATCTGGTCGCCCTTTTTCAGCTCAGCGGATTTCGGTTGATCCGGCGACGGAACGACGTCGATGATGACGACGCGCACGGAGTTGAGCGCGGTTCCGTCGCTGCGCTTGTGTGTGACGCCTTGTAGATTGCCGCCAGAAAACTTCGCTTCGCGCGTGCTGAACCCGACCAGACTCTCGTCGAACCCCGACTCGAATATGCGCTCCCGCTGTTCGTTTGTATCGAACTCCTCTTCTCTACGCGCGGCGTACCCGGTAGAAATAATGGACAAGGCTTGCCGATTCGTGTCGCAGAACTGCTGCACCTCGCGCTTCATTTTGCCGTTGGCGTGCCATTCTGTATCGAAGCGCAAGACCGGGCCGCCAAAATCCTTCGGGTTACTGAAGTTCCTCCACTCGGTCGTTGCATTGCCGTTCTCATCGTAAAACGTTTCGCCCGCGATAACCGTTAGCCCAGCGCCCAAGGCTAACTGTCCCTTAGCGTCTTCATAA
>CAZOOE010000157.1:0-12755 GCA_964581275.1 uncultured Clostridia bacterium
GTGGCCGAGGCGGCGAATGGCTCGCGGCCAACGGACCGGCTAACGCTTCGGGGCATCGCCGCGCACTGCTTCCGGTCGGTGGAAAATCCCACATCGCGCAACGCTTCGCTATCGATTGGGTACAGCTGCGCGAAGACGGCAAGACCTGGACCGGCGATCAGTTAAAAAACGAGAACTATCGATGCTATGGAACGGAGGCGCTCGCGGTCGGGGATGGTACAGTAGTAGCCGTCAAAGACGGGATTCCTCAAAACATCCCCGGCGCTAACTCACGCGCGGTGGCGATCACGCTGGAAACGGTCGGCGGGAATCACGTAATCCTCGATCTGGGTCAAGGGCGTTACGGGTTCTACGCGCACTTGCAACCCGGCAGTCTGCGCGTCAAGGTCGGAGAAAAAGTCCGTCGCGGACAGGTGCTCGGCCTAGTCGGAAACTCCGGGAACTCCACCGAACCTCATCTTCATTTTCACGTCAGCAATGCAAATTCACCGCTTGCCTCCGAGGGATTGCCTTACGCCTTTGAGTCCTTCGAGCAACAAGGACAAGGCTGGGGTTGGAAGGCGACGGCCACGGAAACTCAGCCGGTCAAGCACGTGATGGAAATGCCCTTGCAAAACGCAGTGATTAGGTTTCCTGCTGTGCACTAGCGTCACATTGTTGGTTCGTGTCGAGTGCCCAAATCGAATCTCAGACATATCCGCCGTTGGCCCGAAGCACCTGTCCGTTGAGCAATCCGCCTTCCGGACTAACGAGGAACTACGAACGCTTTTCAGACTACGGACGCCTTAGTGTTGGACGTCGCCTGAGGACTACGTGCCGACTCTTGTGCTTTGAAATATCAACCCTTGGCGTGCGATGCTCGTTGATCGGCGACGGCATTGCCCGATAGGTGCGCTTCAACGAACCAGAGATCCTTGTCCAATTCTCTGGACACTCCGGTGAACAAGTCTGACGTATCCACGTCACCGGCTTCGTCGGCGATGTCGATCGCACTTCGAGATGCGCCCGCTTGAGAAGCAAGGGCGTTCGCGACCGACTCCAGATGTTCAGCCGAGGAGAACGCCTGGAGGTTGTATTCCGAGAGATTGGATGTGGCCGCTGCTTCGCGCACAGTTCCGAGAGCGCGCCCACCCAACGCAGTGATGCGTTCAGCAATGGTGTCCACCTGCTCCAGTGCATGCCCGGCAATGGAATCGAACAAAAGATGAAGCTGGTAAAAGTTCTCGCCCTTGACGTTCCAGTGCGCGTACTTGAGCTGGCTGTACAGGTCCAGCGCATCGCTCAATCGCGCGTTTAACAATTCGATCATTGACGCCTTGGTGGCATTCGAAAGATTCACGCTGTTTCTTACTACTCTTGCTTTCGTAATACTCATATGGTTCTCCTTTCTGATAGCAATTAACTCGTTACTGCAAGTTCAAACGCTGGCGGAGGCGCCCAACCTCTGCCTCGGCATCCTCGATCGCGCCTTCAAGCCGCTCACGGCTTGACGCCAAAAGCTCGAGTTGTCTGCTCAATCGATTCTTTTCGTTCTCGATCCTGGCCCGCAAAGCATCGCGAAGCTCGTCCAGCGGCCGCACCGAGGCGATAAACAGCAGTGCT
The DNA here is from genome assembly GCA_964581275.1 of uncultured Clostridia bacterium. Taxonomy (GTDB): domain Bacteria; phylum Acidobacteriota; class Blastocatellia; order UBA7656; family UBA7656; genus Onstottus_A. The sequence continues at coordinate 1,603 of CAZOOE010000157.1, forward strand.
TGCTGGATGCTTTCGGGGGTTAACTGGTAGTCAAGATCTTCAAGACGTCCTTGCAAGTCGGCTTCTCTCATTTGTAACTCAAGCAGTCTCGAACTCATCGCATCCGCACGTTCTTCCGCACGCGCCAGCAACTCAAGTTCGGCGAGACTGGGGGCTCGCTTTTCCGATGCGGCCTTGTTCGACGAGGCCGGCGGCCTGCCGGCGGGTGATTGCCCGAAGCTCGGCGCTGTCAGCGCCACGACTAGAAATAGTCCGGCAAGGAATGGCTTGATTTGTAACTTAGCCATTGTATCTACCTCCTGTGTTGTGCATTACGCGACTACCACTACAGGAAGGTCTAACAACCAAGCTCGAAACGACTCGGTTTCTGTGAGCTTCTATCGAGTACCGGGGAGGGTTGCCCCCAGCTTCGCGTAAACACAAAGCTCTCCACCGGTCGATGCGCGATTGTTTCCGGTTCTTGCAAGTCGCCAGCCGAGCGTGCCGGCACATCCGGGTAACCGAGAGCGATAACCGACGTCGATGCGTGTCCACTTGGAATCTGAAACTGGCTCTGTGCCCTGGCCGAATCGAATCCAGCGATCTGATGGGCCGCTAAGCCCATACCCTTCGCGCGAATAGAGATGTTTGAAATAGCGTGTCTAACGTCGCGAAACGCGTACTTGTTTGGGTCTCCGCTGGACGCATGATTTAGCCTGACAACCACTAGCATTAACACTGGAGCGCCCTGTGCCCATTCGAAGTTTACGTCAGAGAGACAGCTAAGCAGGCGTTCGTATTCGACCGCGTCATCTCGCGTCGTGATGATGAAGCTCCACGGCTGCTCGTCCAGGTGAGAGGGCGTGCGGCCGGCCGCCTCCAACAAACATCTCAGCTTTTCGGGCTCCACCATTTGGGACGAGAACGTCCCGGTGTTCCATCCAGTTCTGATCAAATTCCGGTATCCAATAACTGCAAGCTGTTCCATCGTACAGACCCCCTGTTTCTGCTCACTCAAATTTAAGTCTCTGCAGCGAGGGACCCTTTTGCCAACTCGCCTTCGATCTGTTCTACAATCGATTTCATCAGGCATCCCGTTGGCACGAGTCTAACCCCATGTTTGCGCATCCGGATCAGCAACTCTTTTCCATCAGTATCGATGAAGGTCACGCAGACTAGATTCACCACAATCGGCTTCGAAGGGTCGGCAGCGGTCACCGTCTGCCAGCACTTCTCGAGCTCTGTCGCTCCAATTGTCGTCAGCTTTCCTTCGATCGTAAAAGTCGTCGACTTGTTTTCATACTGGACGCCAATTCTCAGCATAAGCTCGTCCGTTTACTCCCACTAGTGTTAGACTCAAACATGCCGCGGCAATTTGATTGCCACGCAGCGTGAGACGACAAACGTTGAACTTAAGTCTCGTCGGTGCAGCCCGTTGGCGAGTAGTGAAGGTTTGCCAAACAGTTATTCAGCGGCTTAGTTGCATGACCATATATGAGCACCTGGCCAGCTGTGGTCATCGAACGCGGGCTGACCGACAAACTTCGGTTTGTCGCTGACGATCGTAGGGTTTGCGAACGTACGACAAACCATAGTTTGTCGTACATCTCTGATGGAGGAAATAAGTCTTGGGTGAGAACCGGGCTCAAACGGCGGCGGCAGACCAACCGGGACGTCAATACTTGACGCTCCTGGAACTGTCAAAGGCTGTGGCTTCGCAGGGCAGCCTGTCTGATCTGCTCCACGATGTCGCCGGTAGGTTGCATAGCCTTTTCGACTTCAACTATCTGGGAGTGCTGTTGCACGACGGGGCAAGAAAGGTCATGCGACTGCACGCAGTCGAGACGGACGTTCCGGCGATGCGGGAATTTCCCAATTCGTTCCCAATCGAGGGCTCCATTTCAGGTCAGGTCTGGCAGGACCAACAAACCTTTGTCACCGGTGACATTCAGCAGGAAACTCGTTTCCCGGTCACAAAGATCCTGCACCCTTATCCCGTGAGATCGGTATGTATCCTGCCACTGACCACCGCCCGCAAGCGGCTCGGGGTCATGAGCATCGCCAGCGACAAACGCGATGCATACGAAAGGCTCGACCTCGAGTTCGCGCAGTTGGTGGCCGCACAGATTGCCGTAGCGGTTGAAGCGCAGTGTTACCAGCACAGGTTGGCGCGCGAGCGCGAACGCTCTGAGCTTCTTCTGGACGTCAACAACATGCTGGTCTCGAATCTGAATCTGCAAGAACTGTTATCAGCAGTCTCTGTCTGTCTCCGGCGGGTCATCGCACACGATTTAGCCGGGCTCGCCCTCTATGATCCGGCAGCAAAGCAGCTTCGGCTCGCAGCGATGGACTTTCCCACGAATGAAGACTTTTTCGTGGAAGGCGAGATCATCCCACTTGACGGAAACCCGGGAGGCCTTGCATTCACCTCGCGACAGACCGTTCGGAGTGAGGCGCACGAAGCCGATGATACTCTCGGCAGGCGATTTGCCGCCGCCGGTGTCAAGTCTAGCTGCATCGTTCCGCTGATTTCGCACGATCGCGCACTTGGTGTTCTGGGAGTTTCGAGCCTGCGCGAGAATGCGTTCACCGACGACGACGCAGAGTTGCTCGGCCAGCTCGCCAAGCAGGTGGCGATCGCCGTTGAAAATGCTCTGGCGTTTCGCAAGATCGATGAGCTGAAGAGGAAACTGGAGGACGAAAAGCTGTACCTCGAAGAAGAAATGCGTACTGAGTACAACTTCGAGGAGATCATCGGCAGCAGCTCAGTTCTCAAGCGAGTGCTCCAGGAAGTAGAGACCGTCGCCGCCACCGACTCGACTGTCTTGATCAATGGAGAAACCGGCACCGGGAAGGAGCTGATCGCACGCGCGATCCACAATCTCAGCCCTCGCCGCGAGCGCACACTGGTCAGAGTGAATTGCGGAGCCATTCCAACCGGACTGCTCGAGAGCGAGATGTTCGGGCACGAACGAGGGGCGTTTACCGGTGCGATAGAGCGGCGCGTAGGAAGATTCGAGCTTGCCAACCGAGGGACGATTTTTCTTGATGAAGTCGAGGACATTCCTCATGAGTTGCAACCGAAGCTGCTGCGTGTGCTCCAGGAGCAGGAATTCGAACGCCTGGGGAGCTCGCGCACCACGCGGGTAGATGTCCGCGTGGTTGCTGCCACCAACAGTGACCTTGGAGAGATGGTGGCTGAGAAGAAGTTTCGCAGCGACCTTTACTATCGCTTGAATGTGTTTCCCATCAGCTTGCCGCCGCTTCGAGAGCGCCCCGATGACATTCCTCTGTTGGTGAATTTCTTCGCAAACAAGTTTGCGCAGCGGATGAAGAAACCGATCGAGAGGATTCCCACCGAAACAATGTCATCGCTGACCAGATACAGCTGGCCGGGCAACATCAGGGAGCTGCAGAATCTCATCGAGCGAGCGGTAATTCTGACGCGCGGTTCGGTGCTCGAGGTCCCGCTTGGCGAGCTGAAGTCAGCGAAAGCGGCAGTAGATCAGACTAACTCGTCAACCCTTGAATCGGTGGAGCGGGAGCATATCCTGCGCGTGTTGGGCGAGGCGAATTGGGTGATCGCGGGATCGACCGGCGCGGCCGCGCGGCTTGGCTTGAACCGAACCACCCTCAACAACAGAATGCGCAAGCTGGGAATCACCCGCCCGCGGCCGCAATAGACCGACGACCGGTCGCCGGTCGTCAGTCATGACTTATTCTCCCGATTCGAATCGATTCAGCGCTCGGGTTAAGCGCTCGAAGTACGAATTGAAAGTCACAAAGTCAGTCGTCCCCTGGAAAAATGCCTTGCCACCGGTTTCGTGTGAAATACGTTCTAGTGAGCTTTGACCATAGTTGGCCGCCAGGTTATTCGACCTAGTAAGTCCCACCGAGGGCGCGTAGAAGGAATAGATCGACACCCCGCGCCGCTTTGCTTCGGCGATCGCTCGCGCCATGTCAATTGAATCCAGCACCGACGCCGGATCAAAACCGCGCGACACGTCGAGGCCATCGGATACGAGCAGGACAATGTTTCGGCCCTTACTATCCGATTTGAAGGTGCGCAGCGCCTCCAGGACTTCAACATATGGATTGAACGGCGAAGCCGCATTACTCGAAACGAGAACTCGCAACGATCCGGCCGCCTTTGCCAGATCGCTTGTGAAGGGCTGACGCACCCGTAAGCTGCCGCTGGTGATGTACCCAACCATTACCTGCGAACCTTTAGGAAGCGAACGAATGAAGTCGCGCGTGACGTCTAACTCGTTGCTGACGTGAGAAACCAGATCGTCTTGAATGAGAATCGCGAGATTAACCGGCATCAGGACGCGCTCTCCGTTTGAGATCTTGTGGTCATTGTTAGCTAGTCCTCCCGAAGCAAGTGTCGCCATCGGTACAAGACCAAGGGTGACGAACCAAGCAAGACCTGCAAGAAAAGATTTAACGTTTCGAACACTTAACATTGTTTTACTCCTGTGTTCCCTGCACTGCGCAAAGACGGCTCTTAAAAACCTCACAGTGTATGATGCAACATTGGACCCGCGAGTCGCCCTGAATTATCCGTCGCATTTAATGCCTGATAAATGACCATATCTCGCCTAATGGCCGTATGTCGTCACGCCCGAAAGAGTTTCTACAAAAATGTAAGGAGTCGAACAATCTCTATATCGGTCGTAGATTCAGAAACCTGATCCAACCCAATACACGCTGGGCGGGCTGTGGCAAGGTTGTTGCGTAGGCTTATTACGGTTGAGCAGCCAGAGTCCGTATAACAGACCAGGCTATGCTCAAGTCCGAAGACGATGAGAGTCGCTTCGGGCTAACACGCGCAACCGTTCCGGCTCGGCGAGTATTTGGTGGCCAAAGTCACCGGGCGCCGCGCCGGACGGATTGGTTATGGGGAGGTGGTGTAATGAGGCTTCAGGTGTTGTTGGGAAGAATTCTTTTTGCACTGATATTTGTAGTAGCTAGCGTTGGTCATTTTTCTAAGTCGACCATCGATTACGCCGCTGGCCAGGGAGTGCCGTTAGCTTCCATCGGCGTCCCTCTCTCGGGAGTCATTGCGATCTTGGGCGGACTCAGCGTGGCCGTGGGGTATAAGGCGAAACTTGGAGCCTGGCTGCTTGTGTTGTTTCTGGTGCCGGTCACAATCGCGCTGCACAACTTTTGGGCGGTGCAGGATCCTGCGATGGCACAGATGCAACAGGCTCATTTCCTCAAGAATATTTCAATGCTTGGCGGCGCGCTACTGATTTCGTATTTCGGAGCCGGCCCGTTTAGTGTTGACGCGCTTCTGAACACGCCTTCATCGGCGGTTGATTCTCTGCAAGGCAAAGAGCGACTGGCCGCTTGAACCAGTTATCGCTTCGTCATCGACATCGCCCGTCTCAATCAGTCGTGGGCCTAATGCACTCCGGCATCGTGCGTGAACTTTTTGCGCCTGAAAGGTCTAGCGTCGCGACAAGATAGTTGTTTATCTTGATCAGCACCCTTAACTAGAAGGAGGCACTAATGATTCTTCCTGAATTGCTTGTTTATCGAAACCGTTTGATGCCCGAATCGAGCAGGACGCAAGTAGTCGTTCCACGAGCAATAGATGGGCTAATAGAAAGCCCTTACCTACCCGAAGGTGTGAACCGCACATTGTAGACCTCGGCATCGGCCGCACAAAAGGTGAGCAGATGTGCGGCTTCCTCCGCCAGCGCAGCGCGATCTCGCGCCGCGACTCGTACGAAGGGCTCGATGACAAGCGTGGCTGTGGCTCGCTCCCGTTTGATCTTCCAAGTTCCGGAGACAAAGCCGTCAATTAGAAAGCTGCCGAGAGTAAAGACCCGCACGCGATGATCGTCGGCGATAATTCGCGTGCGATCCGCGTGCGAAAGTAGCGCGTTGTCGTACTCGGGCAAGAAGCGCGGGGGCGCCGGAGTGTCGGGGTCGGGACGCGGCGCGTCGGGCAAGTCGAAGAGCTCGCGTCCGTGCTCGTCGCGGAACGCGCGCAAATGTGGCCGAAGCCGTTCGATGACCCCGCTCAGCCGGGTCAAGCCCGACCACATCTGGATATCCATCACCGCGGCCGGCCCAAACGCTCCCAGGTATCGCAGAATCACTTTGTCGGGTGAGGGATCCGGCTCCAGCGAGCAGCCAAGCCAGGCCTCGACGGTGCACCAGGTCGCCTGGCCGCTAGCGCCCCAGAGACCCCGTGGTGGAATCTGAACCAGCGGCAGCAGGGCGCGCACAGCATGGGCAAGAGAAACCGGGTCGGTGTCCGGCCACCGTTCACCCAACAGCTTGCCAAGCGCTGCGGTCGTTCGCGGATGCTCATCGAGCAGCTCGCGACCAGCCTCAAGCAGCGCCTCGATTTCTATTCCAGCTATTCTTCGCCCGAACGGGCTTCCCACATACAGGGCGCGGTGAAGAACCGGCTGCACCACTGGGCGAAGAGCCAGACAGTCGCGAGCAGTCACTAGATGGATCGTCGAACGCATCAACCCAACGCGCACGACACGCCGATCAGCAATCAGACTTGCCAGGCGCTCTGGTCGGAAGCCGTCGAGTCGCGACCACAGGCCAACATACGGTGAATTGGGGACCTGGGCCTGCATGCCGACCAGACGCTCGATGGCATCCGGCACTCGAGTCTTCGAGCGACGCAGGAGCATCTGCCGTTCGAGCAATGCGCGATTGAGAGCGCGCACACCAAGAAAGTTATCCGATTTTCTCCCGGATCCCGAGGCTGCTGTTTTTGTCGGCGATCGCGGTCTCATTAGGTAGCGCTGGTCGTAAGCGAAATGAAGGAGCGAGAAACGGACTGGCTCGCTTCTCCCGACAGAGTGGCCCGGGTAAGAATTGTTGAAGGAATAGCCTCCAGAAACTGGGACACACTCGAGAATGAGTTTGACCCATAACCCTCGTGGGCGTTTAACGGGCAGGTAAAATACAAATGCTGTTTTGCACGGGTCGCCGCGACATAAAGCAGTCTCTTCTCCTCCTCTAAGTCTTCAAAGACATCATAGGCTCGGAATGATGGGAACCAGCCGTCCAGCATCCAGATCACAAACAGCGCATTCCACTCCAGCCCTTTTGCCGAATGCACGGTGGAAAGCGTGACGAAACCCTGGCCGCGGGCCGCCGCCTCGGCAAGCGCCGTTTCGATTGGATCAAGCGCCACATCGGCCAGCAACTCGTCGGCGGTCCTATACCGTTTTGCGATGATAATCAGGTGCTCCAGTTCGCGCTGCCGCCGCGGATGATCGTCGAAGCTCGCCTGCATGATCGGCCGATAGAAACGCTCGATGGTGGTGATTTGACCCCGCGGTGTCTTTTGCTCGTTGGTGGTTTGGAGCAAGCGAGCCATGCGAATCAATTGGTCCTGGTAGGCAGCCCTCGCCGGGAATTGCTTCAGCCTCTTGAATAGACCGCTCTTCGCCTTAGGGGTCCGGAATTCTCTTTTTTCTACGCCAAGGTAGTCGAGGATCTGCTCGACCGTTGCCTCGCCGACGTTGTGCAGAAGCTTTAGCGCCCGATACCAGGAGATGGTGTCCGATGGATTCGCGACCACTCGCAGAAATGCAAGCACATCTTTGATATGAGCTGATTCGGCAAACTTGATCCCGCCGAATTTCCGAAAGGGGATTCCGTGTTTGGCCAGCTCTATCTCCAGGTCAAAGGAGTGCGAGCTGGCGCGAAATAAAACTGCGATCTCGCTCAGCGGCGTGCCGTCTTCCCGCAATTCATCTATGCGCTGCGCAACGAAACGCGACTGCTCGTTCTCATCGGTTGCGGTTATGAGCAGCGGGGGCGGGCCTTCCGTCGACTGGGAGAACAGACGTTTGGCGTACCCTTCGGTCGCATCACTTATCAGCGAGTTGGCCACATCGAGAATCGCCTGCGTGCTTCGGAAATTCTCTTCGAGCTTTATGATTTGAGCCTTTGGGAACAGATCCGGAAACTCGAGCATGTTTCTAAAGCTCGCACCGCGGAATGAATAAATGGACTGGCATTCGTCCCCAACGACCGCAACATTGTCGTGCGAACTGGCGATCAATCGGACGATCTGCGCCTGGAGCTTGTTGGTATCCTGATACTCGTCAACCATGATGTAGCGATACTGGTTGGAGAGTTTTTCACCCAACTCGGCGCTATTCTCAAGAGCATCGCGCGATCGGACAAGCAAGTCGTCGTAAGTAAGCAAGTGTCGCTCACGCTTGTACTGGTCAAAGGCGACGAACAGTTCCTGCAGGGCCTGTTGTTCGTGCGCGAACTGCGGGTATTCTTGTTTCAACAGGTCCCCAAGCGAGATCAGCTTGTTTACGGTCATGCTAAAGATGGTCCCGATCGTGCGTCTGCGAGGGAAGTGGCGGTCCTTACCGACGAAACCCATCTGGCGGCGCAGCAGATCGATAAAATCCTCAGTATCGCTCTGATCCAGAACGGTGAAAGTGCGGGCAACTCCAGAAAGCTCCGGATACCTGCGCAGTATGGAATGAGCCATCGAATGGAACGTGCCGCCCGAGACTCGTTGGCAGCGCTCATCGGCAAGCGCCGCGGCGCGAGCCAGCATGCTGCTGGCTGAGCGACGGGTAAACGTCAGCAGCAGCACCGACTCAGGACGAACGCCCATCTCCACCAAACGAGCCACTCGATAAACCAGCGTCCTGGTCTTCCCGGTGCCCGCCCCGGCTACGATCAACAAAGGACCGTCGATCTGCGTCACCGCCTGATACTGGGCCTCGTTCAGTTCTTTCTCGTAATCGATCTTGAGTGTGCGCTGCGCTGTGGTGGTTACGGTTTTCAAGACCAGCCGGGTCTTTGCCGGAGCCACCGCTTTGCCCAGCTCGAGGTTGCGCCTGAGCACCTTGATCTCCGCGGTCAACTCTCCGATCGACTGATAGCGATCCTTTGGCAACTTGGCGAGGGCCCGAGTTATGATTCGATGCAGATCCCGCGGGAGGCTCGAGTTGACGACGTGCGGTGGCATCGGTTCTTCATGCAGGATTGCATGCATCGTGTCTACGTCATTCTCGCCAACGAAGGGCCGCTGCCCGGCCACCATTTCGTAGAGAACGATACCGAATGAGAAGACATCGCTGCGATGATCAACCTTGCGACCGAGTATCTGCTCGGGCGACATGTAATTAATGGTGCCCATGATGGTCCCGGGTTTGGTTTTCACGTGGACCACCGTTTTTTCGTCGCTGTCTACTGCCGGCTTGACCCGTCCGATAAGCTTGGCGAGTCCGAAGTCGAGGATCTTAGCGTACCCGTCCTGGCTGATCATCAAGTTCTCGGGCTTGAGATCGCGATGCACGATTCCGTTTTCGTGCGCCTTGCCCAGGCCTTCGGCGACCTGTATGGCTATCTCCAGAGACCTGGCGACCGATAGCGACCGAGCGGCGATCTTGTGGCGCAGGGTCTCCCCCTGGATGTACTCCATCGCGATGTAGGGTTTGGAGTCGGTTTCACCGATCTCGTAGATTGTCAGGATGTGTGGATGATTCAAGGCAGAGGCCGCGCGAGCCTCCTGAAGAAATCTACGGCGCCGATCTTCGTGAGAAACCGAATCCTGAGGAAGGACCTTTAGCGCCACGATGCGGTCGAGTTTTTCATCGTGGGCTTTGTAGACGACCCCCATACCGCCCGCACCCAGCGGTTCGATAATGCGATAGTGCGCAATGAATTTGCTTTTAGCAGTGGTCTTCATCGAAGCGGACGCACATTCCCTGCTTTTGTCCTCTGTGGCTCTGCGCCTGTGCGCCTTTGCGGTTTTGTGTGAGCGCTTTTCGCGCAAAGCCTCAGCGCCGCAGAGCCGCAAAGAACGCTAGGTCTTATCCTCTATCAGAAACACAGTCATTTTCATTCGCGACCGTGGGACGGTTAAGCACTTGTTGTGCACTCGGTCATCTTGCCACAACTCATGAACCATCCGCTATCAGAACGAAGCATCAACGCCCGGAGTTCTTGGCAGCGCGAGCGACTTAGATTAGTCGGTCCGATTTTACGGGCACGGTGGGATCCGAATTCTGGGACAGGTCAGAACATATGCGCAGAAGTCTGCCCTTACTGGAACAAGTCAACCCGTGAAAGATGTTTCACGGGCCGCGGCGGGTTTGCCTGGGATTTCCTGGTGGCGAGGCTAGCTCCAGCTTACGAGGTACTTACAGCAATCGCCGCCCCTGGAGCGGCAGGTGTCCTCAACCATCTCGACGTTTTTTGCGCCGCACATTTTCAGTGCTTGCTTATACCATCCGATCACGGTCATGCAATCAGCCGCCGAATAGGTCTCTGCCTCGTAGGTGGTCATGACGCCGGAGGTCGGCCCGGTTGGTTTGTAGTCTCGCCAGCCCTTGTCGTAGTAGACGTGATAGATCAACGGCGCACGAAGCATGAAGCCTTGCGGGTTGCCGGGGTCGAGATAGAACTTCTGAATTCCTGTGAGGTTCTGCTGAGCTGATGCTGCGCCCATCTCTTCAAACAAGCGCGCGTCGCCTCTGCCGATCACTTGAACGATAGCGTCGTCCAGGTGCTGGCCGGTTTGAAAGTGATACCACCCTGCGGAGTTGAGTGGTTTTCGAAGAATGGCCTGATCTGAAGCAGGCAACGCACCCAGAACGTCCTCAACCGCTTTTACACCGAAGCGGTCCTTTACAAATTGCAAACGAGACTCGAGAATGGCGCCTTTTATTTCCATTTTCTCTCACTTACAAACCGCTTCGCGATGAAACAGTGTCGTTGGATTCTCATCTGGGGCTAGACTAACCTGGCTAGGAGCCTTTCGACTGGGGGAATCTTAAGGGTATGACCCTCTAAGGTCAACAATAAACAAGCGGATGTGGCAAGCCCGAAAACGATGGGCGATAAGGGTGTAGCCCAAGGCAAGTCTGCGAAGTCCTGGGACGATGCGCGTTAATGGGGCAGCCCGCGCAGCGGGCGACAGCGTGTAGCCCAGGGCGAGTCCGCGAGCCCTGGGAACCCAAACGCCGCGACGAGGCAGCCCGCGCAGCGACGGCGTGTGCCCAGGGCGAGTCCGCGAGCCCTGGGAACGAAACGCCACGACGAGGCAGCCCGCGCAGCGGGCGACAGCGTGTAGCCCAAGGCGAGTCCGCGAGCCCTGGGAACCCAAACGCCGCGACGAGGCAGCCCGCGCAGCGGGCGACAGCGTGTAGCCCAGGGCG
>CAZOOE010000158.1:0-12666 GCA_964581275.1 uncultured Clostridia bacterium
TGGAGGATCGAGGATGGAGGATCGAGGATGGAGGATCGAGGATGGAGGATCGAGGCTCGCCTCCTCTGCTCCTCTCCTCCTTTGCTCCTCCACTCCCCTCCTTTGCTCCTCTATCCTCGATCCTCCATCCTCGATCCTCCACTCCCCCTCCCCTTCCACTCCTCCGCCTCGCCTTGCCCTTCGCCCTTTGTCCTTCCTATACTTTAGGTCAATGCGCGTGCTGGCCATTGACCTCGGAACTAAGAACATTGGAACGGCGATATCAGATATCCTGGGCTTGACGGTTCGACCGGTTGAGACAATCCGCAGATCCAGCGACCAGCGGGACATTGCGCGAGTGAAGTTTTTGGTTGAAGACCTTGAAGCAGAAGCGGTGGTCGTCGGGCTACCGCTCAGGATGGACGGCACGATAGGAGACGCGGCTACCGCTGCTATGCGATTCGTTGAAAAGTTGCGCGGACGACTCGAGGTGTCGGTTTTTACGCAGGATGAGCGGCTTACGAGTTATGAGGCTGAACAGATGATGATCGAGCGTGGCTTCGCGAAGAGCAAGCGGCGCGCGCGATCAGACGAATTCGCCGCTATGATAATTCTTCAGGACTACTTATTGGCGGCAAAAGCAAAGAACTAGGTTCAACCAGGCACCGGGACACTGACGCCTATATGAGCGTTTCGCGACGGCCACTTCGAACTTTAATCCGACTACTGATTATCGTCATTCTGGCCGGTGGTGCGTTCGCACTGTGGGTCAGGAAGACTGTGACGACTCCAGTCGAGCACCAATCCGCTGACCGAATAGTCACCATCGATCAGGGCACCGGGACTCAGGGGATAGTCGCTCGCCTGGCTGATGCCGGCGTCGTGGCCCATCCACTGGCGCTAAAAATATACCTGCGAATAACCGGCCGAGGCGGCAACCTGAAGGCTGGCGACTACAAGTTTTCTTCTCCGATCTCTCCACTCCAAGCGGTCGAGAAGATTCGACGGGGCGAAGTCGATCTCGAGCGGGTTACGATACCTGAGGGCTTCAATCGATTTGACATCGCTGAGACGCTCGCCACAAAGACTGGCAAGGCCACCTCCGAAGAGTTTCTGCGTTTGATGGAAGATCAGACACCTATCGAGGGAATCGCGCCGACGGCGCGCGACCTTGAAGGCTATCTCTTCCCTGACACCTACAACTATAACTCGAAGATGACGCCCGAAGAATTGATTCACGCGATGGTCGGTCGTTTTGAGGAGGTGTTCACGCCCGAATGGTCGGTGCGGGCGGGTCAACTAGGGTTAACTGTTCATCAGGTCGTCACGCTTGCCTCGATAATCGAAAAAGAAGCGAAGGTGGCGGACGAACGCCCACACATGGCCTCAGTCTTCTTTAACCGAATGAGACGTGGGATGCCGCTCGCAAGCGATCCGACTTTTATTTACGCGGCGATACTTGCGGGAGACTACGACGGCAATCCGAACCAGTTACGGCATCGCAACCGGTTGTCGCCTTACAACACCTACCTGGTTAGCGGCTTGCCGCCCGGTCCGATCGCTTCGCCGGGACGCGCGTCACTGGAAGCGGCGCTGAATCCGGACACCACTGATGACTTATACTTTGTGGTGAACGGAAGCGGCGGCCGGCATAAGTTCTCACGGACCGCCGCCGAGCATGATGCCGCGGTTGAGGAGTACCGGCGCCAACAGCGCGAGCTCCGACAGCAGCGAACCGACGGCCGGTGATCCGTCACGTCCTGACTAACCCGCCTCATGTCCTCCATCATTATCGCGGCAATCCGCCGACCTGATTCGTTTCGGTCACGCGTCTCGCCTAGCGTTGGTCCACTGGACGTTCGCTCAAGCGCACGGGCACCGTAAGTCGCCCGCCCTGTCGAAGAAGTTCTACGTCCACCGTTTCACCGGGCTTCTTGTCTTGCAGCGCGTTTTGAAGATCGTCCGTGTTGGCGACCTTTCGTCCGCCGACTGACAATATCACGTCGCCTAGTTGCTGAAGGGATGCGCCATAGATGGACTCGCGCACCGCGGCTCCGCGGAGTCCGGCCGCCGCGGCGCCGCTGTTACGGTACACATCGCCAATAATGATGCCTTCTTCGACTTGCAACTCGAACGCGCGCGCAATATTTCGATTCAGGGGCCAGGTGGAAATGCCCAGCCACGGTCGCGACACGTATCCTTTGCTGATGATTTCCGGAATGATCTTATTGGCGATATCGACAGGTACGGCGAATCCAATACCTATCGACCCACCCCCCGCGTTTGGTTGAATCGCCGTGTTGATGCCGATCATCTCGCCCTTCGCATTCAGAAGCGGTCCACCAGAATTGCCCGGGTTGATCGCCGCGTCGGTTTGAATGGCTCCGTTGATAGTCCGACGGGCGACCTGATCTCGAAGCGGTCTCTCGAGTCCGCTGATGATGCCGGTGGTCAAGGTGCGCTGAAGCCCAAACGGGTTCCCGATCGCCAGCACCTTCTGGCCGACGTCGAGACCCTTTGAGGTTCCAAGCTTTACGACCGTTAAACGCTGGGCGCGGGGGACGTCGACCTTGATAACCGCCAGATCGTCGTCTCTATCGGTGCCTACGACTTTCCCCGGAAACTTGTCGTTCTCAACCTGCACCTCAAGCTGACTGGCCCCCTGGATAACATGATAGTTGGTCAGGATATATCCGCGTTCATCTACGATCGATCCGGAGCCGCTCCCTTCGGAAGGAAACACCCCCCAGAAGTTCTCCTGATATCCGCGATTGGTGATATTGACGACGCCGGGGCTGACAGCTCGATATATATCGATGTTGTTCTGTTCGTCAGTGGCGACCGTCGGGTCAGCGATGGCAACCGGTTCAACAGACACTGGCCGCCGTTCAAGCGCGCGCTGTGCGCAAGCGACGATCGCTCCCGCAAGCAACGCTGAGAACAACGCCACGGACACCGACTGTTTGACCGAGACCCTGTACATAATCAACTCCTCCTTCGATTGTTTGGCACTGATATAATGTTAGTCGAAAACCGTGGGTCTCGGCCACCCGCAGACAGCCGGAAGAGTCGAAGGCAACGAGCCGGAAAACTAGAATCCACTTTCAGCCGGTATGAGGCGATAGCTTACGCGCTGGAGCCGCTCGCTCCAGGAGAAGATTCGCACGACGCCCACGTCAAGTTCGTCCGCGATATCGAACAGGTTGAAAAATGGGTCCAGCGGTAGTCGAGTTTCTGTCCCGCTTCGGCGTTAAGTAGTTGCTTGATTCTGGCTGCGCGCCCTGCTCGCGCGCGGCCTCAATTCAACAATTGCATCATGAACGAGAGGACTTTTCGCCGACGATGATGTAGCTGCGCAGCCCGCCAGCGACCTCGGTGACGTCTTTTGAATAAGTCGCCTTCACCGGCCGGTATTCTTTGATCAACTCGATGATGTCCTGTGCCGTTGCCAGACCCGGTTCTTGATATTCGACTGCCCAGATTTTGAAGTTCGAGGCCGGCCTCAACTGTCGGTCGAGTGCTGCCAGATAAGACTGCTTGGATTGAGGGGGTGTTGGGCGCTTGCCATGTTGTTCGCCTTCGTTACCCGCCGGCGAGCCGTTGACCCAGGACTCACGCCAGTCCGATCTTGCTTCAGCTCCGCCGCGATCGCTATGCGAGGCGGCGGAGCGCAAGTAGAGCAGGTCCGCTCGGACCTGCTTAATGAAGTCCTCGGCTGGCTGATTGAAACTGCGATTGAGTGGAAGACCCACCGGTCCAGCGAAAGACTTGCCGGCCAGCCGCCAGTATACCGTAGTGAGCGGCCGCCGGAGATCGAGAGTCTGTTCATCAAACGACAGGGCGTAGTCTCCAGTGTGAAGCCCTAGCGCAAGCGCCTGCGCGCGAAGGAGTTGATCATCGAGGCCTTCGATGTTGCGGCGGAGATTATCCATCCACCACGCATCGGTTTCGCCGAACCAACGCCGCAAGCCCGGATTCCCGAGCCTCACTCTCGGAATGTAAACGTCTTCAAGGATGCGAGTGATCGTGTCCTCGCCCAACGATTCGGTGGCTTCGATATTCGCGCGGGCGACAATTCCCGCCCAACCACGGGGATCGTTGGCGAAGATGAGCTTGCCCCACGCTTTCAGGTACCAATCCAAACGCGCCTCGCTCCAAAACGGAACGGCGATCGAACGGAACTCGAGCTGGCGCAGCACGCTCGCCTGGAAGCCGAGCAGGGCCTTCCTGTTGTAGCGAGAACCAGTCCATCCGCGCCAGCGCTGCGAATCGCTGTTTGCGAGATCATTTGACTTGGCGCTCGCGAGCAGCGATTCGATCAGAGGGACTGAAGGGGCTGGATCGTGAACGTCCGGCTGGGTCGGCGCCGCAGTATGATTCCATTGCGTTGGGTCTAAAGCTTGCTGCTCGCTTGGCTCAGGAGTCGTTTGGACGAACGCATGTAAACCCTCGCCCCACGAGCGCGGAGTTTGGACAGACTCAGAGTTGATCGGGTCGCTGGCGGACAGCGCCTGAGCTGACCACAAATTGTTGGATGGCTCTGGTAAAGTCAGTACAGGAGCCGATTCAACAACGAGAGGTTGCTCGGTTGACGGCTGCTCTGGGGCGGTTTCAACTGCAGTCGCTTCCTCACGCCGTGCAGCAAGCGGCTGCGGGATGCCGGCCCGCAACTCGTCCAGCAATGTAAGCAGGGCTTTTACTACATACGGGTCGCACTCGATGCCCGCGGATGAAGTCAACGCTTTAATGGCCTCGTCCTCGTCGAGCGCAACTCGATAAGGCCGATCGCAAAGCAGCGCCGAGTATAGCTCAACCGCCCGTAGGATGCGCGCGCCGACAGGAATGTCTTCAAACGCAAGCATGTCGGGATAGCCTGATCCGTTCCACCATTCATGATGCCAACGCACCAGTAACTGCGAGTGACGCATCGCGTCGCGTTTCGCCATCTGCTGTTCGCCGATGACCGGATGCCGCCAGAGGTCGAGGCGCGCTTCGAAACCGAGTGGCCGCGGAAGCGAATGGTACGAGGGTGACATCGTGTACAAACCAATATCGTGAAGCATCGCGGCTTCGTTAACCGCATCGACATCAGCATTCGCGAGCCCGAATCTGCGAGCCAGGTGCGAGGCAAGCTCGGCCATTAGACGAGAGTGCGGCTGGGCATATTTTTCGAAGCTGTCTATTCGGTCGGCAAGCCTGTTTATCACGTCTTCGCGGGTCTTGCCCTTGGCGGTCTCCACGCTTCCTCCTGGGGGACGGTTCGGCTGTAAGGTACAGGCTGTCTATCCGTTGAGTCAAGGTGACGTGAATGTGGATTTAAGTGGATACAGAGGTTATTTCGTCGAGGTAGAAGGGCTTTTAGGAACTGATAAAGCCGAATCACTCTCAGGCGGCGACCGCCCTGTTCAAGTCGGCGCGTTGGCTAAAACACGCCTCACACCAACCGTAGAGGATGCCTTCAATCAAGTGGTAGGCGACGGTGCGATCTTCGGTAATATGTTGATGGCATTGCTTGCACTCCCACGTGTGCTTATGAATTCCTGCTACTTGTTCGAACACTCCAGCCATTGTTTTGACGGTAAGGCTTATTGGTTACCCACGCCCTTCAATCAGTCTGTCCAGCTTAACAGCGCAATCAAGTCTGTTAGGTACATACAAACGCACCCGACTTAGCATCGTTCCATAAGTGTGCAAGATTCGTCCTTCACGTCGTCCTCAAGAGTTGCTAGGATACTCATCCCGAAGGAGGGATGATGACCGAGACAAAGACCGTATCGCGTCCGACTCTGACGAAAGAGCTAGAGATTGCGACAAAGTTTAATACCAACATTTCATTGGCTAGTCCGCTATTCGTAGAGGTTGAACCCCGCCAGGCTTCTAACAAGCGAGTCAAGAAGTCAGCCAAACTGCTACCGTTCCTCTTTATGCACATCGCGTGTATAGGCGTGTTGTTCGTCGGGATCAGTCTTCCAGCGGTGCTGCTTTGCGTCGGACTGTATGCGCTGCGGATGTTCGCGCTGACAGCCGGCTATCACCGCTATTTTTCGCACCGCTCATTCAAGACCAGCCGTCCATTTCAGTTCCTTTTGGCGCTGATGGGCACAATGGCGGTGCAAAAAGGCCCGCTGTGGTGGGCGGCGCATCACCGCAGACATCACAAGTACAGTGACCAGGAAGGCGACGTTCACTCTCCGGTGCAAGAAGGCTTCTGGTGGTCGCACGTTGGATGGGTCGTCAGCCGAAAGTTTGACCCCACAGATTGGGACGCAATCAAAGACTTTGCCCGATACTCTGAGCTGCGATGGCTGAACAGGTATCACCTTATTCCTCCGGTCTTACTGGCGGTGCTCCTTTTCCTGTTAGGCGGATGGCAGTGGTTGGTGTGGGGCTTCTTCATAAGCACGGTCGTCTTGTATCACGGGACTTTTTCGGTCAACTCGCTGTCACACGTCTGGGGCAGCCGAAGGTTCGCGACCGCCGATCAGAGCCGCAACAACTTTCTGATCGCGCTGTGGACGGGCGGCGAGGGTTGGCACAACAACCATCATCATTACATGGCGTCGGTGAAGCAGGGCTTCTATTGGTGGGAAGTCGACTTCAGCTATTACATTTTGAGAGTGATGTCGTGGATTAGACTTGTGAGCGACCTGCGCGTTCCACCCGAGCATCTGCTCGCCGAAGCTCGCGTAAGCTGACTCGGCGACCGCACCCTTCCTTATTTCGGAATCCTGGCTCAAGAACTTTCCGGACCAGCTTGAGGTCCGGAGATTTCAGAATCTCGTACTCCTCAAGCGCGATTCCTCCGACCGGCGTTAGTTTGTCTCATACTCGGCTAGGACCGGACGTCTGTCGGGGGAAGCCTGGGCGGCAGGCGCAGCTAGCCCGGACTTTCGGCGTTGCGTTTCAGGGCTTCTCGTGCCAGCATTGCGGAGCCGATCACCCCCGCGTCGTCGCCGAGCGCGGCACGGGTTATCTTCGCATCTCGCGAGTTTATCTCGAACGCGATATCGCGAGCCGCCCGTTCGATTCGTTCCACAAAAGCATCCCCGAAAGCTTCAATAACCCCGCCGCCGAGCACGACGATCTCCAGTCCCAGTAAGTTCAGGAGGCTCCCGATACCGATGCCGATGAGCTTGGCTGCCCGATGAATTATCCTCTTTACAAGCTGATCACCCGAGTCATATGCCACCTTCAAGTCCTTGCCGGAGAGCTGATCGGTTTCCATGACCAGCCCCTTTGACAGGGCGCCACGATAACCTCGCTTGATCGCTTTCCGAATGTCACGAGTGATCGCGGTTCGGCTGGCAACCGCTTCAAGCCAGCCGCGGTTGCCACACCCGCAGCGCGGACCACCCGCCTCGACTATGATGTGACCTACTTCACCGGCGCCTTTGCTGAAGCCTCGATAGAGAGCGCCGTTCAGAATCAATCCGCCGCCGATCCCCGTGCCAATAAACACGCCCAGCACATCTCTCGCCCCCATCGCCGCGCCCGCCTTGAACTCACCATACACTCCCGCATTCACATCGTTCTCGACTATCGTCGGGCGTCCAAACTCCGCGGCAACCCGTGGACCGAGCGGAAAGTTCTTGAATCTCAGATTCGCGGTTTCGATTATTGAGCCCGTGTCGAAATCGATCGGACCGGGAGCGCCGATGCCCACAGCCGCGAGGTAATCGCTATCGATCGTCGCCTTTTCGATAGCCCGGTGCCCGGCTTGAGCGATGGTAGCGAACACTTCCTCATCATCGCGCCACGCTTTTGTCTTTGCGCGAGCGCGGGCAACGATCTGCCCGTCACGATCGAGCACCGCCGCCAGCACTTTTGTTCCGCCGAGGTCTATACCAAGAATATGTGATCTCATCCTTCGATGGATTAGACCACAAAACGGCGTTCCGGGTCGATTGTTGGAGGTGATCAGGATACGGTAGGCGCTGTGAGGCAGTACTACGAACGAAGTGCTTGCTTCAGATGATCGATCGAGGTGTTTCCACCCGAGCAGACCAGGCCAATCTTTTTTCCAGCCAGTTCATCGCGCATTCGATACGCTGCGGCAAGAGGAGACGCACCGGCGGCCTCGGCGAGCGAGTGCCCTCGTTCGATCATCCAAACCATCGCTTGAATTATCTCTTCCTCCTCGACTAGTACGAATTCTTTCAGTCGCTCCCACAGAATCGATTGAGGCAGCGCGAACGCCGAACCGGTCGCCAGACCTTCCGCAAAAGTCGCGTTTGGCGCCTCGACGAGCCGCCGCTCGCGCCATGACTGATATGCCGCCGGCGACGCCACCGACTGGACGCCCACCACTCGGATGTCTGGATCGATCGCATTCGCGACGATGCACACCCCGGCTGCGCCGCTGCCCCCGCCCACCGGAACAAAGATAACTTCGAGTCCCGGCTGATCCTCGAGCATTTCGAGGGCCTCGGTTGCAACGCCGGCGATCAGCAACGGCTCGTCGCCGGAGTGAATGTAGCGATAGCCGTGTTGTCGCGCCAACGCTTCGCAATGAAGCCGCGCCTGATCGAATCGCTCGCCGTGAAGGATCACCTCGGCGCCCATGCCCCGTATCGCTGCGACCTTTCCGGGATTGGCCGCTTCGGGAACGACAATTCGCGCTTTGACGCCAAACAACTTCGCAGCGCACGACACCGACTGACCGTGATTGCCGGTTGAAGCGGCGATTACTCCTCGGGCACGTTCTTCGCCGCTAAGTTGAGAAATGAGATTGATGCCGCCGCGCACCTTGAACGCGCCGATCGGCTGATAGTTCTCGTGCTTGATGAACACCTCTGCGCCGACTAGCTCGTTGATGGCCGGATACGAATGCATCGGAGTGCGCGGGAGATATGCGCGGATTTGCTGACGCGCCCTCAACACGTCATGGAAATCAGGAGCCCTCACTGGTTGCGTCAACCTTTCGCCCTTGAATTCTGATCGTAGCCTCTTGTGAGCCACTATCGTATTGCTTGTGGTATGAGTCAAGTCCGTGTGAGTAGTAATGAGAACGCAGCCTTGGGACGCCGGCATCCCTGCCGTCGCTTCTGGCTGTTCGGCCACTCTCTCCGACGCGTGCACACCAGCAGGCATGTGACCCTGCGCCCAAGGTTGGGCTCCTTGCGTCGCCTTTGCCTCACAGCCAAAGACTAACTAGAATGACGCCTGCTAAAGGTTTCCTCTTTCGCGCGATCAATGAAGGCTTCAACATACAGTATCGTTCTGAGCCGGTGGCTCTGCCGAACTCTGGCGACACGCCAACGAATCGGACTCAGGACAAAGATCATCTTTGGTTCGCTGATATTCGTAACCTCTTTTTGCGTGAAGTCGCTGCAAGCGGTTGACCTCGAACCGGCGATGCATACAGCTGAGCAGCCCGGTGCGTTGATGTCGAGCGACTTCGATCACCGGGCGTCTTCAATCGTCGCTGGAGAGGGCATTTTGATGCCCGACCACCACGACCCATCCGACACGACTCTGCTGGCCCACGCACCTGCCTACTCGATATTCCTCAGCGCGATCTACTACGTGAAGGGCAGGAGTTACTTTACGGTTCAGGTTGTTCAGAACGCGATCAACTCAGTCTGTCCAATCCTGTTGTTTCTGATCGCCGGCAACTTAATTAGCTGGCGTGTCGGTGCCGTCTCGGGACTGCTGGCAGCCCTGTCGCATCATCTCTCGTATTACTCCAACCTAATTCTTAGCGATTCACTTTGCGCATTTCCGATCTTGATCGCGGTGTACCTGCTAGTGAAAGCGCGCAACAGACGCAAGGATTCACTATGGCTTTATGCGCTTGCGGGGGCGATGATCGGATTGTCTGCCTGGGTCAGACCGAACCCAATGTTGATGGGATTGTTTTGCGGCGTGTCGTTGGTCGTAATCTCACGGCGCAGGCAGGCGCTGACTAACGCTATCGTTCTTGCTTCGGCCACATTTCTCACCATAGCGCCGATCACCGTCCGCAACTACATTGTGTATGGCGAGTTTGTCCCGATACAAATCGGCTTCGGTTTGAATCTATGGGAGGGACTCGGCGAGGCAAGCGGTGGCCGGTTTGGAGCTGTTACGGATGACGACGTGATCTTACAAGAGATCGCGCTGTATGACGACCATCGCTATGCTGACTCAT
Organism: uncultured Clostridia bacterium; assembly: GCA_964581275.1. Lineage (GTDB taxonomy): Bacteria > Acidobacteriota > Blastocatellia > UBA7656 > UBA7656 > Onstottus_A. The sequence goes on from CAZOOE010000158.1 coordinate 10,109, forward strand.
GGGCGTCACCTGACGGCATCAAGCGGGACCACGACAGGCTTCGACGCAGCCTGCGAATCATCGGCGAGCATCCCTTCTGGTACGCTGGAAGCGTCTTCAGTCGACTGGGCGAGATACTCAAAGACACCGCTGGTGCGCCACTTGTTTTCAGAAGCACAGACACAAAGCAGCTGGAAGCGCTTACGATCGCCAGATCAGCTAAACAATTTCGGCGGAAACGTCGGGACGAGAACGAAGAGAAAGTCGCGGCGTTTGATCGGTCCGGGCTAACAATTGGTACGAACATCTCCTGGATGCGCCCGTTTGCTCGCGCACTTCAGCGAGTCACAAAAGAAACCGGACCGTTGTTCAGTCTGGCGGGCCTTGTAATTTTGTTGATCGGAAGTGCGCGCCGAGCCTTGTACATCTTGATGGTGCCGCTCTACTACTTGTTATTCCAATCTGTCATGCACACTGAGTTTCGGTACACGCTAGCGATGCGTTATTTCCTATTCGTCTTGGCGGCGATCGTATGGACATTGTTGCTCGCCGCGGCAATGAATGGTCTGCGAAAAGGTGTGCTTAGAATTGTTGTTCAGCTAGGATGGCTGGGAGACCTCGAAGTGTGATCGGATAGACAATCTTCGAGGCAGCCAAATCGGCTACCGTCTTGAAGGGCTGCTCAAGCGCCCGTCGTTCACCCTCACGCTCTCCATCCGACTTTTGCGGCGCATCTACCGAAGCTCTCTGCGATTGTTGAAGAGATCCCAGATGATAAACCGCAAGAATCACCGCGCCATTCCGTCGCTCTTGGAACTGGAGAGTTTGTTAAGATCGACAGGCAGGACCGGGTTCAGGTAGCCACGGGGGCCCGCGGTTCGAGAGACTTCAAAGACCTTCCTTTCGCCAACGATGACCGTCGCCAGGTTTTGGCCGACATCGTTGCCCACTCTCCGGGTCCGGCCGCCAAGGTCTCCCCGGTCGTAGTCCCGAGTTCGCAATGAACCCGGAATCGGTCAAGGCATGGAAATATGCGAGCGTGTCAACATCTCCGCTCCCGTGATCCCATCCGCCTGCAGGCATCCCTGCCTGCCTTCATCGGGTCACCATAAGCATCGTCCGGACCTTGTTATACAATCCAACGAGGGAAATGACTGTTAGAGGAACCAAATTACTGCAGGTTGGAATGTGTGCTGCGCTGATGCTTTCTGGTATCGGTCGCGCACAACCCCAATTGCGGCTGGTTGCGCGCAACGGCGCAGGTGCTGTCGCCGAGGCTGGATCGCACAGCGCGCCGTTGCTCGGAACCGATATGTCGTTTGCGTCGACGCCATCTCCGCTGATCGACGGATGGCTCGACAAGGACGAGGGCGACGAAATGGCAGCGGCGTTCAGGGGCGCCGGAGTGAAGAGCCTTCGTTTTTCCTTCCACGGTCTTTACTCACCGAGTGGTCCTGATGCGACCTTGCGGATCAAAGCCGAGAACAAACTGACCAACCAGTACCAATGGTTTCCGCTCGACCGCTATGTCGACTTCATCGCGTCACACGACTTCACAACCATTGTCGGCATAAACGTTGAAGAAGGCCCGCAAGTCGCGCGCGACGCGATTCAGAGGTTCATCGATCGTGGATTGAAATCAAGGATCGTCGCGATCGAGCTTTCGAACGAGCCGTGGCTGAACTATCGTCCCTGGCTACCGGAGGAGTACGGCGCCCGAGCAGCGGGCATAATCGAGGCACTGACACCGCTGGGCGTGAGATTCGCATTGCCCCTCACGGTTGGCAGCGACAACAAGACGCCGACGAAGCTGTCCGACAATGAATGGGTCACGCGAATGCTTCGAGCGCTGTCGGCGCGACTCGACTTGAAGAACCGGAGTGACATCTACGGCGTGCTGCACCTCTACTCCAAGGGGATGGTAGGCGGGAGCGTAGAGGCGTTTAACAAGGTGGCCAGACTGTTCTCGCCGAATATGCGTTATCTCGTCACCGAGTTCAACATCCGGTTGGGCCTCGAAGGGAATCCGCACCTTACAAACAAGTACGCGATGGAATTCGCCCGCAAGCTTGCGGATGTGATGAGCCGTTCGGAAATCGAAGCAATGTACACGCATTCGGTTCCGGCTCACTCGATACTGTACTGGTCGAACGGCAGACGATTCGTGACCGTAGTTGGAGGTCGCGATGAAAAACTAACCGGAGCCGCTCTGGCTCGCGGCTGGCATATGACGCCGACGGGAAAGGTTTATGAACTCTACTCGCGGCTTGCCTGGAACGGAGACGTGATCGCTTATCGTGGGAGCGGCAACCAGAGCTACTGGGCAGTCAGGTCGAGTGGCGGTCGGGTCGTAGCCACTCTCATCAACGATAGCAACAACCCAGTGAAGAAGAAGGCTAGCATTGCAGGTAGCGAGATCACGCTGGCCGCCCCGCCGCGTTCAATCGTCTGCGTGGACACGAGCGGAAAAGAAATCGAACGCCTGTCGCTGGCCTATTGAGGAGCGGAGAAGCGGAGGAGTGGGGGAGTGGAGGAGTGGAGGAGTGGAGGAGTGGAGGAGTGGAGGAGTGGAGGAGTGG
>CAZOOE010000159.1:0-12631 GCA_964581275.1 uncultured Clostridia bacterium
CGATATGTTGAAGCTTCCGGGCGGCTCGTCCGCGATCTCTCGCGCCGCGGTTGTCGTACCGCGCCATGGTGTCGACGCGCGCGTAACCGGTGGTCTTCTCCTGGAAAAGTCGGAGAGCGCCAGCGAAAGCCGTTGGGTCGCCTACGGCCGAGGCAGCGACGGTTTGACGTTTGCTTGGCGCCGCCGGGTTGACGATCAACGCGCGACACAGCCGTTGAGGTTGCGAGGCGCGATCACTCAATTGGTTGGGCTCGGCGAAGACACGACGCAGATCAATGCAGAAGTTCAAGTAGATGTCCTTCAGGGTCTTGCCAAAGAGGTCCGGCTGCGTTTGCCCGATCAATTCACCGTGAATCAGGTGTCAGGCGCAATGGTCGCTGACTGGGACTCGACTGCCCAGGAACTCGTCGTCACATTCCTCGAGCCAGTTGCACAATCAGTGAGGTTCATTGTGAGCGGAGAGCTGAAGCTGCCGCGAGATGGCCAGATCGACGTTCCTCTTGTGAGGCTAACTGCAGCAGAACGCGAGACCGGAGCGATTGGTGTCGAGGTGCTGGGCGCCGCTGAAATCAAGGATCGCAAATCCGCAGGGCTCGAAGAGGCTGATGCCGCCGATCTCGCCCAACTGATATCGAGCCGCCAGTCCCCCTCGCTCATTGCGTTTCGGCTGCGGCCGGCTGAAGGAAAATCTCAGCGGTCGCTCTCTCTAAACATCGCGCGCTACGCCCCGCAAGCGGTGCTGACAGCCAATATCGAAGAGGCGAGATACAGCGTGCTGATCACTGACGACGGCAAGATGCTGGTCGACTCGCGGCTGGCGGTTCGCAACAATCAACGAAACTTTCTCAAAATCAATCTGCCCTCCAGCGCAGTCCTTTGGAGCGCGTTAGTCGCCGGGAGGCCAGTCCGACCGGGCCGCGCGACTGACGAGTCGTTGTTAGTCCCGCTCGAGAAGGGACGGACCGGAGAAGAGGCGCCTGCTTTCGTGGTCGAGGTCGCGTATCTCGATCGCGTCCCGGTGTGGACCGAGAAAGGAAGAGCGCGCATTTCACTGCTGACTCTTGATATGCCGATCTCAAAATCGGGTGTCCTGATTCATCACTCGCCGATGTTTCGGTTAAATGCGATGCCCGGAAACTTCAGGAGCACGGCTTATGAAGCACCCGGCTCGCCGGCGTTGCGGGCGGCCGCTGCCGGCGCCGACGATCTCGAAGCGCCAAGCGCCGGCCCAGGCGTGTCGACTGGAACGATGGACGCAACAAGCGCGCTGGTCTCACGTCTGCACCAGACTGGTGCCGCGTCTCGCCCGATGCGCATCCTTCCGCCGCGAGTAACCTTTCCTCATTTCGGGCCTTCGATCTTTCTGGTTTCGGAGTTGACCGGTGAGAATCAAAGCCCAGTTATCGAGATCGATTTCCAACGTGACAAAAAGCGAGGTGAGCGATGAGAAAATCAGTCATAGTCCTTCTACTCTTATCGATGATGACTTTCGGGCAGCAGAGAAGCTTGCCGCCTGACAGAGTGGTTCCGGGCCCGGCCGGGACGGTGACCCTTGCACTGACCGAGTACAACCGGCTGGTCGAACTTGCGGCGCGCAAACCCAAGACGCCCGAGCAGCCACCACTTCCATTCGTGGTGTCTCGCGCAGCATTCAAGCTGCGAGTCGACAGCGATTCCATGTCCGGCACGCTGGATATCGACGGTGAGGTGTTACAAAAGGGCCCGACCAAAGTGCCCCTCGCAAGCGGGCTCACGGTGCTCGAAGCTCAGCAGGCACAAAAGCCTATACCACTTCTGCAAGACGGATCGACACATAACGTCGTCGTCAATGGCCCCGGCACGTTCTCGGTGACGATTAGTGTTGCGTCGGCTCTCAGTGTGGAGGCGGGGCGCGCTTCTTTCACGCTCCCGGTTCCGGCGGCTGGAAGCACTTTGCTCAATATCGAAATCCCCGGAAACCATGCGAGCGTACACGTGGAGCCGGGCCTGATCACGCAGCAGGCGACGGCAAACGATCACACGATGATCGACGCTACGCTCGAGCCGGGCAAGCCGGCCAGGGTCTGGTGGACGACCAGAGAAGTGACCGCTCCGGTTGTTCAACGCGAAGTGCGATTCCTTTCGGACATCAAGACCCTAATTTCAGTCGGTGATTCGGACCTGAGAGTTGCAGCGCTCTGCGACATCACGGTGATCCAGGGCGAGCCGTCTGAGTTCCGAATACCGTTGCCCGTCGGCTTCGAGGTGACTGAAGCGACTGGCAGCACTCTGGATTCCAGCGAGATCGGCACGGGCGAGTTGATCCTGAAGGCGCGCGAGCTATCGCGTCGAACTCATCAGTTTTTGATCGCAATCGAGCGTTCGAGCCGGGACAACAAACTTGATGCGCCTTTTCTTGGATTCGCCGGCGCGCAACGTGAAACAGGGGAGTTGTTGGTCGAAGGCGCGGGCACGATGGAACTCACAGCCACCGAGGGAGGAGGGCTCAGACGAATCGACGTACGTGAAGCAGGCGCCGTCGCTCGATCGCTTGCCCGCTTCCCTCTTCAGGCCGCGTTTCGGTATCACCGTCGTCCCGGTGACACGCCAAAACTTGCGCTCGAATGGAACCAATTCCCGGACAACGGCGTGCTGTCGGCCGTCGCCGAACGCGCGACGATAACTACACTGGCAAATGTTGCAGGAAAGTCTCTCACCGAGGTAACCCTGAGAGTCAGAAATCACGCTCAGCCATTTGTGAAGATCGATCTGCCGCAGGGCTCGACCCTGCTTTCCGCCGAGGTCGAGGGCGAGAAGGTGAAGCCAGTTCAAGGCTCCGACGGTAGCCGCGTTCCCTTGCTCCGCGCCGGCTTCCGCCCGTCGGGCGCTTACACGGTGTCCTTTGTGTATTTGAGCTCCGGGGCACCGTTTTCAAAAAACGGCTCCTACGAGATGGGTATTCCGAGGCTCGACGTGCCGGTCAGCATACTGACGTGGGAGGTGTTCCTACCCGACCGGGTCGACGTGCGACAATTCGGTGGCAACGCTCTATCGGCCTCGCTATTTCCTGCTAGCGCACAAAACGTTCTCGCAAGCAATGACGAAGAACGAGAGGCTGACCTGGATGTTTGGACCGCGAGCGACGTCGACAGGTCAAACCTGGTAGCCGGCCAGATCGGCGGCATCGTTGTTGACGTAAACGGAGCAGTAGTATCAGGCGCAGTTGTCAGTGTTCTCAACCCACAGACCGGCGGGACATCGACCACCAAAACCGACGGCGAAGGACGTTGGATAGTTTCCGGCGTTCGGCCAGGACCGGTCCGTGTTCAGATTAGCTCGCAAGGATTCAAATCGTTTCAACAAGATATGGACCTTAGCGCATCACGCCCGTCCAAGCTCGGTGTGACTCTTGAAGTGGGCGCGGTCAATGGAAGTGTAAATGTGACTGCTGGACAGGCCGGTTTGGAGCGGGAGGGGAAGAGACTCGAAGAACAATTACGGAAAAAACAAGAAGCAACTGTGAATGCACCCTCGCAGAATGTTTTCAATCTACAACGGCGAGTGGCAGGCGTTCTACCGGTTCGAGTTGACGTGCCGCGCGCGGGAAAGTCTTATCGATTCGTTCGGCCATTAGTCTTGGACGAAGAGACGAAGATCAGTTTCCACTACAAGACGCGGTAGCGGTCTAAGCTCGGCACACAAGAGCGCTGCCCCGTCGCAGGTTACGTCTCTGCAGTCTTGCCGCTTGGGCTACCTTTGCGGCTTTGCGCGAACTATGATAACGCAAAGCCGCAAAGTCGATCCCTTGAATGCGCAAAAATCAATCGCACTTCGATCGCTTGTACGGGCCTCGACTTGTTAACTGCACCCTTATACAATGCCGTTCGTCGCAGCCATAGGTGATCCTCACCGAAGCCTAACGGTAACGATTACGGTAAGGATCTACTAAGGCAGCACTACCAACAACACAAGCACGGCGTCTGATGCTGATCTTAACAGAGTAATGGAACTTCAAAACAAACCAGCAGGAGGGTGAAGTCCATGTCCTCTCAACCCACTGCCCTTTTTCTGTGCCCTGGGAATATTCAGCGACAGACCGGCGGTTCCCTTTACAACAAGAATTTGACCGAGGGTCTGACCGAGCGAGGGTTTCGGTTGGAGGTTTTAACACTTCCAGACCTGCCATATTTCGCCGGACTTGTCGCCGGGGTTGTTATTGCGCCGTTACTACTGCTGCGACTCACAAGTCGGAAATACGACGTCGTAATCGAGGACGGATGGATCCATCACACCACGCTCCCGTTCAATGTTGCGTGCCGGTTGACCAGCAAGGTGCGACTGGTCATCATCGTGCACCAAGTAAGGTCGCGGACCATTATGCTGCCCGTCAGGTTCATTGCGCGAACGGTCGAGCGGCTCAATTTGCGCACCGCGCAACTAGTCGTGACCGTGAGCAGCTTTATCAGCGGCGAAGTTGAACGATTGATCGGAAAGAGCGAGCGGATAACAATGGCGGCACCCGGCTCGGCTCCACTCCTGGATACGAATCGCAATCGAGGTAAGACCAAGGATGCGCCGCTGCGGCTGCTGTTTGTGGGCAACTGCACTCGGCTTAAGGGGCTCGATTACTTGATTCGAGCGCTTCGGTTGATTCAGGATGTTCCGGTCATGCTCGACGTGGTCGGCGATGTGACTTTTGAGCCGCGATACTTTAAGAAGCTGGTACGGCAGGCGCAGGTGTTGGGCGTCAGCGAACGCGTTGCCTTTTACGGAGCACAACCTCACGAAGGGTTGGCATACTTTTACTCGCGAGCCGACATATTCACCTTCCCATCATTGTACGAGGGATTCGGCATTGTACTGGCCGAGGCGATGCACGCGGGCCTTTCAATCGTCGCAACCCGCATTGGGCCTGCCGACGAAATCCTTCGCGAGGGTGAGAATGCTCTGATGGTGCCCGTCGCCGATTCGCCTGCTCTCGCAGCGGCGATACGACGGCTCGCGGCGGACGCCCTGATGAGAGAAGAGTTTGGCGGCCGCAGCCGCGAGCTGGCCCGTTCACTTCCTACCTGGAAACAGACTTGCGATAACGTTTGTTATCGGATCGAGACCACGTTGCAAACGTCTCCGGTACGAAGTATTGACGCAGAAGCCCGCCCTGGACCGTAACCGAGATATTGTGTAGAGGGCGTTCCGTGATTGCCTTAGCGCTGGGATATTCCGCCCGGATCTGACCAGCACCCGATCCCTTTGGCACTCGTTGATGCGGCAGCGTAAACTGATATAGGCTTTATAGTAACGAGCAAAAAGGAGGTTCCGGACATTGAAAAGAGCATTCGTCCTCGCAATCACTTGTTTAGTCCTCTAAAATGTAACCGCTACTTCACAGACACGACGGCGCAGTACGCAAAAACGGCCGACTTCTTCAACTTCTTTTGAAGAAAAACAACAGGCCGAAATCCGCGCCGGCCGTCAACAGATAGCCACTCAGATCAAGACACTAACTCAGTTTCTCTACCTGTTCGGAGGCATATCTAAGAGCATCGAGACGGCTGAGCAAGTAAACCGTAACCACGAGGAGACTTCGGTCGGGATGTCTCAAGACCGACTCACTCAGAACAAGACCAAATTGAAGGACAGCATCAAGAATGTGAGGACTGGTCTCGACCAACTCGAAGCAAGCTTTCGTCTCAACCCGGTGCTGCAAACCTACTATTCAAACCTGGCGGGCGTAGCCAAGCTCGGGCAGACAGCCGAGTCTCAAGCAGCGGCGAACAGCCTCGATCAGGCGGGCAGGTCCCTCATCGCCGCGGTCAACAAGCTGGCGGATGCCCTCGTCGCGCTGCGCTGACGTCAACGTTAGTCCCGGGGGGGACGGCTGACAATAGCCCACCAATTCATTGGTGGGTAAACGTACAAGGACCAGTCCCTGGTAATTGCGTTGGTGTGTCGTTCAAACCTAAGTCTGTCAGAGCGGCTTCACGAAGCGGTATCCAGCCGCTCTCAGAAAGTCACTGCTCGCCTCTGCTTTTAATCAATGCCTTCTGCGCAGCGCTCCAATTCAAGAGGTGGGCGCGATAGGCCGCGACTCGCTCCTGCTGAAACGCAGAAAGATCTGTCGACTCTCTCGCATCCGAACACACATCGAACAGCTTCGAGCGTCCTGACTCGAACTCGTAGATGTACTTCCAACAACCCTCGCGCAGCCCTGTCAGGCTAAGAGAATAGTCCGTGTAAAACAGAGCAAGGTTTGAGTCCCCGCTGAGCGCGCTGAGTCCCTGATAGTCGGCGGGTGACGCCGTGCCTACAAGATCGAGAATCGTCGGCGCAGTGTCGATGAGGCTCATCGGTGGCGTCACCCGAACTGGTTCCTTGATCAGTCCACGAGCGGCGATCAGATACGGAACGCGTATGTTCTCATCGTAAAGAAAGAGCGAGTGTCCATAGTTGCCTTCGTGCTGGCCGAACGCTTCGCCGTGATCACCGACAACTACAAACAAAGTGCGCTCTTCAAGGCCGCGCGCACGCAACCCTTTGATCAAAATCCCCAGAGATTCGTCGGCGTAGTGCAACGCATTCAAGTAGCGATCGGAGTCGGTTTGTTCCGGGAAAGGACCCGGCTCAGGAGTGTCATATGGATGATGCCCCGCAATAGGAAGATAGGTCATGAAAAACCGTTCGCCGGTCTTCAGCGAATCGACCCACTCTAATGCTCGCCGAACTGTCGAGGTTTCATCGACACCAAAGCTCGACTCACGATTGCCGCCAATCGCCCCAGCATCCTCCAGGACTTCGTAGCCACGATTCTCAACAACCGCCGCCATCCCCAGGTACATAAACCGGCCGGAATGAAAAAGCGCCGTGCGGTAGCCGGTCCGTTTGAGCACTGAAGCAATCGACGGAGTTGCGATTCGGGCGTAGCTCTCCGTCTCAGTATCCATCGCCGGATAACGTGAACAGAGAACCGAGAAGAGTCCCTTGATGCTTTCAGGATAGACGGAGTACGCGCTGTCAAAGACGAGGGAGCACCGACCCAGATCCGACAGATTGGGCATCACATCGTCGGTCGCACCATAGGGTTGCAGGTACTGCGCCCCAGCGGATTCGAGTAGGATCAGGACTACATTGCGGCCTGAAGCGGCTCCACGCAACCTGGACAGGTTTTCGCGCGGAGTCGCGATGCCCAGAGTGTTGGTGCGCCAGTCTCCAGCGCGGTTACCCGCGGCTCGCGCGGTAATCCGGGGCAGCAGCGTTGTTGCCAGCGTGGTGATGGCGTTGCGTCCCATTCCGATGGTATCGACTCGCGAGGTCGCGCGCGGCCCGAGCGCCACTACGCTTACCGCAGCCAGGATCACAACGGAGTGGCCAACCGGGCCGCGAACCCGCCATCCAAGGCGGCTCTGTGCCCACCGGATAACAAATGGAAGAGCGACGCCGCTTGCAGCCACTAGGCACATCAGCGAGAGGTTCGCCGGCGTCGCGTGATGCTTGATTGAGTCCGAAAGCGCGCCGCGAGTGGCGCTCAACATCGGCCACGTGAGCGGCGAAGAAAGCACTCGCGCGACGGGAACATTAATCGCAACATACAAAACTGCCGCCCCGTAGAGGATCCAACCGGGAACCTCACTCGTTTTCAGCCGTTTGAGCAGGCTGTCGAGTGACCCGAAGACGAACGCAACCAGCACATCCGGCCAAAAGTAAGCGATGAGCACCCATGCCGTAGGCTGAATCGGGCGTCCTGCCAGCATCGCAACCTTGGCTGCGACGAGGACGCCAAACAGGGCGACTGCCTTCATCGCATCACCAAATTCAAACGCTTCAGCAGCAACCACGACACCACCGCGCTCGACCCTCGGCGTCGCCAGATCCAGTCGTGCACAAGCATCACTGAGGCAGGTGGTTGCCGGTAGATCGCTCGACGGTCACCGTCGAAGGCCAGCGGTAAGATGAGCAAATCGTAATCACACGACATTCCGGGCTCGAAACGCTCATTGATGAATTCGACCTGCTCTGACAGATAACTCCGGGCGACATCGAGGTTGCCCGCGCTCTGGTCGATCAGCGCAAGCCTTGACTCGGGCAGCAGCCGTCTCAGAATCAGTCCCGTTCTCGGAAACAATCCGCCGCCGACAACCCCGATGCGACGCGCCCGAGGTAGCTTTGCCAACAAGCGGTCGAAGGCGCGCTCGTGGCGTTTGAGCACGAATCGCTGAAGCGCGGGCGAGCGCAGCACCAGGCGCTCCAACGCACACAGGTTCACGAGCTCCAACCATCGCAGCACCGGAGGCCACCTGCTCGAGTTTGCGTGCGCAACTCTTTGTAGAGGCAACTCGCGCCAGCTTGCTGCCGGTCGCGCGTGATGTTCGATATGATACCCGTCGTTGAATAACAGGAAGTTATACAACCAGCCGTAATGACTGACCGTGCCCCGCGCATGCTCGTAGTGTCCCTGCAGATAACAAAGCACGAGACCGCTAAGAAAGCCTGGCAGATAAACGGTCACCAGAAAGGTGGGAGCAAACACGAGCAGGGTTCCCCACAGAGCAATCACTGCGATTAAGTCGGGGAGGGCCAGCTTCAGGTCATGCCGCTCTCGACGACCCTCAATCGCGAGATGATGCGCAAGGTGTCTCGCTCGCCAGAACGATTGGGGAAACCCGAGCAACAGCGAGAGGAAGCAAGAGAAGATCGCATTCAATCTTCGCGCGCGGAAAAGCGGCCGATGGATAAAGTGATGTGAGACAGTATTAGCATTCCACCATAGCCCGACAGCGATCAGACCAATCGACGGCAACCCCACCAGCAGCGTGCCGTGGGCCACCGCAAGCGCAACGGGCAGAGCATCCCAGGAAGCGCATCTCGCGTGCGCCAGTACCCGCGCCGCCATCGCTACTGCTCCCTTGGAAGCGCTCTTAGGTCACGGATCGGCGGATAATCACGGCCGTCTTGACTGCGAATCTTGGAGACTCCGGTACCAAGCGGGTAGACATCTGGATCGGCCGGCTTATCTGCCGCCTTCCGAAGGTGGACCGGCTCGTAGCGGCGACCGAATGCAACAATCTGGTCGGTTCCCGAAACGGCTTGCAAGTCGTTCCATTCCTTTCGGCAGATTTCTTCCTTATCAGGCTTGAGCGAAAAATAAAGATAGCCCCGCTGTACCGGCTGGTAGCTGGAACCAGGCTGGTTGCCGGCTATCGCGAATGCTCCCCATACCTGAATCCTTTCAGGAGCGGACGCATTCGGCTCAAAAACGACTTTGTCTATTCGGGCAAAGACGCCGATAGGGTCGGAAAATGCAATGGTTTTGGGCGTTTGCAGCGAAAGGGCAAAAAGGCCGAGGATCAGAGGGATAAAGATCCGGTTGCGCTTCATAAGCAAGGTCTCCTTTTAGCGATTTGCCATTAGACGGAGCTTATACCGGGTTTCTTCCCTGAGTGCGCTTCCATCAACGTCGCCAGACTTGTTTGGGGTTGTCTCGATTCGAGATGTCGAAGAGTTCGATACGCCAGGGCGTTAACTTCAACACTCCGAATCCGGGACTCTCCACAGTGCCAAAGAAGAGCTTGGGGTCATAACCTAGCGGCGGCGGAGCTGCACGGAACAGATCCCAGATGCGTTGCTTACTTGCCATATCATCCTGCCACTCAGCGGTGCAATCGGCATACACCGGCTTGACCGGGTCCGCCAAGTAGGTCAGAGACACATACGGATTGTGAGCCAGATGTTTGGCCTTTAAAGACTGGCGGCCCGTAGCCACCCAACCCGTGGCTCCTTCCCAAATGGGATGAAGCACTCGCGATCGCAAGCGATTCCTAGTGTCGAGTGTAGCAACGCTGCACCAGACTGCAGTGTGAGCACGCTTGATAAACTCAGCCTCAATATCGGAGAACGAAGACACCTTCATTTGATCTACCTCGTCATTTAAAGTCGAACAAAGAGCGTTTGGTTCCTCCCGCCGAGCCGATGTCAAAAGACAAATCAGCAGCATAGCCAAGGTTGTAAAGTTTTTTTCTCAGAAGCGCCTGGGGATTCGCGCGTCTAGAGTCTTGCTCTCAGGACACCATCAGGTTGGCTGGCGCCCACTAGCTTCGACGACGCGCCTTGGGGCGCGCAGCCGAGGCAGTGATAACCGTCTCTTCGGATCTGTTTTTGAAGTATCTCTTGCAGATCGCCATCGCGGTCTGAGCGATTTGAATCGATCGCGTCAATTATACTACCGAACCCCCTCAGTCCGCCTAATAGTTTTTCGGGTTTAGTTGGCGCCTCTAGCGTGGAGATTGCGAAAGTCCTGTGGAGCCTTCCAGACGCAATCCGGCTTTACAACCTTGATTGAATGGCGATAAGTTCGCTTTCCGGGTTATCAACGCTCCGCGCAATTACTTCAACCGAGAGAGGACGCTGAAGATGAGAAGGACCCTGATCGCGGGAATAATCTTGCTGACGCTTTTCGCAAGCGTCCCCAGCGCAGTTGTTGGGCAAAGGCCCGCTCCGGCTTCTTCGGTATACTATCCGGCAGCCGGTGACGGCTGGCAGCGCAAGGCCCCCGCTGAAGCCGGATTCAACGCCGAGCTACTCGAGCAAGCGATTGCGTTCGCGAAGACTCAGGAGTCAAAACAGCCGCGCGACTTCTCGACGCAGGTACAAACCTTCGGTGCGCTGCTCGGGCCCATACCAAAAACCCGCGCCGAAACCAATGGCATCATCATTCGTCACGGCTACATCGTCGCCGAGTGGGGCGACACCGCCGCCGTCGATCCCACTTACAGCGTAGCCAAAAGCTTCCTCTCTACGGTGCTCGGACTGACGATCGATCGCGGGATGATCAAGAGTCTAGACGATCCCGTGCGCAACTACATAAAGGATGGCGGCTATGATTCGCCGCATAATGCGATGATCACTTGGCGGCATCACGCCAGCCAGACGAGTGAGTGGGAAGGGTCGATGTTTGGTAAGTCGCACGACTTCATTGGAGTCGAACAGTTCGGCGCGGGCCGCAGGGAGCCTCGCGAGTTGAAAGAGCCAGGCTCCTTCTACGAATACAACGACGTGCGCATAAACCGCTTTTCGCTCTCGCTGCTGACTCTGTGGAAACAGCCGTTGCCCGAAGTGATCAAGCAAAGTGTGATGGACCCGATTGGGGCCTCAAACACCTGGGAATATCACGGCTACAACAACTCAGATGTAATGATCGATGGCAAGAAGCTGACATCAGTCAGCGGCGGAACGAGATGGGGCGGCGGCTTGTGGATCAACACTCGCGACGAAGCTCGATTCGGATATCTGTTTCTGATGCGAGGAAAGTGGGGCGACAAACAGATCATTTCGGAGAAGTGGGTGCAGTCGGCCACTACGCCGGGTCCGGTCGGGCCAGACTACGGCTTGCTGTGGTGGCTCAACACACAACGTAAGCAGTGGCCCTCGGCTCCCGCTTCGAGTTTTGCCGCGATGGGCAACGGCAGCAACACAATCTGGGTCGACCCCGATCACGATCTGGTTGTAGTTTGGCGCTGGCATCAAGGCAACGGCAACGAGTTATTCAAACGCATCCTCGCCGCGATCAAGAAAGAACAAACCTAACTTAAGAGTTAGTGGCCCTGACTTGGGGGCGGAACTTGTATCGTAAGCGTATCGACGAAGACAAGTCCACCTTCTGCATAAAGGGGCGAACTACAAACCCAATCAAAATGGAGACACGACAATGCGTGTACTACTTACTGCAACCCTTCCTATTGAACCGTTCAACACCGCTGTGAGAAACGGAACCGCCGGCGAAACGCTGAGCCGAATCTTGGAGGATTCGAAGCCAGAGGCGGTCTATTTCACAGAACTGGACGGCCACCGGACCGCGATTCTCGTGATCAATTTGGAGCGCGCCTCACAGATACCGGCGTTTGCGGAGCCCTGGTTCTTGAGCTTCAACGCCAACTGTCAGTTTCGGATCGTGATGTCCCCGGATGACCTCGCGCAAGGCGGGCTTGATTCGCTTGGCAAGAAGTGGGCTTAGGGGGACTGCGCCAGGACGCTATCGCTTTGGGGCTCGAACGGGTTGCCGCGCCTCCGGCACTCTCTGCAGAGTGTCGAATAGGTGCGTCCGTCCGAGGTCGTCCCTCACACTGGTAATCGAAGTATGACCGCGAAGTCGGGAGCCCACGAGCGGACGCCCGCGCGTTGCGCGGGACTGATTACTAGAATGTCTCCCGATAGGAAGCAAACGCCGACGAGGACTCCCAGACGGTCACTTTGAGCCCATCGACTCCCGAGGCTCGCACCACGTCGGCCATCTCCTTGAGAATGTACCGAGCGACGACTTCAGCCGTCGTGTTAGTACCGGTGAACTCGGAAACTTCGTTGAGGTTGCGATAGTGCAGTGGCTGCAGCACTGAGCTCAACTCAGCGCGCAGCCGCCCGATGTCATAAAACGTCCCGGTCGAATCAATGTCTCGAGCCTCGACCCTCACCTCCACCTTGTAAGTATGTCCGTGAAGCCGGGTCGCCGGACCGAAGTCACCGGTCAGCGAGTGCGCCGATTCAAACTCGGCCGTAATACCTATTTCAAATGTCTGCATAAACCCTCGCAGAAAACCTGGGAACCCTACTGCTTGTAATCAAAGACCACCTGTTAACCCTCGCCCGGCTTCCGACCCTTTACCCC
>CAZOOE010000160.1:0-12616 GCA_964581275.1 uncultured Clostridia bacterium
AGCGGCGGCCACCGGTTTCGTGCTGATTCCGGCGTTGGGCATGAACGCCGCGACAACAACAGCCGCCACGATGAACATTCTTCTCGGTGTTGTTGCGTTGACCGTGTCTCGCCAGGCCGAGCGAACACCTCACGAAGTTATCCCGGACCCAGCTCAGGAACCAGCCGCGAAAAAGACTCCGCGATCGCCTGAGAGCGAGGCCGAACGCGGCCAGATCACGATCGTCATCGCCGGATTCGCGGTCAGCGGATTCGTCGCGCTCTCCTACGAAGTGATCTGGAGCCGCGTGCTCGCGTTGATAATCGGATCCTCGGTCTACGCATTCAGCATAATGCTGACGACCTTTCTTGTAGGGCTCGCCGCTGGAGCTACGATTGCTTCGCGAGTCGTCGACCGCGTTCGCAGACCGGTGCGGATGTTCGCGGTGATCGAGGTAGCCGTGGGCCTCACGTCATTGATCGGCGCGTATATGTTCAACGATCTGCCCTATGTCTTCGTTCAGCTTTACCGTTGGGTTGACAGCAGCGCGTTTGGACTCCTGTTGTTCGCGCGCTTTTTGATCGCATCGTTCGTGATGATAGTCCCGACGTTCTTGTTGGGCGCGTTGTTTCCGTTGGTGGTCAGAATCATCTCCAGCCGCAAGCTGGCGCGTACCACCGGCCGGACCGTTGGCGACGCTTATGCGGCCAACACAGTCGGGGCAATCGCCGGTTCGTTTGCGAGCGGCTTTATTCTTGTCCCGTGGCTCGGATTGCTGGGAAGCTTAAGACTGTGCGTCGCGCTCAACTTTGTCGTTGCCGCAGCCGCGTTCTCAGCATCCGCTCGACGCCCGACCGAGAGACGAGATCGACCGAACCGAATCAATGTCAGCGCGACGGTTGGTCTCGCGGCGTCCGCGCTGCTCATCATCGTAGTTGTTCTGGGCGAGCCGCCGTGGGACCCCGAGTTAATTTAAAGCCCGGTTTATCGCTACGCCCCCCAGCTTATCGATAAGACCAGGCAGGAACTGTTTGACTATCTGAAGCGCGGACAGGGTGAGACTATCTTTTATAAGGAGGGCATCACCGCTACCGTCGCCGTTCAACGTCAAGGCGGCGGGCGGGTGTTGAAAGTCAACGGCAAGCCCGAGGCTTCGACTGCCGGCGACATGCCCACTCAAATATTGATCGGCGCGCTCCCGCTGCTGGTGCGTGAACACACCGACGACGTTTTGCTGATTGGTCTTGGCAGCGGGGTCACCCTTGGATCAGTTGAGCAGTTTCCGGTCAAGCGAGTCACCTGTGTCGAACTCGAGCCGGCAGTGATTGAGGCGTCTCGCCACTTTCAAGACGTCAACAACCATCCGCTCGATGATCCTCGACTGCGAATGATCTCGAACGACGGCCGCAATTTCATCTACACGACGGATGAGAAGTTCGACGTGATCATATCCGAGCCTTCGAATCCGTGGGTGACCGGGGTGGCAAATCTCTTCACCCTCGAATACTTCAAACGCGGCGCCGAGCGCTTGAAAGAAGACGGGCTCTTCAGCCAGTGGCTCCAGATCTACGAGATGTCTCCTGATGATGTTCGAACGCTGATCGCCACTTTCCGCGCGGCGTTTCCGCAGGTATGTCTGTTTCGCGGTGCTGAGGGCGATCTGATGCTGCTTGGCAGCAAGATCGAGCGACGCCTGGATCTCTCGGTTCTCAAGGCTCACCTTGACGATCCGACGATCGGCGCCGAGCTCAAGCGCATCAGCACCACAACAGCCGCCGAAATCATCTCGCGCTATTACCTTGGACCAGCCGAGGTGACAAAGCTGTCAGCGGGAGCGAGGCTCAACACCGACGACAACGCCTTGATCGAATTCAACGCACCTCGCCGAGTGGGCACGTCGGAAGAAACGGTGGTGCGCAACCTGAAGCAGCTGCTTGCATACGCCGCTTCACCCCTGAGCTATCTCGATGGAGGTAAGAACTTCACGGGTGGTGAAGCCGGGTTGTTGACTCAAGCAGCGCTCGAGGCGGTGAGAAACAATGACCGGGAACGCGCCGAGCAGTTTGTGAATTACTCATTCGAATTCGCGGAGACCGCTCAGGCACACGACATCCTGGGTGAGCTGCGACAGGCGCGCGGCGACGAGACCGGGGCGATCGAGGCCTGGCAGATGGCGCTGGCGCTCGACCCCAATCACTTTTTCACTTTGATCGATCTCGGCAAGGCTTATCTCACAAAGCAGGATCTGATTCGTTCGGTACCTTATCTCGACCGCGCCATTCAGATTGATCCCGGCAGCGCCCGCGCGCATCACCTGCGAGGACTGGCCTACCAGGCAAGCGGGGACACTGCTCAGGCGGCGCTCGAGTATCGCAAGGCGCTTCCCGACGCTAAGTACACTCGGTCGATTCCAAACTTCTATCTAAACTTCGGCACGGCGCTTATGCAGATTGATCTCTACGACGAGGCAGCCCAGATGCTCGAGGAGTTTTCGCGGCTCGCGCCGAACGACTTCGAGGGCCACTTCCAGCTCGGCGCGGCATACGAAATACAGTCCGAACGCTCGCTGGACGATGCTCTGACGAATCGCGCCGTAGAGGAGTTGAAGCTCGCGCTATCGATCCAACCCAGACACGCAAGGGCACACTACTATTTGAGCAAGGCCTACCGGCGACTCGAGAAGTATGAGCTGGCGGACGCGGAGTTTGAACTTTACGAGAGTCTCTCCCCTTAACCGCGATCTCCAGAAATTGCTCTTGACTCTAGAGCTAGCTCCACAGTGTACAATCTCTCCGTGCCGCAATCGGGGCTTCGCATCGGTCAAATAGCGCAGCGCGCTGCGGTCAGCGTCGACACAATTCGGTATTACGAAAAGCTGAGGCTCTTGCCCCAAGCGCCTCGATCGGAAGCCGGCTACCGCTTATTTGACGTCGACGCCATAGAACGCGTGCGGCTTATAAAACAGGCGCAGGACATCGGTTTCTCGCTCGACGAGATTCGTCTGTTAGTGATCGGTGGCGGTTTGGATGAATGCCGGCGGACCCGCGACCTGCTGCGGTCCAAGCTGGCAGAAACCAATCAGCGGATCAAGGTCCTGCGGACATTCAGCCGCACCCTTAGCCACCACCTGCAGGCCTGTGAGGATGAGTTGGCGCTACACGGAGCAGCTTCAAACTGTCCGGTCATAGTTGAGCTTAGCCACGCCGCAAAACATAAGGACAGACGATGAAAAAGCAACGAGCAGTAGGTTTGAAGGTTGCGGCCCTCACGATACTGGTGGGCACCGTCGTAATCGGACACGCTCCTTCTCCGAGCAGCGCAGCACAGAAGTCGCGACGATCTGTTTCGGCGCGACGGAATGCCGCAATCCTCGAACTTGGCAGTATCGACCAATTGAAAGACGCCTTTGAGCGCGACGCGGGAAAGCTGCGCCTGGTTGCGCTTCTATCGCCCACCTGACCCATGTGCCGTTGGGGGTTCTCCAACGTGGTGAAGACGCTCAAGAGTGTTCCCGATGACCGCGTGAGGGCCTACATCGTTTGGCTCCCAATCTTCGGGGGTGACTTCAAGGGCGAACAGCGGAACCTCTCTCGGAGCTTTGGTGACAGGCGCGTTTCTTACTTTTCAGATCCCGAGTCTTTGAGCGGAAAGCTCTGGGAACGCGTTCTCAAGACCGAAAGACTTATCGCCTGGGATGTGTATCTGCTCTACGGGCCAGATGCAAAGTGGGAACAAGACCCGCCCCCGCCTGACTACTGGATGCATCAACTCGGCGGTGTGTTGAAAGCACCGAAATTCAATGAGGGAGTATTCCGGGAAAAGCTAAAGGACATGCTAGCCGAAACCAAAACACTGCCAACCGACGAATCAACCCGTGGCAACGGAAAAGTTAGAGTGGAGTTTTTGTATTTTCAGAGCTGCCCCGGACATAGGCAGGCCCTGTTAAACCTCAAGGCGGCTTTGCGCGAGAGCGCGGTGCGAGCCGACCTTATCTTGATAAATGTCACATCACCAAAGCAGGCCGAGAAAGTACGCTTTCAGGGCTCGCCATCTATCAGAGTGAATGGCAAGGACTTGGATGGCAGAGACGAGGGTTTTTCTTATGGGTGCCGCATTTATCAGATAGCCGGCAAGATCACCCCTACCCCGACAAAAGATTTCATTCAGGAAAGAATAAAGGCGCTGGGTTACTAAGGGATCTGTGTTTTCTGTTGGTCTTTTCCCTGAATTGGCGTAGAGTAATCTGACCGCAACTTCTGCCTGGCTGGGCGTTCAACTGTTGCAGAGCAGCGGCGTATTCTTGACAGAACGAAGTGGAGCTATACATGGCGAGCTTCAAAAGAATAATCATCGCGGTCGGGGTGATTCTATTATTAGCGCAATCGCCGCTCGCTGACACCGGGCCCCATTCGTTTCAATCAGTTTTCGAAAGACTCCTCGATAATCACCCTGTCATAAACATCGTTGACGACTTCCTCGTTTTTTGGGACCAGGCGAAAGACAAACCGCCGGGGGCCCAGCGACGGCTGTGGAGGCGTTTGGTTGAGAACAAACATCGCGATTACTTCGATCGAGCGGTCTACCGGACAACGGACCCAGTCGTTCGGCGAGCAATGCTCGATGAATTCCTTATTCGCATACCCAGCCAGGTCGAGGCTGTTCGAGAGTTCAACAGATCGATATCCGATCTTGCCATTAGCCCGCTTCTGGAAGCATTTATCTACTTCAAGTGGCGATTCCGCGAGTATCACCATAAGAGCAGCCTTTACATCGGCCTGAGCATGTTCCGGTTTGATGGAGCGGTGCGGGCGGTGCAGAACGACGAAGGCATACCCGATACTCTTTGCCTGGGAGCCGAAGTGCTCTCGGGCTATTCGCGGGAGCAAATTCGGATTGCAATTGCTCACGAGTTTTTCCACCTATATCATTTCGGGTTCCTGTTTGAAGACGCCGATGAAACCTCCCCCGCCGAGTTTCGAGCAGCCCACATTCCGTTGATGATCGAAGGCATGGCGGCCGCTGGCACTGAAGAAATCTTTCCCTACGAGCCACGCGAGCTGGTCTTGCATTTCGCAAAGGAAGAGCTGGCAGCACAGCAGCAGGATCTGGCCCAGAACGCCAAACAGTTCCTCGATTTAATCCGCGAGAACGCGCCTCCTGAGCAATACGGCCAGTGGTTCACCCACACCCACCTCGGGGACGCCCCACCGCGCGGAGGCTATCTACTCGGTTATGAGGTAGCCAAAAGAGTGATGTCGGCCTTCGGGCTTGAGCAGATGGTTCGAATGACTGCAGCCGAACTACGCGAGCACGCCGAAGAACAGCTCGCCGCGATGTCAAACGAACCTGTTTTGTTGATGGCCTCTCATTAGAAGCTAGTAGTCCGGCCCGGGCTACTAGCAACACCAAAACACTATCCAATCAACTCACTTTGACTGCCCAAGCGTTCGGCTTATACAATCCGCGAATCATTGCGTCGATTCGAGCACTGACGCATCACGAGGAGGACTAATCTGTGGACGAACTCTTGACCAAAGAAAACATTTACTACCGAGACCTGGCGCGCAGCATCGCCGAGAATCACGTGAGCCCCATAGCCGCAGAGCTTGACCGAACGGGCGAGTATCCCTGGAGCGTCATAAGGGCGCTCCAAAGCGAAGGAATGATGGGGGTGTGGATACCAAAGGATTATGGCGGCGCGGGCGCGGGTCTGCTCAACCTGTGCATCGTAGTCGAGGAAATATCCCGCAAGTGCGGTGGCATCGGTTGCACCTACGTGGTCAATGCGCTCGGCTCGCTGCCGATCGTTCTGGCCGGAACTGAAGACCAAAAGAAAAAGTATCTGCCTGACATCGCTTCGGGAAAGAAGCTGATCGCCTTCTGTCTCTCCGAGAAAAATGCAGGCTCGGATGCGGGAAGTTTGAAGGCGCACGCGGAACGCGACGGCGATTGCTACGTGATCAACGGTGACAAGAAGTGGACGACCAACGGCGCGGCGGCAAGCATCTACAGTGTTTTTGCAACGGTGAATCCCGAACGAGGCACTCGCGGGGTGACCGCATTTATCGTCGAGCGAGAAACGCCGGGCTTTGAGCTGGGCAAACGCGAAGACTTGATGGGCATACGCTGTGTGCCGGTGAATGAGACTCACTTTCGGAACTGTCGGGTATCGGCGTCTGAGATGCTCGGCGGCGGCGAAGGCCGCGGCTTTAAGCACGCGATGATGACTCTCGACGTTGCGCGTCCGTTTGTTGCGGCTCAAGGTCTTGGGATTGCACAAGGAGCGCTGGATTTAGCGCTCGAGTACACCAAGAATCGGCAGCAGTTTGGCCAGTCGATCGCCTCATTCCAGGGCATTCAGTTCATGCTTGCCGATATGGCAACGCAGGTTGAGGCGGCGCGACACTTGGTTTACACCGCGGCGCGCGCAGTCGATGCCGGTGTGAAAGACGTCTCGAAGATCTCAGCGATGTGCAAGGTCTTCGCCACCGACACGGCGATGAAGGTGGCAACTGACGCCGTGCAGTTGTTCGGCGGGTACGGCTACTGTCGGGATTATCCGATCGAGAAGTTCATGCGTGACGCAAAGATCACTCAGATATACGAAGGCACCAATCAGATTCAACGGATGGTGATCGGCCGTGCGCTGATCCGCGAAGGTGCCTCGGCGTGACCTCGCCCCTTTGGGCTTTGTGAGTTAGCGTCTTTGCGACTTTCCGTCTTAGCGTCTTTGATGCGTCTTTGCGCCTTTGCGTCTTTGCGACTCACAAGCGCTATCGTTGTGTGTGCTAGTTCGCCTGTGTCTCATCGATTGCGATGACTACCTTGCCTTCAGCCACCGCATCGTCATAACGCTTCAGAGAGCCGCGTCTCGCTAGGCCCGCTTCGAAAATCATCCGGACAAGCGTCAGCAGTATCGCGCCTAACGCCGTCAACTCGAAGACGATTATTCCGAACGCCCACGACGACACGATCGGCATTCCGCCCGTCACCAACCCGACGCGCCGTGATGTGAAAACCGTCAGCAGGAGCGCGAGCACCGCACCCGCCAGGCCGCCGGCGATTGCGAATCCAACGATTCGAGTCTTCGGTGCTCCTTCGGTTTCAAGATGCAAAGGCTCAGATGACATCACGGTGATCGACGATCTCGGCACGCCTTCACGCTGGAGCTCGTGCAGCGCGGCGACAGCTTCGTTTCGAGTGTCAAAGACTCTGATTTCCATAGCCGTTCGGTTCAGGCGCTTTCAAGCTCGCCATCCGGCAAACCGACCACCGTCGGCTCACCGTGCTCGCCCAGAGGCAACCCCTCTTTGTATTCCCACAATGCGATGATCGGGAACAGTCTCGTGAAGATCGCGTAGAGCAGAACAAAATAGCCAAACGTTCCGGCAGTCAAAGTCAGCTCAACCCAGGTCGGCTTATACGACCCCCAGCTGAACGGAAAGCGCGGCTGAGTGAGTGTCGGAACGATGATCAGAAATCTCTCAAACCACATTCCGACAACTACCAGCAAGGAGGCGATCATCGTTCCTCTAATCGTCCTGAATCGTTTTATCGCAAGCAGCGGCGCCGGAATAGCGAAGCAGCAGACGACCGTTCCCCAGAATAGCGGCGCATACTCACCGCTTACTTTCGAGCGAAACACAGCCATCTCTTCAGGGGAGTTTCCGTACCATGCAGTCAAGTATTCGCCAAACGTGAAGTAGAACCAGATAAGGCTCATCGTCAACAGCAGCAGCCCAAGATTATTGAAATGAACCGGCTGCAAATACTCCTCGAGGTGAAACACTCGCCTGATAACCACCATCGCCAGAATCAACGCCGCGATGCCAGAAAAGATCGCGCCGGCGACGAAGTAAGGTCCGAACATTGTAGAGTGCCACATCGGTCGAATCGTCATCGCGAAGTCCCAAGAGACGATCGTGTGGACGGAGACTGCGACCGGGATGATCACTACCGCCATCACTCGCACTGCGCGTTCCAGCCGGTCCCATTGGCGCTCGGTTCCTCGCCAACCAAGACTGAACACACTGTAAAAGCGACGCAACAGCCCGCGCGATTTATCTCGCAACAACGCGAGGTCCGGGATCAGCGGAAGGTATAGATAGATTATCGACCCTAGCAAGTAGGTGTTGATCGCAAAGAAGTCCCAGGCAAGCGGCGAGCGGAAGTTGGGCCACAGCCCGCGCTCGTTGGGATAAGGAATCAGCCAGTAGAATAACTGCGGCCGGCCTAGATGAATGATCGGAAACAACGCGCCGATCATCAGAGCGAAGACCGTGATGGCTTCGGCGCATCGCGTGACAGGCCTGCGCCACTCGGCTCCGGTGACTCGCAGAATCGCGGAGATCAGCGTGCCCGCGTGCGATATTCCGATCCAGAAAACAAAGTTTGTGATATCGAGCGCCCAAAAGACTGGGCGATTGATTCCCCAAACGCCCAGTCCGCGAGAGAACTGATAGCCGAGTGCAACGACCGCAGCAAGCACTAGCAGCCCGCTCGAGGTGACAGTCGCGTACCACCCACACCCGGGTTTGCTCACCGGCCCGAGGACGTCGGAGTCGATCTTGGCGTTTGTGGGTCGTCGTTCTGACATCAGATTTTAACGCAACGAACGCCGACGTGCATGGAGTTCAGACGTGCATGGAGTTCAGGCTTCTGCCTAGTAGTGCCCGCTTGACCGACCTACTACCAGGCTAACGCCTGAACTGCAGGCGCCTCAGTCTCCTTTGTTCAAATAGATTACACGTGGTTTCGTTCCCAGGTCTTCGAGCAACCGCATCGCCCGGTTACTCTTTGAGAGTCGGGATACTTCACTCTCCGGATCGTTGATATTCCCGAAGTACATTGCCTTGGTCTGGCAGGTCTGAACGCACGCCGGCACCACGTCACCGTCGCGGACCTCGCGGCCTTCGTCTTTGGCCTTGTCTTCGCCTTTGTGAATGCGCTGTATGCAGAAGGTGCACTTCTCCATCACCCCTCGCGTTCGCACTGACACTTCCGGGTTCAATGCCTTTTCGAGCGGGGCATCCCATTTGGGATCGAAGAAGTTGAAGAAGCGCACGGTGTACGGACAGTTGTTTGCACAGTAGCGAGTGCCGACGCAGCGGTTGTAGACCTGCGCGTTCAAGCCTTCGTCGGTGTGATACGTCGCATAGACCGGGCATACCGGCTCGCAGGGAGCTTCCTCGCAGTGCTGGCAGAGCACCGGCATGAACTTGACCTTTACGTCGGGGTATTCGCCTTCGAAGTAGCGCTCGACTCGAATCCAATTTATCGAGCGGCCCTTGGCGGCTTCTTCGGGCCCGACGGTAGGGATGTTGTTCTCGACCCGGCAGGCGACTACGCAGGCTTCGCATCCGGTGCACCGATCGAGATCGATCACCATCGCCCACTGAGGCTTGCTTGATTTAGCGTCGCTCATCAGCTCTTTAGCGCTTCCTCTCAAGTTGCTGCCAGAGGTCAGTACCAAATCGGATCAGTTGCCCATTCCCTGATGCCTTGGATAATTTGACTCGGATGACTTCCGACCCTGTTTGTGATTGTTGCCGACCTGGATTTAGCGGTGCCAATATGACCGCATTAACACCACGTTCTTTTGCGTAGCGCCCATAAGAAACGTGTCCTTGACCATAGGGCATAGCAACGACGTCAGGGCGAAGTGCTGGGTTCAGAACGGCAGGAACTACCAACTCATTCTCCTTTGCCACCACAGCGCTCTTGTTGCCATCGTGCGCATCCCGTGGAGGAGCTCCCGACCCATATTCAATCCTGACCAAATCGCCGGTTGAGATCTCGAAGCCCTCGGCCACCTTTGGATGTATCTCCAGCCAGCTTCCCCACATCACCGAGGTCATGGAGTCAGGAAGCTCCTGAAGCGAGGGCAAGTTCGCGTGCTGGCCGAATCCCAAAGCTGTATGTTCGTAGGCCAACAAGGCAAACGGAAACTCATTGTCGGTCGTCTTGTACCTTTTAACGTAATTTGACTTGGCTTCAGCAAACGAGCGCTGAGCATCTCGCTTCAGCTCCTCGATGCGCTGTGACGTGCTGGCCGTTGATTCTTCGTATCTGCCCCCCGTCCAAACGCCGCGCTCAATCACATTTTTCGAAAACTCGTCGGCTTCCCCCGTAGCTGCTCGACCAAGTTTTGGAAGATTAACTATTGCTTGCCGGACGGCATCTTCGGCCGAGGTGAATGGCAGCGGTCTGCCAAATTCTTGGCTTAGCGCAATCCACACGTCCGCGGTCTGCTTCGTGTTCAACTCAGGCTTCACAACGGCAGCGCTGATGGTTGCCACTGCGCTTTCACCGATTGCCTGAGTTGCTCTGATATCCCAGCTTTCAAGGTATGTGTGATCCGGCAGAATCAGATCCGCCAGTGCTGTAGTTTCGTCCATAAACGCTGAGAAGCTGGCGATGAAACGAAGGGATCGGAATTGGCTGTCTAGGCCAGGCAAGAAGTACAGCGGATTGATCTGGTCAATTAGAAGGGCGGTGTCAAAACCCAGATGCCAATCTCCCTCAAACCACTCGGTCCCGCTGTATGTAAACGGGTACTGAGTTTGAAAAGCTTGGAGGGGGTCGAACTGGTTGTCCGGCGGCAAAAAGACCCCTCCACGCTTGTTCACATTACCGGCGAGAGTATTTAGCAGGTTGATCGCCTGTATTTTAGCCGGCGTCGCGAGTCGGGATGGTACAGACTCACCGGCGATTGCCAGCGGCCGTTCCGAAGATGCGAATTCGCGCGCAATGCGGGTGATCTTTTCTGCGGGAATGTCTACCAACTCGGCTACTTCTCCGGGCGCATATTCCTCAAGCTCTGTTGCGACCCATCCGTCCACGCTGCCTTTCTGCAAGCCTTCGCGGACGATCACTTGCGCCATTGCCAATGCCACCAAGTCCTCGGCATCCACCGCTGCGGGCAGCCACTCGTCCGCGTTAGCCGCGGTGAGAGACATCCGGGGCTCTATCTGAACGAACTTGCCGCGTGTCTTTCTGCCGCCGCGACGAAATTCCCCGTAGGCGAGAGAGTACATTACAGGCGAGAACCAGGTTTCCAAAAACCGCGCGCCAAAGGATAGCAAGTAGGTTGCGTTGGCTATGTCGAAGGTCGGCACGCCCCACTTGCCAAAACTCTTGGAATAGCCAGCCACGATATTCAGGTTGTGAACTGGCGCTTGATACAGTTTGGGGAAGCCGTGCGTTAATCTAAACTGAGCGGCTGCGATTCCGTTCACCCCCGACGGATCATTGGTGTAATAGTTGACCGAGTCGTCGTCGCCTTGTCTTCTTATTTCGTGCAGCTTATCTGCAAGCGTCTTGATCGCTTCATCCCAACTAATCTCTTCCCACTTCCCTTCACCGCGTTCGCCGATCCGTTTCATTGGGCCTTTGATGCGATCGGGATTGTAGAGCACTTGAAGTCCCGCCTGGCCTCGCGCGCACAACGCGCCGCGGTTCACCGGATGAAGCTGATTGCCTTCGATTTTGTTAGCCTTATGCTCGCGAGTGCGAACGATGATCCCGCACCCGGCCGGGCACATCCCGCAAGTGCTCGCCTTCCAGTAATCGATGCCCGGAATGTACTCATCATCGGGGATGAGTGCGGGGATTAGTCTCTCTTCAGGATGGCCGCAGGCAGAGAGCAGCGAAGCGCTTGTGGCTCCGATGCCGCTCAGGATTATGAACTCGCGACGTTTCATAAAATTCGGTTTCTGGTTTCTAGTTTCTGGTTGGGAGTTGCGAACCCGAAACCACAAACCAGAAACGTGTTTCTACCGATGACAGACGTAACAATCCACACTAACGCTTCGCGAACGATGGCAGTCCATACACCATCCCATCGTCTGATTAACCTCGCGCCGCACCCGGTGCATCTCTCCGATCTTTCCGTGGCAGATTGTGCACTCGACTCCCGCCCGAATGTGCGGCTTGTGGGTGTAGTAGGCGTTCGCCTCAGGCTCAAGCCAATACACGCGACGCCACGGCGGCTGCTGTTTGCGCTCGGCGAACGCCGCCAGCTTCTCCACCTCCGGGCTCTCAGTCAAGGTCGATTCGTGACAGCCCATGCAGGTCGTGATACTTGGAATCGTCGCGTGAGACGACTTATCCACATTCTCGTGACAAAACGTACACTCGAGCTCCGGGCCATCCTTCTTGGTCACGTGCTGCCAATGATCGAACTCGATTGGCTGCCGAGGCGCTTCAGGCTTTCCAGAAGCGCGCAGCAATAAGAACCCGATCACCAGGATCGCTACTATCACAAGCAATGAAGACTTGATCGCTCTTCTCATTGGTCAGCGCAACATCAGCCGCGGCTTTGTGAACAGGTTTCCCACCACCGGCACGCCGCAAGCTAATTGTCACAGGAGTCCGTGATTATACAGACTACAACCGCAGTGGAAAAATACTCTTTGCCCTAGCGACAACCTGCTACCTGTTCCCGGCTAAGCAACCGGATGCCAGCGAGAGTAATCTGGGACACGAACGCAGGAGCTTCGAGCGGACAAATCTATCTCGCTGTGGGGCCCTCGCGCGATCTCCGTCAGGGCTCGCAACCGCAATCGAACGCGACTTTTGCGATGCCCCGTTGCCTCACCAAAAAATCTAATCGAAACAATAGTCGTTGCCTCACGAA
>CAZOOE010000161.1:0-12568 GCA_964581275.1 uncultured Clostridia bacterium
ACTGGAGTGCTTGATTCTGTGAACTATCAGACGACCTATTCTTATGATGTGCTCGACAGCCTGATTCAGGTGAATCAGGGGAATCAGCTCCGTACTTTCGTGTATGACGCGCTTTCTCGAGCGACAAGCCAGACGACGCCGGAGGGTGGGACGGTCTCGTTCACATATAACGATTCATCGGAGGTCTTGAAGCGAACAGACGCTCGTGGAGTCGAGGCTCATTACAAGTACGACTCGCTGAACCGGCCGATTCAGGTTTGGTATACTGGAATTGGCGGCGATGATGCTGGAACGATCCGACCGGCATTACCTTCCGGCGTGGCTGCCACTTCGGACATGACGATCAGTTACAACAACTACACCTCTTCGCAGCCTGGAAACGGTCAGGTGAGTCAAGTCACCGATCAGGCTGGAATCGAGAGCTACGTTGATGACACCCTGGTTCGGCTTTCGAGTAAAACTCGCGTGATAGACGCCCGGAGCTACCAGACGCAATATCTCTACAACACGGCAAATCAGGTGACGACGCTGATCTATCCCTCGGGCAAGCGTGTGCGCACGAATCATGACATGCGAGGGAGAATGAGCGGCCTGGATAAAGTGGACTCGTCGGGCAATCTGCTGTCGAGTTATATGACGTCGGTTGGGTACAACAACGCGGGCCAAGTCACGAGCGAGGCTTTGGCGAACGGTGTCAACGAGAGCTACGGCTACAGCGCGGATCGTTTAGAGTTGACGAGCCAGACTGCGACGAAGGGTTCGACTTTAATGAGCCTGAGCTATGGCTCCTCGGCAAGCGCTGGCGGAAGCGGAGTAGGCACGACCGCCGGGAACAGCGGACAGTTGATGAGTATCAGCGGCACGATCAACAACGCATCGCGCAGCCAAGGCTTCACTTACGACAACTCGGCGCGGCTTCTAACGGCGAGCGGATGGAGCACCTGGGGCCGAAGGTATTCTTACGATCGGTGGGGCAATCGAGGTGGCATGTGGGATGCAGTGTCTGGGGGCAACCAGCTCCAAAACATCGCGATATCGACGACCGGAGGTGTCGCCAACAACCGAATCGCCAACGTTAATGGGGTGACGTATTCGTACGATGCGAGCGGGAACTGCACGTTGGATGGTGGACACAGTTACGCGTACGACGGAGAAGGCCGGCAGGTGAATGTTGATAGTGGCGTGACGTCGACAAGCACGTACGACTCAAACAACTGGCGGCTGAAGAAAGTTGCGAATGGGGTGACAACTCATTGCGTGTGGGAAGGCTCGCAAGTGATAGCCGAATACAACGGTATTACCGGCGCTTTGATTTCAGAGTATATCTATGCAGGTTCGCGGATGCTTGCCCGAGATCAAGGCGGAGTGCTGAGGTATTACCACCAAGACCGCCTCTCGACGCGGTTGATAACCGATACGAGCGGAGCTGTCATTGGTACTGAAGATCACTTGCCGTTTGGAGAAGAAGCCGGGACGACGGGAGAAACTGAGAAGCATCGGTTTACGAATTATGAACGTGACAGTGAGAGCAACACGGATTACGCAATAAACCGCCAGTATGAGATGGGCAATGGTAGGTACAAGCAACCGGATAAAATTAGCGGCATCGGGCCGCAGAGTATGAATCGATATGCTTACTCGTTGAATGACCCCGTGAACGTGGCCGATCCTTCAGGGTTGTTCCCAGACGTACCAGCGCAATTCAACGCAGCATATGGCGGGCCTGGAATTTATTGGGATGGAATCCGGTTAATGATAACGGAATATGAAATCGTCTACCGGTTTTGGCAAAGTGGGGCTGTCGATATATTCCCGAATGGCGCGGTGCGTAATAAACGTGGTGATGGCTGGATCATCCCGACCGGCGAGGATAGTAGCATAGACGTCTCCGAGCTAAACGACTTTTGGCGCGCCTTATTTCAGGTCTTCGGGCAGGGGCCGCTGTGGAATAACGCCAGGGCGGAAATACGGGGTCGGCTTGACGACTTGATCCGAAAGATAATAGGAAATCAAAAGTGCATAGATTGGTTCAATGCGCGTTCTGCGGAGGTTGGCCACGGAGCCAATCTTACGGATCTCTTCAGCAAGACGGGGTTCAACTTCTACCTTTCCGGCGATCAGGTATCTCTGGAAGGGCTCAAAGGTCTTAATACAAGCAAATTCGGTGTCGGAGAGGGATTTGGACAGACCCTTTATGGCGGAACCGGCAAGGCACAGGTCGTGATCAACAGGTCAGCGTTTGACAACCTCAATAATGCAGGAATCGTCAAGGAGTTGATCCTTGAGATGTTTCATGCAGCAGGCTTGCACGGTTCCGATCCTAAAGGAAGCGGGTTCCTGGGATTGTTCACGCCGAATGATCTAAATCCAGAGGTTCAATGGAGCGATATAAAGAAGAACTGCGCGGAGAACTTTTCCTATTGAGAGGAATCGAAGGACTCAGACACATGAAAGTGAACAACAAGCTAGGAAACCCTTTTCTCGTTCGTGTTATGTCCCTGAGAATTGTGTGGCTGCTGCTCATCGTATATGCAATCTTTGACGTTGCTCGAAGTTGGCTGCACACTCAGCAGTTTGTTGCTAGTGCCGTTGCATCCGAAGTCAGTTTGATCCGAACCCCGTTAGCAATGATGGCCGAGGCTTTGTTGCTTCTGGCGGCAACGATTTCAATGCGGTTCGGCAAGACTTGGGGTTACGTTGGCGGTGCAGTATTTAGTGCATGGGTGATATATCGTGGCTTCGAAAAGTGGCTTTCCATTTCCGCGGCCATAGAGCTGCCAAGGTTGTCTCTGGCTGTCTTCAGCTATTGGATCTCTTACGCTCAAGGAGCGTGGGACTTTTTCAGACTCGCGTTAGCGATAATTGTCCTGGTTTATTGCGTTGCTCATCTTACCCAGTCAAGAGCACTCCCTGGCGGTGCGTGAGTACCTTGGCTCGTTGGTAAGAGTTTCAACTTCATATATCCCGATAGTGAACCAGACAATTTGAACAATTGAAAACTTTGGTCTCCATTCCGGTGGGTGGCCGCGGAGACGGAGGAGAACACCTCGCGTAAACCGCCTGATGTGAGAATCAAGATTGACCAGGCGCTCTGTTAACGGCAAGACGTTGAGTCACAATTATCCCGTTAGGCCGACAGCGCACCTGGTACCGGTCTTGAAGCACGACGTCCGCAGGAGGGTCTATGAGATTAGCAGTGGTGTTTCTCGTCCTTTTAGGATCGCCTTGGATTCCAGATGATGCCTATGCGCAATTCAGTCGGCACAAGTCGGAGACTGAGATTGCGCGCATGACCCCGGAGCAACGTGTCGAAGAGTACTGCACCGAGTATGTCCGCCATAGTGTTACGGACGATGACTATCAACATTTGCTTGAAAGTTGCATTGGCCACGATGGTGTCAAAGCTGTGCCTCACCTAGTTAAGATAATTGATGTCTATGATCCTGCGCGACTTCAGGCTGGAGGCAAGGAGAGGAGCGAGCGCTTTGATGCCGCGTCGATCTTGCTATCTGAGATGGACGAGACAGTCGTCCGGCTGAGAGCGTCAGACGAAGGAAGAAAAGCAATTAAGGCGATGACGGCGCTGCTCGAACGAATGCGAGCAGCCCATTTTGATACTGGCGAGAGTTATCATCGGAGGAATACCTACGAGATCCTCGCTTTCAGCCTTAAGAGCATTCAAGGGATCAACTTGCGCGACGAGGCCATCCGAGACACGCTCAGACTGAAATACAACATCTCGCTATCGGATTCCGAGACGCTGAATTTCGCCAACTATCTGGTCCTGCAAGACCCCACTTATCCTGGTTGGAGTGAGACGGAACTATACAAAGATATGAACAGGCGCAACGAGGCCGGAAATCCTCTCCAGTATTTAGTGGTCAAGAAGGTTGAGCCGTTCTATAAGGCCTACCTGAACTTCAAGATAAGGGTCCCGCGATAGCTGTGTTAAATGGTTGCTAACCTGTCATATCGGGCGATTTAAACAAGCTGGCGCGGCCCGCACAGTGAGAGGCGGTGGCGGCGGCGGATTAGTTTGACCAGGTGCTCTGTTAGCGGCAAGACGTAGGGGTCAATATCCCGCCCTAGCGCCGGGGCACCTGGGTGAAATCTTCTGAAGCACGAGGTCTGACGGAGGATGTATCAGAGTAGCAGTAGTGTTTCTCATACTTTTAGGCTCGGACCGTTCTCCAGAGGATATTTATCCGCAATTCGGGGTTCATAAGTCGGAGACCGAGGTTGCGCGCATGACCCCAGAGCAGCGTGTCGAGGAAGCTTGCCAGGAATATGCGCGGCATGGCCTCTCGGACTCGGACTACGAGGATTTGCTGGAGAAATATATTGGCCGCGATGGCCTCAAAGCTGTGCCCTACCTGGCTAAAGTTATCGAAGCGTATGATCCGACGCGACCGGAAGGAGCCACTAAAGAAAAAAACGCTCGATCTGACGCCGCAGAGGGATTCCTCGGGTACATCGACTCAAACGTTGTCCGGATGAGGGCGTCACAGGAAGGGCGAACCGCAATAGAGGCGATGCGGGCGTTGCTTAAACGAATGCGAGCGGCCCATTTTGATACCAGTGAGCGCGATGATGAGAGGAATCGCTACGACCTTGTTGTTAAAAGCCTTAAGGAAATAGAAGGTATCAATGCGTGTGACGAGGCCATCCGAAATAGTCTAAGGCTCCGGCACAAGATCTCCCTCTCGGACCAGGAATTGTTGGATCTCACAAACTATGTGATCTCGCAAGATCCTTATTATCCTACCTGGAGCGAGAGACAAGAATACAAGGATCTGACCCAGCACAACGAAGCGGGAAATCCTATTTGGTACGTCGTAATGAAAGAGCCGGAGCGGTTCTATAACGCGTACCTTGAATACAAAGCAAAGAGTGCACGGTAGACGACTGACTCGCTTGACAATGTCACGGACTCATCCGCTACAAACCCGGCTTCATCAATGAGCGGTTGTGAAAATAACCCTCGCGATTTGGGCTTGGTAGTGCTCCTAGGGTCTGGAAGCGTTATGTTCGCGGAGCACTGAATGGGCAATAATAGCAATGGCGCTTGAGAAGTTTTACAGTGTGAAGTCTACAAAGCGTTATTACACCGTACAGCAAATAATAGAAGCCATACCTGAGATGCAAGATTTCGTCAGTTATCTCACGAAGGTTGATCCCTATTTTCCTAGCTGGGAACACCTACGTCGGTGATGCTCGGGATGAGATATTGCATCCGCGTTTCAAGCAGAACGTCGCACGCTATTATGAGCAGTGGAAGCGATTTAAGGCCGAGCAAGGGACCGCGGCGCCTAAGTGAAGGTTAGGGCAATGTCTCCCTATCTCCTCTTTAGCATTTTTTCTAGTTTATAAGTTGCCGATTGCTGCATCGATGGTAGAACGTGTGAGTAGGTATCAAGTGTCAGCACTATGGAGGCGTGACCCAGCCGCTCAGATACCACTTTTGGGTTCTCCCCAGCCAGGAGGAGAAATGTCGCGCACGTATGCCGCAGGTCATACAACCTGATATCCGGCAGCCCTGTGTCGACAAGTATGGGCTTGAAATGGCGTCGTTGGAGATTCCTGATCGAATGCGGTTTTCCCACCTCGGAGCAAAACACCAAGTCGTGGTTCGTCCAGCCCGGGCCCGCCTTGAGCCGTTGCCTCGCTTGCTTTACCTTGTGGCTTCGCAGCCCCTTGACCAAATGTCCTGGTAGCGGAATGCTTCGGCGACTACGGGCCGTCTTAGGCTCGCCGAAGTAGCATTCATTCTTCCAGCGCTTCCAAACCAACGTCCGCTGAACAGTTACTGTCCCGGCCTGAAGATCGATATCGCCCCACTTCAGCCCCAGGTATTCTTCCGGGCGCATGCCGGTATGCAGTGCGAGCTCGAACATCAGTCCATGCTTGCCCTTATGGGCCTGACGCACAAAAGCAGCGGCCTGCTGGGGTGTCAAAACGGTCATCTCCCGCCTGACATTCTTTGGAAGCTCAAGGTCGGAAGCTGGATTACTAACGAGGAGCTTCCATCTAATCGCCCGCTTGAATGCACGCTGCAACACGGAATGCGTGTACCTCACAGTACGGGGAGACAAGCCCCGATCTACCATTCCATTCACAAACTCCTGTACATCCAAGGGCCGCACCGCAGTAAGCTTCTTTGTTCCCAGAGCGGGACGCACGTACAGTCGCATCAACCCAACATAATCTTCATAGGTCCGCGGAGACACTTTCTGTCTTGCAGTTGCTAGCCACTTATCCAAGAACTCATTCAACGTGTCGCGGTTTTCAAAGCTCTCCGTGCCCCGCTCAAGTTCGTTTTCGATGTCACGGACGATCTGCTTTGCATCTGACCTGCTTTCCGCGACACGCCATATCTGCTTCTTCTTGCCCTTCGAATCCCGGTACACTTTGCGTGCATAGACCTTTCCGTTGCGCTCGACGTAGTTGGCCATCGTCTACACCTCCGTCTACACCTTTCTCGCGCATTCTACACACATCACCGAACTGGAAGAAACAAGAAAGTGCGAAAAAGCCAAGAAAAACGATATTTTTTGTGTGTTGATGTTTACCATTGTACAATCGCTGTTGATTTGTAATCAGAGGGTCGGGGGTTCGAATCCCTTCGCCGGCTCCACAGAATCAAGCTCCTCAGTCCTTGAACGGGATGCTACACTTCCCGGACAACCGCGCTTCGCTCCAAATCTCCCCGCGGCGTGTCGACGCCTACAATGTGAGACGTCATCTTGAAAGCGGAAACTATGGGTCACGGACGCTTCAGTCGAACCATCAGTTGTGTAGTCGTGGCCATTGGGCAATGCGTGGCCGTGGCATTCTTGCAAGGCACTCACCTGGTCTACGCTCAGCAGCTTTCGATCCGGCACTATGATGTCTCCGATGGCCTCGCCCACAGTCACGTGTCTGCCATGTATCAAGACGCGAAAGGCTATCTTTGGCTTGCCACCTGGGAAGGACTTAGCAGATTCGACGGCTACGGCTTTGTCAACTATGGTCAGCGCGATGGGCTGAGAGATCCGATCATCAATGGTATCGCTGAAGACAGGCGAGGTTGCCTCTGGGTGGCCACCAACGGCGGCGGCGTCGCCCGCCTGATTGATGATCCGCAGGCATCGACTTCCGTCCCAGCCAAAGCTGCACCCAGCGTGAGGCAGAAGTTCGTAAGTTTCCAGGTCGGGGACTCGGAAGCTTCTAACCGCGTGAACGCTCTCCTGTTTGATTTACAGAATAACCTCTGGTGCGCCACCGATCTCGGGATCTATCGAGCCAAACCGGAGCAAAACGACAACATCCGATTCGAGTCGATCGTGCCCCACCGGGACCTAGAGATGGAGATGGCCGCGTTCGCCGACCGTCACGGGCGCCTCTGGTTTGGAATCCAAAACGAGCTGATCGAAATAGTCCAGGATCAAATCATCAAGTATGGCCCGGACGATGAGGTGGGGCGCGCTGAGATCGTGAGCATTACTGAAGATCGCCAGGGCCGACTTCTGGTTGCGAATCAGCGTGAGGTTTTTGAACTGACCTCGCCCTCCGAAGGCCAAGGTCGCGGACGATGGCAGAGACTCCCGCTGACTTTCAAGCCAGATCAGGGGATCAACACCATCCTCGGCGATTCTGCTGGCGCGCTCTGGATCGGTACGTGGGATGGGCTGGTCAAGTATCACGATGGGAAGCAAACCCTCTACCGAAGCGCTCAAGGGTTGAGCGACAACGGCATCTTGTCTTTAGCTGAAGATCGGGATGGCAACCTGTGGATTGGCAGCATTGGCGGCGGCGTGTGCAAACTCTCCAGCGAGCTGATTGTCAGCTTCACCAAAACCGAGGGGATGCCGAACCAAAATGTCCGTAAGGTGATCGAGGATCCGCGGGGACGCATCTTCGCGAGTATTGAGAATGGCGGCTTGGTCGAGATTGTCGCAGAGAAAGCGAAGACCCTCCCGGAATCGCAGGCGCCACCCTTCAACGATCTCAATGAACGCATCATCCAGGATCAATTCGGTGATTGGTGGATCGGCACCAACGCCGGCTTGTTCCGTTTTCAAGGGCCTGAGTTGCAATTGCTCCGAGGTCACAAGTTCACCAGCGCAAACGGCGTGGCTGAGACAAATATTCTTGGCGATCCCTACGAAGATCGAACAGGGAAGATATGGATCAGCGCATTGGATCAGGGCCTATACTATTTCGATCCTGCCCGAAAGGGCCGGCTCACCGTCGAACATCATTTTTCGCCGAGCGTCATGACGCCGTTCAACGGCATCCAGTGCATGATTAATGACCGTTCGGGAGCTCTCTGGCTGGGCGCCCATGGAATGTTGGGAAAACTGGTCAACGGGCGAGTCGTCGTGCTGCAACCGACTGAAGAGCTGCCGAAAACCCAACCGCGGGCCTTCTTTTTAGACAGTCGAGGCTGGCTTTGGATCGGACTGCGTTATAACGGCGTCTCGATGGCCAAAGATCCAACTGCGGAGAATCCGCAGTTCGTCAACTACTCGACCGCAAATGGCCTGGCGAGCGACGCCGTCTGGGCGATTGCCGAAGATGATTTCGGACGCATGTATTTTGGGACAGGCAAGGGCCTCGATCAGCTCGACCTGACGACCGAACGTATTCGTCACTTCAATACGGACGACGGGCTCGCCAGCGATGTCATCAACCATTGCCTTAAGGATAGGGATGGCAACATCTGGGTCGGCACGACTCTTGGGCTCTCTAAATTCAACCCGCGCGCAGAGCGCAGAATGGATCTGCCGGCGCCAATTTATCTGAGCCGGGTGCAGATCGCCGGTGAAGAGCTTCCGCTGCCAGAGACCGGCGCGCGTCGTCTAGCAGAGCTTGAACTGTCGGCCTCCCGCAACAATCTACTCATCGAGTACGTTGCCCTGAGTTTTCAAGGCGAGCACGAGCTTCGCTATCAATACAAGTTGGAAGGAGTGGACCCAGACTGGAGCACGCCGACTGAGGAGAGGTCAATCAACTACGCGCACCTGGCTGCGGGGTCTTATCAGTTTTTAGCGCGAGCGATCAATCAAGAAGGAATCGTCAGCACTGAAGCGGCCGCGTTCCGGTTCCGCATCCTGCCCCCGCTTTGGCAGCGTTGGTGGTTCCTCATCTTGGCAGCCTCGGCCCTAGGATTGGCGATCTATGCCGCGCACCGCAGCCGGGTAGCGCGGCTGGTCGAACTAGAGCGCGTGCGGACGCGGATTGCTACTGATCTGCACGACGATATCGGGGCGAATCTCTCTTTGATTGCAATGCTAAGCGAAGTAGCTCGCGGGCGGCTTTCGCGCGATGACCTGCAACTGAAAGAATGGTTCTCGACGATCGCAGCCACTTCGCGCGACACCGTTGATGCGATGAGCGATATCGTTTGGGCGGTCAATCCCAAGAGAGATCAGCTCCGCGATCTAGTGCAGAGAATGCGACGTTTTTCGGACGACATCTGTGGAGCCGGCGAGATCGAGCTTCATTTTCGCGCGCCCGACCCCGGCCGCGACTTGAGGGTGGGAGCCGATCTGCGGCGCGAGGTCTTTCTGATTTTCAAGGAAAGCATCAACAATATTGTTCGCCATTCTGGCTGCAGTAAGGCAAACGTCGAACTGCAGATTGAACGCGGCTGGCTAAATCTCCAAATGAGTGACAATGGACGGGGCTGCGACGCGACCCGCACAACTGACGGTCACGGCATCGAGAGCATGCGTCTTCGAGCAAATAAACTCGGCGGGAGTCTGGAGGTCGCGTCACCCACGGGGAACGGAACAAACGTGACCCTCAGGGTGCCCCTCGATCATCGGGGCGCTTCTTAAAGCCCGCCGCACCCCAAGTTTGCTAGGAGAATACCCGGTGACACCTGTCCTCCGAATCCGATATAAGTCGGATGTCTCCGCGACGGGAACTTGTTGCGATAGATTTGGATAACGGAAAATCTCGCTGAAAAAGGGGAACGATAATGGCGTTTATCGAGTACGTTTTGCTCGCGTTAATCGCATCAAGCGGGGCTGCGGGGCTTCCCGCTGCTACGCCGGGAACAACGCTCGGACCTGAGGCAATCGTGCAGCCAAACGGGGGTGTGTTTCCTGCAGTGGTGCATCAGGACAAAAAAGACGATACAAAAAAGATCAAGCCATTGGTGCAACACCGCAGACATACCAAAACTAGGCATGCCGCGAAAACGCCGAAGAAGCGAGGCACCAAAACCTAACAGCCGTTCTTTCCGACACTGGAAAGGTGGTCGACAATCGCGAAGTATGCCTCCGATGCTTTCAGTTGTTCCCTCAAACAATGTTGGTAAGGGTGGCTTGACTTTGCTGACATTTGCGGCACAAGGCCGATGCTTCGGAAGCATGCTTCCAGGGTGAAGCCAGAGGTTATGACTAAAGCTACAAACGTTTCGAGTCGATCACATCGCTTGCAGCGGTAGAGCTGGATAACACAGAATCTCGCTGAAAAGGGGAAAGGATAATGGCGTTTATCAAATACGTTTTGCTTGCGTTAATAGGGTCAACCGGGGCTGCTGCGGTTACCGCTGCTACTCCGGCAACAACGCTCGGGCCTGGCGCAATCGTGCAGCCGAACGGCGGTGTACTTCCGGCAGCGGTACTTCAGGAGAAAAAAGACGACACCAAGAAGGACTTGAAGCTGAAGCCCATGGTGCAACACCGCAGACACACGCGCAGACATAGTAAAGTCAGGCCGAGCGCGCCGAAGAAGGACGGCGGGAAATCATAGGGAAAGAGCCCTTCGTCGCGACAAGGCTAGATGGACAATCGGGAAGTATACCTCCAATTTCTTTCAGTTGATTTGGCAGCATAAGAGTAAGCATTAACCCACTCGCGGAGGCCTTTAATGAGTTATCCAGGCAGCAACGGCGAACCGCTTCCGAGCCCGAATGAAGCGATTCCGCCCCTGTTTGCTGGATGGATGTCTGATCTCCTGCCAGGGCCGATCCCTCGTGAGAGCCGCGCCACCTGCGACAATTGCGCAATGCTGCCTCCCGAACGAGAGCAGCGCGACTCCCGTGAACATTACTTTTCTCCCACCATCAAGTGCTGCACTTACGTTCCCACGTTGCGTAATTTCCTGGTAGGAAGAATTCTTGCCGACGGCGATCCAACCGCCGAGCCCGGAAGGGCTACAGTAATAAAACGAATCGCCAACGGCATCGCGGTCACACCGCTTGGATTGGCGCAGTCGCCGGTGTTCAAGGTGCTGTACGAGCAATCCGGCGCCGGTACGTTTGGACGCAACGGGACCCTGGTTTGTCCGCACTACATCTCGGACGGAGGGCACTGCGGCGTTTGGCGCCATCGAGAATCGACCTGCGCCACCTGGTTCTGCAAACACCTGCGGGGAGAAGTCGGGATCGATTTCTGGCGGAAGTCCCTACATCAACTATTGATGGCTGTCGAGGAGGACTTATCCCGATGGTGCTTGCTAGAGCTCAATCTCGGCGACGATATTTTGCAGCATTTGTTTGCCAGGAGGGAGAAAACGGAAGCAGACGGGTTGACATTAGAATCGCTGGACAATCGGGTTGACCGGGAGAGCTACGCCCGAATCTGGGGCAAGTGGGCTGGGCGCGAACATGAGTTCTATATTGCCTGCGCGGGATTGGTTGATCCTCTGTCCTGGCAGGACGTGCTTGCGATATGCGGGCCGGATGTGAGCGTGCAAGCCCGGCTAACCAAACAGGCCTACCGGCGTTTGACGTCGGATGAAACACCCCGTGCACTGACGGTCGGCACCATGCGACTCGTGCAAATAACCCACAACGCGGCTCGCGTTACCACCTATAGTGACTACGATCCGGTGGAGATTCCCAGAGGCATGATCGATCTGCTGCACTATTTCGATGGGCGCCCGACCAAAGAGGCACTCGACGCGATTGCGGAAGAAAAAGGGGTGCGACTAGATCCATCGCTGGTGCGGAAAATGGTGGACTTTTCAATGCTGGTTCCGGCCGAGGAATCGAGATAGCATCAGGAGCCCGGGAGAACATACCCACACGCGAAGCGGTGGGTTCTTGATGTTGCAGCCTACAGATCCTTGAGATCTTGGCGGTGCGGGAGAACATACCCACACGCGAAGCGGTGGGTTCTTGATGTTGCAGCCTACAGATCCTTGAGATCTTGGCGGTGCGGGAGAACATACCCACACGCGAAGCGGTGGGTTCTTGATGTTGCAGCCTACAGATCCTTGAGATCTTGGCGGTGCGGGAGAACATACCCACACGCGAAGCGGTGGGTTCTTGATGTTGCAGCCTACAGATCCTTGAGATCTTGGCGGTGCGGGAGAACATACCCACACGCGAAGCGGTGGGTTCTTGATGTTGCAGCCTACAGATCCTTGAGATCTTGGCGGTGCGGGAGAACATACCCACACGCGAAGCGGTGGGTTCTTGATGTTGCAGCCTACAGATCCTTGAGATCTTGGCGGTGCGGGAGAACATACCCACACGCGAAGCGGTGGGTTCTTGATGTTGCAGCCTACAGATCCTTGAGATCTTGGCGGTGCGGGAGAACATACCCACACGCGAAGCGGTGGGTTCTTGATG
>CAZOOE010000162.1:0-12506 GCA_964581275.1 uncultured Clostridia bacterium
GAGTTCGAAAAGCACAACAACGTCCCGATAGGGCGCGGGCAATGCGAGGATCGAGTCTCGCATCGATTGGATCATCTCGCCGCGCGTCAGATCGTCGAGCGGATCTCCTTCCGTGATCATAGACGGATGAATCGTGCCTTCCTCGGAACACTCAACAAGCGGAACTAACAGGCGCTCCTGTTCGAGTCTCCTCAAGACATAGTTCCGGGCGATCCCATACAGGTACGCGGCTAAGGAACCTCGATCGGGATCGTAGCGCTCGCCATTCCGTATCAACACGATGAATACCTCTTGCGTTACGTCTTCCGCTATTGCCGCGGAGCCGCTCATCTGGAGCGCAAACCTGTAGACGCCGCCCTGGCGCCGCCGATACAGTTCAGTAAACGCATCCTCACCTCCGGCAATCATTAGCCGCAGCAGGTCCAGATCACTGGGAGTCGTCGGCTGAGTCATCTTTTGTCTGTGAACCGCCAGCCCGCCTGCTGACATTATTGATTCACGCGAGCCGGTTGGAAAGTTCCAAAAGGTGGGAGGACTGGCCTTGTCAAAAGGCACCGCAGCCATCAGCACTAGAGAGCGCAAAGAAAACCGGCCGGTGGCGACCGAGCGTATCGCCACCGGATCTATTGATGAACAAAGCCTTCACAACTCGGAGAGCAGACCACCGCTTTTATTTCTTTTCGCCAGGCTTCTCGCCCACCGGCTTCTTTGCAACCGCTTTCGGGGCCGGGGGAGGCTTTGGCGCCCAGAACTCACCCCCGGTCTTCGCCCACTCCTTAGAAACGTAACTCATCCTAGGACTGAACGCGTAGATAATCGTCTCGCTGCCGATGACCGAATCCCCAAGCAACTTCTGCCGCTTCTTTGCATTCTCTTCCCCAAGGGCTTCCTGAACTGCCTTGGCAACCGCAGGATTCGGATCCAGCTCGGCCAGCGATTTCCGTGGCGTGAAGACCAGATAGGTTCCGTTCGGCATCCCCGCCGCGACCGAATAGAGTATGCTGTTTGCGGGCGCGTTCGCCTTTTTCAGCGCCTCCACGAGGATCTTCCTGGCTTCCTGGTATTCCTGATCGTGACCCGGACGGACCCGGACCGTGTTCACCGAGAAGTAACGCATCTGTGAAATCTCAATGGGGCCGCCGTAGCTCAACTCTTCGTTCAGAACGCAAACCATGCTTCGCTGACCGGTTCGAAACTCGGCGTCTTTCGCATCAAGTCGATCAAATTCGGCCGTCAACTGCACATTCTTACGAGAGTCAGCTCGATCCTTCGCCAACGCAGCAAATGAGTCATAAGCGGTGACAAACCACGCGTCGCTTCCGCCGATCTCGGCAGTCATCGCCAGGTAATAGACTGGCCACTTCGCCTTTTGAGACGCTTGAACATAGCCGGATTCAACGATCTCGTGTGCGGCCCCTCGTCCAGCTTTGATGTCTTCACGAAAGATCGAGAGGACTTTCGGCGGGCCTCCCTGGGCACGCGATTCTAAGGCCGTTGAAACAAACAGACAGATTGCAAACAATGACAACAGGGTCTTCTTCATAGTTTCTCCTAAGGGTTGGTAAGGTTTTTATGCGGCCGAACCTTACTGCGTCTTCGCAGCGGTCCGGACAGCAGGTTGGGATTGCGCCGAGCAATTTGCCGAAAAGATGTCGCTGCGGATCTCGGAATCCGGCTTGCGCAACCTCAGCGGCCCGTACTGCTCAAAAACTTAACCCGTGAATTATCGCGATGCTGTGCAAACCCAAAGCTGGTCTGACTCGAATGAAAAGGGGCCTTGCAAAGCCAGAGATCATATCACCCCGCCGGCGGTTTCGACCGCGTTCTTGGGTGGAAAGGGATTGCTTTCTACCGGGTGACGCGCGCGAAACAGCGGTACCGTCGCAAAAATGCCGAACATTTTGGTTTGCGTTGGTGTGGCGGCCACCGGCGAGATTATTGACTCGACCCACCCAAAGCCCTCAGGGGCTCAAGCGTCGTATACGTGTGTACCGAAGATTTTGTCCTGGAGGCCCTGCTTCTGATCGTCCCAAAGTGGCCAGAGCAGAAGTATAAAGCAAGCACTGCCAAGCGCATGTTTAACAAGCTCACGAAGGAATGCCT
Source organism: uncultured Clostridia bacterium (assembly GCA_964581275.1). Taxonomy (GTDB): domain Bacteria; phylum Acidobacteriota; class Blastocatellia; order UBA7656; family UBA7656; genus Onstottus_A. The sequence continues at coordinate 2,104 of CAZOOE010000162.1, forward strand.
TTCCAAACCCTAGAGGCTGTCCCTGAGCATCCAGCACTTTGATTTTCATGATTCGTTTGCCGAGCGTAGCTCCATCCTTTCCGAGCAAGTAACAGTTATAGAGCCACAATGCGATCACCCCCAGGAATATCAAAGCGTAAGAGAGCACGAATATACCCACCGCACCAGCCGCGGCGTCATCGCTCATTCGACCGGCTGGCCCCGCCGTAGACGCCGCGATCCCGACTCCGACAAACATCAGAATCACTCCCGGTATCGAACCGAGCCCGACGATGATCCCATCGATGATGTGCGCAACAATTCGTTTCCCCACTCCGGCATACACCGCTCCTCCGTAGCCGGGCGGCGGTGGCGCTCCGTATGGTTGCTGCGGCTGATAGCCTCCGTATGACATTCCTTCATCCTCCGATTCAAACTTGAGCTTCGCCAAAGGCGCGGCGATTATACCATCCGGCCCATTCGTGTCAACGCGCATCTACGATTCCCTGTTTCGCCGATCAACAACGACCTCACCGGACTTGATCACTACTAGCGCGTGATTGATTCCGAACAGGTAGGGAATCTGACGGTAGTCCCCACAGTCGAACACTACAACGTCCGCCTGCTTTCCTGGCTCGAAAGATCCGAGGCGCGCTCCGCATCCGAGGCTGCAGGCGGCGTTGATCGTGGCGGCGCTGATCGCTTCGGCTGGGGTCATTCGCATTTGAGTGCAGGCGATGGAGAGAATCATTTGCACCGAAGGCGTAGGGGAACTGCCCGGATTGAAATCGGTTGCAAGCGCGATTGCCAGGCCGCCTTCGATCATCGCCCGCGCAGAGGCATAGCGCTCGAGACCGAGGTTGAATACCGCCCCCGGAAGCAAAATGCCGATGACTCCGGCTCGTTGAAGGGCCGAAATTCCCTGGCCATCAACCCACTCGAGGTGATCGGCACTCGCGGCGCCAATTTCGGCCGCGAGTCTCGCGCCGCCGCTCAAGCTCAGTTGCTCGGCGTGAAGACGAACGCCAAGTCCGAGCTCTTTCGCGCGAGCGGCCACCAAGCGCGTTTCTTTCACAGTGAACACGTGCGGCTCGCAGAAGACATCGCAATAACGCGCGAGACCTTCGGAGACCACCCGTGGAAGCATCTCGTCAATCACCAGCCGGATATAGTCATCGCGTGCCCGGCGATACTCGTCCGGGATTTCGTGCGCGCCGAGGAATGTCGGAATCAGTTCAAGAGGCGTCTCGGTATTCAACCTTTGAATCACTCGCAGGATTTTCAACTCATCCGCGAGCGTCAGACCATAGCCACTCTTGGCTTCAACCGTCGTTGTCCCATGCTCGAGAAGCCACCGCACACGCGGCAATGACATCTCGAATAGTTCGTCCTCTGAAGCCGCGCGAGTCTTTCGAACCGTCGAGAGTATCCCTCCGCCTTGCGCGGCTATCTCTCGATAGGTCAGCCCGGCGGCACGCAACTCATACTCGTCTTCACGCCAGCCGGCAAACACCGGATGGGTGTGCGCATCTACGAAACCGGGCATCACGACCGATTTGTGCGCGTCGATGCGTATCGCATCCGGGCTCGCTTGCGGTCCAACCTCTGAAGCCGATCCGACGGACACTATCACGCCATCGCGAGCAAGGAGCGCGCCGTCGTTGACGATCGCCAATTCGCGCATCTCGGCGGCTGCGCGCGCACGTGCTGGCCCCGCCAGGGTGACGAGTTGAGAGATGTTCTCGATGATGATTTCCGACATCACCGACAAAGGTATCGCAGGTACCCGGCCTGTCGCCATGTTAGCCGGGCGACGAAAGCTGGACATCTTCGCCGAACCGCTTTCCCAGGGCCTTCAAATATGTCTCGATCGAAGCCGATTGGCTGAACACAATATGCGACATGAACCGAAAGATCGGATTATAGACTTCTCCGTTTTCGGTGATCGTGACTCGGCTGCCGCTGCCGGTAGCTTGCAGCTCATAGGTCCAGGTGCCGCCGTACGGCAGATCGGGATCTGCGATTCGCAGCACCAATCGGGTTGGCGGACGCGCCTCGATGGTTTCGAGCGTCAACTTGCCGTTCTTTCCATCTTCGCGCCAGACCCTGTGACCGTCGCGATCGGGGAGAACTTCCACGTTCTTGATGTCAGAGCGCCACTGTGGGAACGCCGAGCAGTCGGTCATTGCCTGCCACAATACCTCCGGCGGTTTGTTAATGACAGTCGATCTCGACGCGGTATGCGCCTTTGGCAAAAGCGAACCGATTATCGCGATCAGCGCGATCAGCCCCGCTATAACACCAGCCACAACAAGAACCCATTTCATAACTTTTTCCTCCGGCGTGAGTCGCCAGTTTGTTGTTTCCGGGAGCCGCTAGCTTTCGAACTTCTGGTATGCATCTCTTCGCTCGCGGCCCGTGCCAGCAACGCGAGACCGCGCACCGCATCCTCGCGGTCTCCAGGCTCCAACCTCAAGATCATCGCCCTAACCCGCATCGGGTCGAGGACCGATTGGGAATCCCGGAGGCGCGCACCGGCGGCGGTGAGCCTGAGACTGACCACCCTTCGGTCAGCGGCATCCCGCGAGCGTGTCACGTAACTCCGCCGTACCAGTCGCTCAACGGTGAGCGACATCGTAGACGCACTGACGCCCATGTGCCGGGCGATCCCCATCAAACTCGTTGGCTCGACATCGTCCAGGTGATCGAGTACCCGCGCCTGATTGGTGCTGATGGCTTCTCGCGTCTTCGGGTCGCGCACGTGCCGCGAATGGCAAGCGTGAAAGATTCGCGGATACAGTTCGAGGACCAGTTCTACGATTTCCTTGTTGCGCATCGGGGCGAGTATACAGAAGATAGTTTGATTCGTCAAAACAAATTATAGTTTCAGTACAACCTGGGAGTCGCCGTCGCGCAGTGAAACCAGGTCACGCATGGACGTTTCCTGGGCGCAGGAATCCCTGCCTGCTTCTTCTCTCACAAATGCCATTCAGGCAGGCAGGAATGCCTGAGATCCCAGAGCCTTTTGTGATTCACCGCTTCTGCGTTTATATTTGTCCCGAAAAATTGCGATCGGAGGCGTTTATATGAGCTTTACCCGAATGGACCAGGGCAAGATCGAAGACTGGATGACGATTGGCGAGGCCGTCTCCCGGCGCCAGTCTTCTATGCCGAGTATCATAAAGACGCTGCTGCTTCAGCTTGAGGAGCAAGTTGACGGCTTCGCTGTGAGTCAGCTCCACCATGGCTTGCAGACGGCTACTCGCGCGCTTCGAGATGGGGCATCGGAAGAGATGACCGTCGCAGCGTTATGTCACGACATCGGCAAAGTCATCTCAGTAGAAAACCATCCGGCCATCGCCGCGGAGATCCTAAAACCTTACGTTACCACTGAGACCTACGAGATAATTCGTACTCATCAGGATTTTCAAGGCCGGCACTATTACGCGCTGATGGGCAAGGACCCGGAAGCGCGTCGCCAGTATGCGGGCGAAGCGTGGTTCGAGATGGCTTGCCTGTTCACCGATGGGTGGGATCAAACCTCGTTCGATCCCGAATACGACACGCTTCCTCTTTCGCACTTCGAGCCGATGATCGATCGCATATTCTCGAGTCCCAAAACAGAGACCGCGCAAACCGCCCAGGCGGTGATCAGTCTTTCCAACCTGAGCTAACAACTCAGCAACGCGGTTACCGCGTTGGGCAACCACGAGGCCTAAACTCGCGATGCCCGGATCGACCGCGAAGCGAGCCGTGGCTTATCTTGAATCTCAAATCTGGATGGTCAACTCGTAGCTGCTGATGGCGATCTTGTCTCCAGGCTTTACAGAAGCGCTCTCGCCCGCGGATATTTCCCTCCCATCGTCAATCGCAATCGGATTGGCTCCCTTGCAAGTCACGGTGTACTCGTCCCCCTGCTTCGCCAACGTAGCGTGCTGGCGGCTCACTTCGAGATCGCCTTCCAATCTCAGGTCCACAGCGACCTGGCGCGAGCCTCGTCCGATAGTTATTTCGTCTTTGAAGAACGGTCGCACTTCGGCCGGGGCAGCATCGGCGCCGGGCAGTTTACGGTGGACCCGAACTGCGAAGATCGGGACGAGCGGCTCAGCGGGCTTCCGAGGCCGCACGATTGTAGCCTCATCATCGATCTTCTCGGTCACCGCGACGAACTCCGTCGGCACGGGTTCGGCCCGCTTACGCGGTTTCACCATCGTCTTCTGGGCTTCGGTATCCCACACGTGTTGCACTCGGAAGTGCGTTGCCTCCAATCCCGGATCCACTCGCAGCTCAACGGTCAGCGTTCGCGTTTGAAAATCGCTATCGCCGGCAAGCTCTTTGGCGCGCTCGGTAAGCACGTAGTGGAGCCCGCGCTCCAGGCCCTCACGTTTCTCACCTTGCCATTCGCCGTCATCGGCGGGGCTCATGAAAACGATGTATTCGCGGGGTACATAGGTCGGTCCGCCCGGCGGCGTAAACATCTCTCGCTGCATGGAGGCTTCTATCTCACGAGCCACCGCTACCAGAAAGTCGTCCCACTTGGATCGCGGCGTCGGCTCGCCCTGCTCGTCGAGGTCCTCCTCCCCGTCAATCCATTTTCTAAGATTCTCGATCCATGCTCGCATTTCGTCCTCCTGCTCAACGGAATCAACCACCGGGGGAACATTGGGATCACCCGGAAAGAAACCACCATTTGAGGTCACGGCTCATTCCGGCTTCACGAACCGCCCGTCCACCCATCCGATGTCCGGAGCATTATCGGGCGCAGCCCCGGCCCATTCCAGTATCTTGACCCTCATCCATCCGCTACGCTCTTCTATGATCCGAATCCGAGTTTTTTCCGGCAGAGCTATTAGCACCGCGCCAAAGGGCTCGCTCCGCAAGTTGACGTTGAGCGCGCCGGAGATTCGGCCATCCTTGCTTTGCCCTCCGAAGAAAGGTAACCCGGCCTTCTGGTCGGCAAAGTGATAATAGGTCGACGCAGCCAGTCCAATGAGCGCGGCCGCCAAAAAGATGATGAACACTCGCCGGAGCCACTCCGAACTGATAACCGCGCGTATCTTGTCAAGAGGGCTCCGCGGCGGCCGAAGTGCCTTAATGCTCGCCCTCCTCCCGCTCAACGGCGTGTCGTTCTCGTCGGCTATCATCACGCTTCGGTTGCGGTCGAGAGTTTGAACTCGCGAGGCGATTGCTGAGCCGATTGCCCGCGTAACGAACGCGTCAGTCTCCGAACCGCCGAGCTCCTCAATTCCGGCGCCCCCTTTCTCCTCTCCGGGGTTGTTTCTGCGGTCGGAAGCACTCGGGGGCTGATCCGAGTGACTCGGCAACTCGACCACTATTCTTGCCTTCTGAGGTCGGGCGATTTCGCGAGGCGCGTGCGCCAGAGTTTGAAAGTTGGGACGCGCGGCAACCGGCTCGATCGTGCTGGTAGCCGTCAAGCGTGACCGAACTATGGTTGCTTCATCCTCCGCCTGCTGGCTCGGGACACCAACTAGCCGCACCTGCGCGAAGGCTGCCCAAAACTCCTCGACCGATTGGTAACGGTCGGCAACTCGCGACGAGGTTGCTTTACTCAGGATGCTGAGTAATGCTCCAGACCAGACTTCGGACGCGAGTTCGGCCGGCAGATGCTCAATCGGCCCTCGCGAAAACTGCCGCGGCGCGCGGCCGGTCATGGCGGTGTAGATCGTCTTAGCCAGGGAATAGACATCCGCCGATGGAGTGAGCTTCTGATTCATATCGTCCGCTCTCACGTCGGGATGGTGCTCGGGCGGAGCGTAGACGTTTGTCCCGACTCGCGTAATCTCGCTGGCATCATCGTGAGTCATCTTGGCGACGCCAAAATCAGCGATCTTTAAGACACGCCGATCGGCGGACAGCAACAGGTTGTTTGGTTTGATATCCCGGTGAATTACTCTCTCGCGGTGCGCATAGGCCAGCGCCTCCGCCACTTGCTGAAAATAAAACAGTGCATCGTCCAGACCGACCGGTCTCTTGCGGCAGAGGGACCACAAATCACCGCCCGGCATGTACTCGAGCACAAGGTAGTGAAACGGCACACCGACGAGATCAGCGGCGGTCCCGTGGCCGAGCCTTTGAATAATGTGGGGATGACGGACCCGGTCGAGCGCGATCGCTTCGTTCTGAAAGTTCTCAACCAGAGTGTGTTCCAACTCCGGATCGGGCGTCCCTTGAAGCGAGGTGTTGAGCGACTTGATGATGACGAGCCGCGCTTCGCTATGCTGATCGAATGCAAGGAAGATTTCAGCATAGCTGCCGCGCCCCAGGCAGCGCTCTACCAGGTAGCGATCATCGACTACGCTGTTTTCCAGTCGAAGCTCAGGCACTTCGGTTTCCACCTTTTGTTACTGTGGCGACAAAACAGGTTGCTTGCGTCGTTCCTCGGCGTAGTGCGCCAGCGCCGAGGCTGCCTTCGTCTTCTCACCGATCGCTTCGTACGCCGCGGCCTGCTGAAGGTACGCGTCGTACATCGATGGCTGCCGCGCGGTTGCTTCCTCGAAACTCTTCACTGAGCCTTCGTACTCGCGCTGTTCTAACTGGGCGCGCCCCAGCCAATAGTGCGCTCTGGCGTTCGAAGGGTCCCGCTTCAGCACCGCATCGAATTCCGACGCGGCTGTTTTGTAATCACCTCTCTCGAAAGCCTCACGACCGAGTTGCAACGTGTCGGCCTCCCTGTTTGCGTTCGCATTAGACGCGCGGTTTCTGATGAAATCTGACGCTCGCAGGCCGCCATAGAAAGCCCCAGCGGCCACCACCAACACCAAAAGCGTATACATCAACACTCTTGATGCTGCCCGCCCTTGCAGGTCTTCCTTTCGCCCCTCCGCCTGTTCGTCCTGGATCCGGGCCAGCTCGAGCCGGCGCGGTGGTTCATCCGGCGCCGGTCGGTCGCGGTTGAAGTCGACTCGAATGCGGCCGGCCCGCGCTGATGCTTGCGATACCGCTGAAGCGCGGTCGCCCGGCGCACCTGCCGCGCGCCTGTCGCGACCCTTTGGTAATCCGTCATCAATGGCGATGATCGGAGTCTGCCTTGCGCGACCCAGTTGCACCACGACCGCGGTTAGGTTGTCGTCAGCGCCGCGCTGGTGGACGATTCGTTTTAACTCATCGGCCGCGCGCTGCGGATCTTTGTACTCAGCCAGCACGCGCGCGATTTCTTCGTCGGACATATGCCGGTAGATGCCGTCGCTGCACAAGAGAAACCTTGTCCCGTCGCGAGCGTGTATCGATTTGATTTCGACTTCGACTGCGCTCTCGACACCGAGCGCGCGGTTAATAATGTTGCGGTTGCCCAGCCCGTCGGCCTGTTCGCGCGCGATTCGACCGGCCCTGATGTCGTCGTTAAGATCGGTGTGATCAACCGTCTCGCGAGCGAAGCGCCCTTCTTCCAGGCGGTAGACTCGGCTGTCGCCGACATGAGCTACAGTCACGCGATTGCCCTCGATGTGAATCAGGGCAACGGTTGTTGCCATGGTCTTATAGACCGGATCACTTTCAGCCATCTCGAAGACATCGCGGTTGGCAAATGCGATCGCACGGCGTACGAGCTCAACTGACCCACCGTCAGTTGATTGGTGGTTGAGAGCCTCTTCGATGGTCTCGGCGGCGGTCTGGCTGGCGACCTCGCCGGCGCGTTGACCGCCAACGCCGTCGAACACCGCGAACAGTCCTCGTTCTGGAATCGCGAGATATCGATCCTGATTGACCGGTCGCTTCGGGCTCAACCCGCGATCACAGACAAAGCCGACTTTGAGGTCCATAGGTCACTCAGATGCCGCGTGAATAGATACGCTGGCCGCCACCCGCACGTTCGTAGCGGCGAGTATTTTGATCTCTACCAAAGCATATTAGCACTTCAGAACCGGCGGCGTGAACGAGGATCAAAGACGGGTTGCGCAGACAAATCCTGATAACCAGACGCTCGCGTGTATAATGCAGCGATGGCCGAGAACCCCGACACCGACATCTTAGTAGTCGGAGAGCCAATCTCCGAACGGCGGCTCGCTGATATGGCGGCGGAACGGTTCGGTGATATGGTGAAGGCTGTCGTGGACACCAACCGGCGCCTGCTTGCGATTGGCGGTGGAATGCACTCCGACGAGGAAGCGGTTCTGTTGGAGCAGGGCTCTGCACAGACGGACCTGTGGGGCATAAACATCTATCCGGAGAAGCCACGATCGGAGTGGGTCGAGTTTGATTCCCTCATCAACATCAGGCCGCGACTCGGCAATCGCTCGCGTGGCGTAGAAGACCACGGCATACAGCAACTGATTCGTGAAATCGTAGGCTCGCTCATACAATGAAACCGCTAATCCACAAAGAACTTGCAGAAGGGCGCTGGTTTACCTTTACGATCTTCGAGCAGCTGGGCAACGTTGGGAGCGAATTTGAGCGCGCTGCCCGAGCGTTCGAACGGGGAGATTGTGATCGCTTCGAAAATGCGTTCGAGCGAATGCTGGAGCTGCTGGATCTTACGGTAGAAGATCCGAAATGGCGAACCGCCTGCCGGCTGAGGGAGCTGTGCCGATTGCGAGAAGAGGTGTGCGACGTCTTCAACGGAAACGAAATCTATGGGACGCCAATCGAAACTTTGAGGAACTACTTCCTTTACTTCGGCATCGCCGCCCGAGCCGACCGGTGAGGAGTCAGAGCCTCACTGGGCGGTCCAGCAACTTCCGCGTGTTGGAGGCTCAACCGGACACGCGCTGGGTAGACCTCGCAATTAGTCGAGTGGTATCGTCATAAGCTCTCAACAGCAGGAGGCATCGATGACAAGCCAACCCCAACAATCTCCCTCGCCGAGGGGCGGCAGTTTTCTAATCGAAGACCGCGATCCTGAAGACATTTTTACTCCGGAAGACATAAGCGAAGAGCAGCGTATGTTCGCACGCACCGCTGAAGAGTTTCTGCGCAAAGAAGTCATCCCGCGCGAAGATGCAATCTATGCGAAAGACTATTCGGTTCATCGCGAATTGATGCAGAAGGCTGGGGAGCTTGGATTGCTCTCGATTGATATTCCGGAAAAGTACGGCGGGCTCGGCTTGCACAAGGTCAGCTCGGCAGTGGTAGGTGAGCAATTCGCTCTGCAACCTTCGTTCGCCGGAACCCAAAGCTCGCACGTCAACATCGGCACTCTGCCAATCGTCTTCTTCGGCACCGAAGAGCAGAAGCGTAAGTATCTGCCCAAACTGGCTAGTGGCGAATGGATTGGCGCATACGCTTTGACAGAGCCGCAGTCGGGCTCGGACGCGCTCGCAGCGAAGACCAGAGCAGTGCTCTCCCCGGACGGGCGTCGCTACATCCTCAACGGGCAGAAGATGTGGATCACCAACGGCGGCTTCGCGGATCTGTTCACCGTCTTCGCCAAAGTTGACGGCGAGAAGTTCACCGCGTTTCTAGTCGAGCGAGGCCCGGGGCTGGTGAGCGGTCACGAAGAGAAGAAGCTTGGCATCGACGGCTCCTCAACGACTGCCTTGATGCTCGAAGACTGTCACGTGCCCGTCGAGAACGTACTCGGCGAAATAGGCCGCGGGCACAAGATCGCCTTTAACGTGCTCAACATTGGGCGATTGAAACTCGGAGCGCGGTCGGTCGGCACGATTAAGCTCTCGCTCCAGCAATCGGTTCAGTACGCGAAAGAGCGGCACCAGTTCGGCCAGCCCATCGCCAACTTCGGTCTGATCAAACACAAGCTCGCCGAGATGACGGTTCGCGCGTACGTTGGCGAGTCAATCCTCTATCGCGCTCTTGGAATGATCGACGACGCTCTCGAGCAGGCCGACAAAGACGATCCGGCTCAGGTGCTGCGGGTGCTCGAGCAGTTTGCCATCGAGTGCTCGATTATCAAGGTATGGGAGAGCGAAGCGCTCGCGTATGTAGTCGACGAAGAGGTCCAGGTGTTCGGGGGTTACGGCTATTCGAAGGACTATCCGGCCGAGCGCGCTTATCGCGACGCTCGGATCGCGCGGATCTACGAGGGCACCAACGAGATCAATCGAATGGTTATTGGTTCGCAGTTGCTTCGTCGAGCGGCCTCCGGCGAACTGCCGTTGTTCGAAGAAGCTGCAAACGCCGTCGAACTCGGGCTCGGCGCGGGAGAGACGTTGAACATGACGCGCGCAAACGTCGCATTCAGTGAGGAGGTGTCCCTTCTGAGAGCCGCGAAATCGATGACCCTCGCGTCAATCGGGGCCGTCAACCGGGCTTACGGCGAGAGCGCGCGCAACGAACAAGAAGTCATCGCGCTTATCGCAGAAATGGTGATGGATGTCTATGCGATGGAGAGCGCGCTGTTGAGAACTCAGCGGCTGTTGACGGATCGGGGCATCGAAGGCACACACATACAGGCAGATATCACGAGGGTCTTCGCCCGCGACGCCGCCTCGCACGTAGAACAAGCGGCTCGC
>CAZOOE010000163.1:0-5842 GCA_964581275.1 uncultured Clostridia bacterium
GCGCGGCCGCCGACGAAGGTGTTGCCGTTGAACATGTTGAAGCTGATGTAATAGCCGTCGGGCCAGACGCCTAGCTTCGGGTAGTCGTTGAAATTGGGCTGCGAGAAGGCGTAGCGGGCGTAAGTCCCGGTGGCGTCGGAAGTGGTGGACACCGCCACGCATTGCAGGAACGGCGTGGTGCTTACCGAGAACTGAGTCATCACCCAGCGGTTGGCCGCCTTGTCGTACTGGACGACCGCGTCGCCGTCGTTGTTCGTCTCGCAGCCGCCGCCGAAGCCGGTCCAAAGCGTGTTGCCCGCCACCGGGCCGTGTACCAGCGCGCCGGTGGTCTTGTTGAACACAGCGAAGGACTCGTTCACCCACTGCACGTACTGGGTGGCGCCCACCGCGCCGTTTGTGTCGGGTGGCGCGGCGTTGGGGATGAAGCCGTAGTCGCCGGTGCCAACCCCGGCAATATTTAAACCGGCTGTTGTGTTGACGAGCGGACCGGCGAAGGTCTGTACGACCGGGTCTTCCTGGTTAGCCGCTTTGACGTGCGGTATCCGTCTCGCAGGTTCCGATTCTCGAGCAGTCGATCTTGTAGCACTAGGCATATCGCGCAGAGGTGGAGAAATATCGTGTCGAATCGCGTGGCTGACTTCCACCTGGGACGGCCCGGCCTGATCTTGGGGGGTCTGGGCGCGCGCAAGCGATGGCAAGATGGCAGTCAAACATAAAGACATCAGAAGCGATCCAAGGCTGTTTCTATTGATATGTTGTCTCATGTCGCTCTCTCCCTATTTATTGATCGTTCCTCTTCTGTGCGCCCGCTACTCGAGAAGGGCCGACTGATCGGATGACTATGTTTGATCGGTTATCGTGCCAATGTCAATCTCGGGAGGGCTGGGGTAGCCAGCCGCGCAGGTTCCTCATCAGTGTCTCCCTTCAATAATCCTGCCAGCCACTGCCGAGTCAGGTAACCAGGCGAGTCCACGCAGGCGCAACTTTCTTGGGGCATGTTACAATCCGACCATAGTGGCGGAGAACCTCGAACAGCTCGAAGAGATTGCCGTATTCCCGCTCGCGACGGTCCTGTTTCCCGGTGCACTTCTGCCACTGCACATCTTCGAGGACCGCTACAAACAGATGATCCGTTATGCGATCGATAACGGCGGGGTGTTCGGATTGGCATACCGGAGCGACGCCGCGATTGGCCGCGAGACCCCGCCAGACATCGGGAGCGTCGGATGCGTAGCCAAAATCAATGCGGTCGTTCCGCTTGAAGGCGGCCGGATGAACGTCATATCGACAGGAGTGATTCGCTACAGGGTCCTGGGCTGGCGGCAATCCACACCATTTGTCGTAGCAAGGATTGAGCCCGTAGCAGATGACCTTGAGCCCGGAGATGATTTGAATCGGATCTTTGACGACATCGTCGAGATATGCCGGAAATTTTTAGAGGCCGCGCAGGCCCTGGATGAACCAAACGCTCCGGTCAACCAAGAGCTTCCAGAGGAGCCGGAAGCCTTCTCTCTGTTGGTTGCCTCCGCATTACCGATCGACAACGATGCAAAGCAGACGCTGCTCGAGATGACTTCCACGCGGCTGCGCTTGACTCGTTTGAGACCCTATGTGACTTCTGCGCTCTCTGATTACAACGATCGGATAAGAGTTCAGCAGATGGCAAAAGGCAACGGACACGGACGCATGCGAAGCGAGCCGTAGAGACCTACTGCGAAGAAGGTTTCGCAGCTTTCGCCGAATGGTTACTGAGATACTTGAATATCTCCGGCAGCGCCCCTAATACCGCATCCCCAACCACCTTTATGCTCTCGCCGCTGACTTTGTCGAGTGAATCGAGGTTGGTGTGCCAGTAAGAATGGCCCGGGCCATAGTTGAAATCGATCAGGTCAACCACCGGGATACCTGCGTCTCTAAAGGGTAAGTGGTCATCTGAAATATACTGCTCGCCGTTCAAGAAGTACTTTTGATATCCGAGTTCGTGAGCTGTTTTCCAGATGGTGTCAACCAGCCAGGGCGTTGACTCGCCCTCCCGCTTGATGTCGAGATCCTTGTCGCCGATCATATCGAACAACACCAGGGCTCTCACCCGATTGAGTGTCCCGTCACCTTTCAGTTTGGCCGCCAGATGCCGGCTCCCGTAGGTATTGTCCTTGCCGTCCATCGCGCTCCAGTCGACCACGGCCTCCTCACCATCAAACAATACGAACCACAGCGTATATTCCGGCTTTGTCTTCGATAACACTCTGGCGGTCTCGAGGACCGCCGCCGTGCTGGATCCGCCGTCGTTCGCGCCTAGAAAGCCAGCTTGAAGCTTAGTATCGTAATGGCCGGTGATCAAAACTATGTCTCGTTTTTCACCTGGCAGTTCCGCGATGATGTTTTTCATCGGCACCGAGCCGCGCGGAGTTTCTCCGTTAAAGCTGTCCAGACTGAGTTGAAGACCAAAGCTCTTCAACTCCCGCTCGATGTACTCCTGGGCTTTCTTTATGGCCTCGGAGCCCGACGGATGCGGACCGAGGGCGACCAGCGCCTTAACGTGGTCGTATGCGCGCGCCGCGTCGAACTGACCAGCCTTAGCGGCGCTCGACGTTACCTCGTGATCGGCGGCTATTTTGCTCGATTGCGCGTGACAACCAAGCGGCACTGTCAGAAACACGGCCAGTGAGATTGTAGTTGCGAACTCTAAGGTCAATCGAACACCGTTGAGCATTCGGACGCTCCAATCGCGGTTGACGAGCAATCTGGCGCTTACAAAAACTTGAGTTGTGCCAGATTTTTCGGCAGCCGATCATCCGCTCCCGGCGCTCCGGCCGAGCGAATGCCTATTCTGTGTTCGGCGGCGAGCTGCTCAAGCGTAACACGTTCAGTCTTGATGAATGTCACGTCCCGCAAATTGACCAGAACCGTGTCGATACAGACGCTGGGATTTTGGCACGCGAATGAGGCAATCACTGCGTATTTCGTTTCGGGGGTGATGCTCCTTGTATCCAGGGGTTCGGTCATCACTTGCTGCAACGTTTCGCCATTGCTGAATCGAATGACCAGCCTGAAGAGTGGATCGCGAAGTTGTAAACCCTCACTCATATGATTCCTTCACTGGTCGCCATGATGTCGTGCTCCGACAAGCTGGCAGCTTGTCGGACGTGGCCGAAATAATCAACTGGTCGCCGCTTGACCACCACTCTCGGGTGTCGCGGACGTTGATTGCGCCGAACCCTCACACGCTGTGGCAATGTCATCAACCGCTTTTGACACGGCCGATGCGACAGTACCGACTGCATCTCCGATCAAATCAAGTTCGATTCGAAACAGCGTTGAAATCTTCTGTTCAAATGGCAAGCGGGCAAATGCTTGTCTTACATCATCTGCCGCGCTACCGGCTTCGTGCGTCCCGCTCTCCCTTCCCTCGTTGGTAGATGTCGTCATGGTTTGCTCACCTCCGATAAAGCCCACCGATTGAGCAGTGAATTGAGGCTACAGCAAAGAGAAATTTGGGTCAAGGTGAGAGCAATTTATCGAATTCATCCTCCAGTCTAGTTCTGAAGCTGCGTTCTCGTTGGCGATGGTCATCCTTGCAAAGCACGGATTGATTTGTTGTTCAGCAACATCATAAAATGTGAACCTCTCCTGCATGGCTTGAGCCTGGGTTTGCCATGAATACAAGTGCCGAGGTTGAAGAGTTTTGATAGATGACACCGCTTCCGGCCCATCCTTGCAGAACCACAAGCAGTCTTCCGGGCGTGCAACCTCCCTCGTCGGAAGGCTGGTAGGCGCGCTGGCCTCGAACATCGGACCGGAGTTGCCGACACGCGGCAGACGCGTGTTTGTGGTTACTGAGTGGATGATTTCGTTCTTGCTCGTGATGTATGCCATATTCGCGCCTCATTCGATCGCTCTCACCCAGGGAGCGTATCTCCTCGGTTTGGGGGCGTGGGCGGTTCAGCTCGCAGCAACTCGACGTTTGAACCAGAAGAGAATGCCGGTCGATATCGCTTTGTTTGGATTCTTCGCCTGCTGCGTCGTTTCGTCTTTCCTGTCCTACGATCCGCTTGTGAGCATCAAGGGTCTGAAAAGCCCGGCGTTTTTTTTAACTTTCTATTTTGTGAGCAACAAAGTCAGGAGCATTCGCTTTGCCGCCTTTTTAGCGCTAGCGATGATCGTCTCCTGCCTGGTGAATGTCGCGTATAGCGGCGTTACGCTGGCAAAGGGACGAGGGCTCCAGATCACTAGCATCAAACCTGACAGCCCTTTTGTGGACGAGAGTATCAAAACCGGCGACGTGATTGTCGAGGCCGATGATGAACCAGTCAACTCGCCGGATGACCTGGTGCGGATCATAGACTCACAACGCGGCCGCCTGCGAATCAAGTTACAAAGGAAAGAGGCTATTGTGGAAACTTCTATTCAGAGGCAGGCAATCAAACAGGCAGGCGGCACTGGATTCGAGCGTCTCGGGATAACAACCTCGCCCGGCAGGTCTTTTCGCATTGCTGGTTTCTATAGCCACTACGAGACATACGCTGAAGTGCTCCAGCTCATCGCTGCGCTGGCCATCGGGATGTTGATCGCGAATCCGAACAAACAATCCGGCATGGCGCGGTTCTTGGCAGCGTCGATTCCGCTTCTCACGCTGACGCTCATCCTCACCTCGACACGCGCGGCGTTTGCGGGATTGGCCACTGCCGTCTCGGTGATGGCTGTGGCTAGCAGCAGCCGTCGAGTTCTCATTGCGGCGGTGGGGGGCATAGTGATCGTGCTTCCTCTGGCACTGATTGCCGTCGAGCATTCCCGTGGTATTTCCGTCTTCGATACCGAAGAAGGCAGCACTGCATACCGACTCGAGGTCTGGCGCGAGGCCTTCGGCATAATCAAGGACAATCCACTCATTGGGATAGGGAAAGGGAGCGAGGGGAAGCTAAGGGAGAGCTTGGGTCTCTACGACGAGGGAAGGTTGCCGCCAGGTCACTTTCATTCAACACCGGTTCAAGTAGCTGTGTGGTGGGGCTTATGTGGATTAACGTTCTACATTTCGTTCATGACGATTTTTGTTATAGAGATCTGGCGAGTGATAAGCGCAGTCAAGAAGGATGTACGATGGCAGCTATCGGGAGTTGCGCTGGGAGGCCTCGGAGCCATCGTGGCGTTCAATGTCAGTTCCTTGGCGCACTTCAATTTTGGCGACGGCGAAGTGGTTATGGCGTTTTGGCTGCTGACCGGGCTGGCATTTGCGGTGCACCGGATCGCTCTCGAAACGTCCGCCGAAAGACCAGGAAATATGTCAGCGCCGCCATCAGCAGACAGTTCAAATAGAAATCGACCCCGAGAACGAGCAGCAGCCTCTGAAGCGAACGTCCAGGCAGCAAGGGCAAAACTGAATTAATCAACGCTACTACCACCAGCACGCGCGCCGCGATTTGACCTTCCCTCGTTTCGGGATCGATCGCCTGGTTCGCAAGACAAGCGGTCGGCCAAAGCAACGCGATGAAATAGATCTTCGATGTGAGCGGTCCTACGAGTAGCATAAAGCAGAGCATCAACGCTAACTCGGAAGCCAGGGATTTGCGATCGAGTTGATCTCGCGTAACGCCGCCCTGTGCGCGATCACGCCCTCGCCATACATGTCGACCGACAGGTGGTGACCGAGCCGCAGCAGGTTGGCGAGCCGCAGGGTCGGGAACTGCGGATGCCGGCGTTTGAGATCCGCGTGCGCGCGCGCCAATACCAGGACCTCGCTGTCCGCTGCCGTCACCACGGCCATGTCGCCGGGGCTCTGGCCGAGATCGACCGCCGCCTCGGTGACGACCGCGCCCGGCTTGGCAGCGAGCAGGTGCATCGGCTC
>CAZOOE010000163.1:5852-12493 GCA_964581275.1 uncultured Clostridia bacterium
CACCTTGACGTAGTAACGCCCTCGGCCAACCACGAATATGGCCCCGGCAAAGAGTCCTGCGGCAATGACCGCCGACGCGTTGACGACTTGATCTCGCGTTAATGCTGCAACATTGATGGCGGGATACTGCACGTCGCCGTCTACTCTCTGTGAATAGTCGACCGCCGTAAGATACCGCCGCAATTGACCCTTCAAAGAAAGGTTGATGGGGCCGTTGTCTTCGTGAAATTCCTGACTTGCGATAACATGCCTATACCAGTTGGAGAGCAACTCGCTATTCGCTCGAAGGCCAAAGTAGGCTGAGGGTGTCAAGTTGATAGCTATCAGAAAGAAGCTAACCCCAACTAAGAACTTCCACCTTCGCTTCAGCACAAAGTAGGGCAGAAGGAATACCGGCGTAAGCTTGATAGTGATAGCCAATGCCATCAACACCGCAGCCGCTATATCCCTCCGCTCGATAAGAAGGTAAAACGATGCAAAGAGAAGAAAAGTCGCTAGCAGATGAGCGTTTCCATAGTGCACCGCCATTATGAAATACTGGCCTATTGCAAGGGCTACCAGTAGCCACATCTTCTTTGAGCCGCGAAGCGCTGGAAATGTACGGTCAACTATCAACACACATCCGGTGATCTCGAGGGCAGACAGCAGGTACCAGATATACGCTGCGAACGGGTATGGAATGAGCCAGAGCGGCGCCAGAGCGATCAGAAAAAAGGGCGGGTACCGGTAGTCCATCACCCGGCCGAGCGCAAAGTCCGGCGCATAGAGATCGGAGCGACCACCCAGCATCGACCGCCCTGCAGCATAGTAGACCGGGAAATCTATCAGATGGCGAATGAAGAGTAAGCCGAGAAGCGCTACAACGATTGAGCACGCCAGTATCAGAAGGGTGCGCGGAGGTTTCTTCATTCCGAGTCAGGCTAGCATAGCGAGGAGAGCATTTGAATCAACCAGCCGGCGCTGCGACTGACATAGATAAAACTGCAATAGATGATAGTTGAGAAGCTGAATGCCGAGGGCGGGACTCGAACCCGCACGGCCCTTGCGAGTCAGAGGATTCTAAGTATTCGATCTAACATTTTCATCAAATTCCGATTTCTTCCCATCTCTTCTATCAGCGCTAACTTAGCACCAGACTACATCGTTTAGCCAATCTCCTAACGTCCACCAATTTCTGACGTTTTCCCAGCACGATTACACAGGAATTACACAAACGCGAGAGGGGCATTGTATCAACGGTGTTGTCGCTAAGGAAACCGCGAAATCTGAGCGTCTCTGTTGTGTCGAGCCAGTTTCTGCCCAACATCATTTCTTCTGAAAGAATTTCCAGATGCGGGTGCTTAGTCGACCACAGTTGAGTTCGTTAGATTCCGATTCGCTGATATAGTGTCCGGAATGCCATCGTGCCCGTTTTTGTCAGGTTGATCGTGACAGAATCTCAGCAACGTCAGATACAGCGATCGCTTTCTTCGACGCCTACCTAGTCACAGATGGCCACACACTCGTTTCGCCACGACAACACGTATTGAGCATTTATCAACTCTCTGCTGATGAGTGCTCCGCATTGTGGGCTTTGGTCAGCGAAGTCAGGGTTTTGTTGCTAAAGCGCTATGCGCCCGATGGCTTTAACATGATCTCAGGTCCATAATGATAATTGCCCGTCAAAGTCGGGCTGACGGCAACGGGCGGCCGAATGTCAATCTGTCAGCCTCAGAAACCTACCTTCAACGCCAGTTGAATCGAGCGCGGACCGCCGATCTGGTAGAGCGGACTGAAACCACCATCGCCCCCGCCCAGGTCTCTCCCCAACATTTGTAGCGACTGCCCAAAGAGCGGGCTGCCAAGGAAATTGACCGGGTCCCCAAAATTTGGATGGTTACAGATGTTGAAGAAATCGGCTCTGAATTGCAGATTGAATCGATCTCTTAAATTGAACTTGCGCCGGAGCGCGAAATCCAGTTGAGAGAGAGGAAAAGATCGCAAGCGATTGCGACCCAAAGTTCCCTGGCGGCCGGGTGGTGGTGTGGCGAAGGCTGCCTTGTTAATAAGTCTTCCTCCCGCCACCGTCGCATCTTTGACATACAGTGGCACTCCGGCAACCAAATCCGGGCGGGTTACAGTGAAGACACCGAACAGCGGCGGAGTACTCGCAATTAAGTCTATCGGCGTGGCCGTCCGAGCCCTGAAGATCGCGTCAATTGACCAGTCTCTTAAGAAAACATCGGCGAGACTGTTCACGGTTGTCTTCGGAAGGTCGTAAGCAACAGCCGCGGAGAAAGCATGACGCACATCGAAATTGGATGGACCTCGATCGATTCTCGGATCGATGTTCGTTTGAGAAACAGTTCTGGTCGATTCCGCAGAAGCGATGTCAATAGAATGCGACCACGTGTAGGAAGCTAGCACCTGTAGACCACGCGACAGCCGGCGTTGGAATTGGAGCTGCAGCGCGTGGTAATCCGAAGTCGCCGCATTCCTCACTACCCGGACCCTGGTGAAATTCGGATTGGGGAGTGACTGCCCGCGTAGCACTTCTAGACGCAAGAGGTCACGGCCAGCGGCGCCCACGTAAGAAGCAGTGACGGTTTGATGGGAGCCGAGTGACCGCTGGACGGAAACATTCCATTGATATGTTCGGGGCAGTCTAAAGTTGGGGTCAAAAACAACCAAGTCCCCATACGGAGGATTAACGTTAAAGGAAGCGGGTGAAGTTACCGGGTCCATCGGGAATGTGTTAGGCAGCGTCTTGATGGCCAGATAGGGGAAGGAGTTACCAGCATATGCGAGGCCGGTCGGTCCGGTTCCGATGTCATAGTAGACGCCGAACCCTCCCCTCAATACCGTTTCCTGTCCTTTTGCTTGAGATACTTGATAGGCCACGCCGATACGCGGAGCGAAGTTATCAAAGGTGGTTTTCCAAAGCGGTGTGCCTTTAGGGGCCAGTGTCATGGTGCCAGGATTGTCCAGTCCTATTACGGTAAATGCATCGTGTCCACTCGTCTCTGACGGCGGAGGGTTGAGTTCCCATCGCAACCCATAAGTGAGCGTGAGCCGGCGGGTTGCTTTCCACGTGTCCTGCGCGTAAGCAGAAAAGTTAGTGAACAGAAGGTGTTGCGGCGTTCGTGTAGCGATGAGGACAGTTGATGGCGTGTCGGCAATCGCTCCGGCCACATCATCAAAGATGATGTTTATTATATAGTCTGCACTGCCTTTGATCGGAGAAAGACTGCGATAGTCCGCGCCGAACTTTAGCTGGTGAGTGCCTGCGGATATTAGCAAGTTCTCAACTATATTGGTCTGTCGCTGGAAATTGACCGCATTCTCTCCTCCGACAAAATAGTCTTGAGAACCTATTAGGACCAAACTAACGGTATTCTGGCGTGTTGCACCAGGAAGAAATAGGAGAGAATCAGCAGGAGGCACTGCTCCGCCGAACCGGTCGAGCAGGGAAGATCCGGCCGCGCGGTTTCTGCTGTAATTGACCCGAACATCATTGCTAATTTTTGAATTGATGGTTTGCGCTGAGCCCAAAGTGATGGTTTGGGTGTTGAATCTTGAAACACCTAGGTTGCTTAGCACTCCGTCTAGATCGTGCTGGCGACTTTCAGAAGGGGCGTAGTTATACCTGCCGAAGAGAGTCAGCTTACTGCTGAGTGTATGATCCAGGCGAATGCTGGTCGCATTCAAATCTGTGGGATTTGAATAACTGGCAGAATCTTCCGCAAACCCTTCTCCAAGGTCCCGCCCGGTCGGTAATGGAAATGCCTCAAGTAGCGGCTTGGTTTGCGGCGAGGCCATCTGCCGCGCACTCAAGGTCGGGACTGCCGTAATGGCAACCTGCGGCTGCGCAAGCCGCAAGCCCTCGTAGGAAAAGAAGAAAAAAAATCTATTTGTCACGATTGGCCCGCCGAGGACGCCACCAAAATCATTCTGTCGCAGAGCAGGCTTTTTCAGACCCTGGCTGTTAGCAAACCAGTCATTGGCATCCAGAGCACCATTGCGAAAGTAATCGAACACGGTCCCGTGAAGCTGGTTAGTGCCGGAGCGCGTGACGACGGACACCTGCCCGCCGGGCGTGCGGCCAAATTCGGCGGCATAGGTCGAAGTCTGGATGCGGAACTCTTGCAGGGCATCAATTGAGAGTAGGGTGTTCGTGCCGCCGAGCGGACTGTATAAAGGCACCGTCCCTCCCGCAGTTTGCGCGAGTGAAAAGGAGCTAGCAGAAATGCCAATGTTGGCGCCGACACCGTCAATCATGAAATAGTTGGCGTTGGCTCGTTGCCCGTTGACGCTGAACTGCCCTTGCTCGCCCGAATTTGTTTTCGTCAGAACAACTCCGGGCGTAAGCTCAATCAGCGTTTCAAAGCTCCTCCCGTTGAGCGGTAGGTTCTCCACGAACTGGCGGTTGACCACTGTACTGACAGCCGCTGATTCGGTTTGAACTAAGGTTGCACCCGTGACGGTAATCGTTTCATTGATCTGCCCAGCCTTCAGTTGAATCTTGAACGAGGTTTCATCGTTGACGTTAAGAACCACATCAGTAACTTCAACGGAGCTGAACCCTCGGCGTTGAGCCTTGACCACGTAGCGGCCCGGCGGAAGTAACGTGACTGTGAAGTATCCATTACCGTTTGCCGTGACCTCGCGACGCAGATTCGTGTCAACGTTCTCTACGGTGATGCTCGCGTCGGACACCACCGCTCCATTCTCATCTATCACTGTCCCGCTGATCGCCGCCATCGTCGACTGCGCGCATCGGGACGGCGATGTGCTGTAAGCATCGGCATTTGCGGTCAAATTGAAGACGACGAGCGAGGCGATTGCTACGGCGAGCGAGAGCCGATTAGTCATATGTCCGTATTCCATCTTGCGCATTTCTTTCATGCTCCACCTCAAGTGAACAATCTTGCTTCATTTGCTATTTGAACTCCCTTATCAAGACAACATCGCTGGTTTCAGCCATGCGCACGCACGCGAGTTGCTTCCCATCTGGAGACCACGCTAAAGAGGAGATGCCATCAGATTTGAAGTCTGTTAACTGCTTCGGCGGGCTTCCGTCTAACAGTTGGCTCCAGATATTTGAAACACCATTGCGCGTATCTATGTAAGTTATGGCGCGCCCATCCGGCGCCCACTGCATGCGCCTGGGCATTGACGACGCCGGCAAATCAATTATCTTGATTGGCTGGCTATCCGCGTTCGAGGTAATGCCTATCTTCTTTGCGTCCGGCTTACCGGCATCGTAAGCTATGAGAGTTCCGTCTGGTGATATTCTCAAGATGTTGGAAGATAAGGCGGTGAGTCGTACAGGATCGCCGCCTTCAATCGGCACCTTCCACGCGCTTCCGTAGATCACCCATTGACCATCAGGCGAGCAAAATGGGTTGAAGCCGCCGCGGCCGGTTAATAGCTTCATGTTAGTCCCGTCAGCGTTGACCCTCCAGACGCTCGGATCCCCGGAGCGTTTGGAAGAGAAGACGATGTAGCGGCCATCAGACGAGGCCGAGATGCCATAATTAGTCTGGCCAGATTCAAACGTTAATTGTTTTTGATTACTGCCATCCGCGTCCATAATCCAAAGGTCTTGGCTGTTATTGGTGTAAGAGGAATAGACTATCTTGCCGTCTGGAGTCCAGGCGATGCCGTTCCCGCCATTTTGCTTACCAATTTCGGATGTCACCTGTTTAGCGTCGCCAGGGATTCCAGCAGGCACAACCCAGATATTGATAGCCGCTTCGCTTCGCGTAGTGACGATAGAATCAGAGTCTGCCGTCATGCTCACGCCCACATAATGACTCAGGTCAGCAGTGATCCTGTGTGCCTCGCCTACAGGATAAGAAACTAGCCAGATCTGGTTCCCAAGATCTTTGGATTCTGTTGCAGCCATCACCAAACCTGTGCCATCTTTAAGCCACGTCATTCGATCTACCCACGCCCATCGATGAGCAGCGACCGGCTTCTCCGTCGCGTCCCGTAACGAAACCTCTGTCACGCCGCAGTACACACCTTGATCATCATGCTGTAAACTTGAGCAAGCTATTCTCTTTCCGTCAGGCGACCACGCTACCGAGTTGAATTCATTAGAGGTCTTATGCGGCGTGAGCTTCTCCTCCTCGCTGCCATCTGCGTTAGCTAGAATCAAGGCGCTCTCTCCCGGAGATTCGCGCACAAAAGCGAGACGCTTGCCGTCGGGTGAAAACGTCACGCAACTGTCCACGCCGCTAATCAGCTTTCTCGGAGCGCCTCCCAAAGCAGGCATTTGATAGAGCGTAGTTTGGGAGTCATCTTTTTCTCGCGCTTGGTAGTACAGATAATTTCCGTCAGGGCAGAATGTTAGATGCCCGTGACTCGTGCTGCTTGGGGGAACAATCTGCACGTTGCTGGATGTAGCTACTTGTTTGATCCACGTGCTTTGCAGTCCATTTTCAAACCTTAGATAGGCAACGTACTTGCCGTCAGGCGAGATGGCTGCACCGTATGTGTTGCCAGTAGTTGTGAGTCTGGCTAGTTTCAGATTTTTTGGTAAACTCGTCGACCTGATGCCGGTTCTGTAGAGCGTATAGATTATGCCGGCTAGGGCAACTACAGTTACGGCCAGAGTAAACGCCGCGCCGCGCTTGTGACGCGTGATCTGGTCTACG
>CAZOOE010000164.1:0-8759 GCA_964581275.1 uncultured Clostridia bacterium
AGCGTCACCAGCGGTGGCTGGCTCGGGTCGGTTGGATCTATCAACCGTACGTCCTTTGTGATTCTTCCGGTAAGTGGGACCGAAAGCGCACTTGATACCCCCGCTCCAGTCGACATGATGTTAATGACCGAGTTGACCTCGTCGGGCAGGACCTCGTCCGCAGTCAGATTGCCGGCCGAGCAGGTCTTATTTACCACAGGCGGCACGGCTGGATTGAATCTCACGCGGAAGGTCAGACTCTCCCCGGGGCCGATCTCCATGAATTGTTCAACTTGGGAGAATACCAGGCTCTCGACTCCCGATTTGAGCTGTGTCAGAAGAAACAGCCCGCTATCGTTTGCGCCCGGATCACTAATCTTGCACTTAGCAACGTCGGTAACTCGCTTGATCGATGTGAACGTCAGGCTAAACGTGTTGCAGCCCTTGTTGTCGATAGTGAAGGTATGAAAAGTTGCCTTCTTGATCAACTTGCTTGTACTCCGCCGCTGTCCCTTCGGGGACACCGGCCCAAAGATCAGCGAAGTTGCATTGGCTTCCAACGTCACTACCGGCGTTAGACTGCTTCCGACGACCCCAGTCAGCGTCGAGGTTATGGGAGCGTGCAGCAGATCATTCGAAACCAGAGTGAGACAGCCTTTGGCCGCACCGCAGATAGTTGTTGCGAACGTCACGGTCAGGGTAAGTGTTTCGCCAGGATTGATCTGCGCTGTCGGGCTCGGGCATCCTCCGATGATGAAGCGAGCAGTGTCGTCTCTGTCGGCCGCCGCACAGCGCGCGACCGAGCAACCCGCGATCTGAAGCGGCGCGCTGCCGTTGTTAACAATGGCAAAGTTGCGCTGAGGAGCGATGCTATTCAACACAACGCTGCCGAAATCGACCGTGGGGCTGAAAGATGCATCAGGCCCCGCTGCTGGTTTCCCGTCAGGCCTGAACATCAATTCAGAGGTGTTGCCGGATGGGTCCGTGACCGTCGCAGTGTAATTTCCGGTTGGTGACACCGGAACACCGGTTGCCGTAAAAACGCAGCTCGCGGATAACCCTGCGGCGGTACAAGAACCGGCAGTGGTCTGAGCTAAGAAAGTCACACCGTCAATGACGATCTTCCCCGAGACAATGTGCGAGGCTGTGATCGCGTACAGCTCGATCGTGGACCCTGCGACCGCTGGACCGCTGATTTGACCGGTGATCATCGCGGTGTTGTTTCCGGTAGATACGACGTTCAGCGAATCGGGAAAGTTCAGCAGCGTATTCGGTCCGCTGTCGCCGTCGTCGGAATCATTTGCAGTCGGCCCGTCTCCGCCCAGATCAATCAACGCAGTTGGAGGCGCATCGGCCGCCGGCGCCGCGCGCGAAATGTTGTTTCGAGAAATCGTATTTCGCTCGTTAAAGCCATCTCTCGGACCGCTCTTCTGATCGAACACAAGCACACCCGTCGGGTTATTCTCCAGTACATTCCTCTCGATCAAGTTGCGTCCGAGATTGTCGGATGGGCAAGCCGGAGCGACTACGACCCCCGCGCGCGTGAAGTTGGTGATCTTGACCCCCCTGATCACGTCGCGGTTCGAGCGGATCGATATACCGTCCGCAAGCGCACCGCCTCCGTCGATGGTGACAAGGGGAGAACAGCCCTGTTGATCGGCCGGATCGCATCCATTGATAACAATGTCGGGCGCGGTGAGAGCGGGCAATGGCGCGAGTGGGCGAATCGTCTTTCCTCGCAAGCTGGTGTTGAACGCGATAGTCGCCGAGCCGCCATTGCAGTTCGCCACTTCGACGGCCTGTATCAGGGAGACCGAAGTTCCGGACGGGAAGGGCCCGGGCGGCGTGTCCCCGTCGATCGTTATCGTCAGGGAAATGTTCTGAATGTTCGGGCGTAACGCGCTGCGCGTCTTTTCGGCAAACTCATCTGATTGCCGGCTGCAATCGGCGCTCGTGAAAGTTGCACCGTCAAGGTTGCATAAGCCGGGCGTGATAACGGTCGTCGCGCCCGCCGAGCCGGTGGGGCTTTGCGGTGTTACGATTTGTTCGAGCGCGGCTTTGTTCCCGGCAAACTCGGCTGACGCGGGATCAACACCCACTAGGAACGCGTTGAACACAAGCGGAATGCCCGATATCGCCGCGGCGTTACGTGTCTGCTCGGCCAGTTGCGCGGCCTGATCAAGATCACTCGCAGAAGTCGAGCCGTCTGAGACGAGATAGAGTATCCTTTGCGCCCCCGGTTTTGGCCTAATGGAGCGAACCTTGTTTATGTTGTTGCCGGCGCTCAGGATCCCAGCGACCCAGCTCGTCTGTCCAGCCGGACAAGGGAAAGACTGGCTGCCTATGCTGCCACAGTTGAGTGCCGCGACCTGGCTGACCACTGTGCTGGCGTCGTCGGCGGAGTTGATGTCAGTGAGCGGCACCACCAGGCTGGCGGCGCCGTCGAAGGCCACCACACAGACCGCAATCGTCCCGTCGCGCGGTATCACCGTCGCGTCGCCCAGGGCCGTGAGCACTCCTTCGACCATGATGTTCCATGTCTGGCCCCGGCTTGCGAGACTGCCGGACCGGTCCAGCATGAAGGCGATGTCCACCTTTGCCGGCACTGCGCAATCCGCCGCGAGATCGCAGCTTTGAGCGCTGTGGTTACGCGGCGCGAGCATGATGCCGCTGGCGATCAGCGCGATTAGACACATGCGGACTAGCTGTTTTCGATGGTTCGATAGGAGAGAGCTAACCGTCAATCTCGAGTTGGACAATACCGACAGTTGATTCATAGCAACCACCTCGCACTTCTCCGTGGCTTTCGGCTTAGGCAGGAGCGATCGGCTTTGCGCCCTGGCCGCAGTTAGGACAGGTGCATTATCGCTTCTCGTGCTGATGTTACCGCTGCACTCCGGAAAGGCCAGCTCGGCTCAACCTCGAAGTCAAATCAAACTATCGCGGAGCAACTCACCTCGGCGCCCGCGCGCCCAGCCGTTTTATCGTGGCGGCGAACCACTCATCTCTATGACCAGTACAGAACTGTTTGGACCAATCTCGACATCACGCGAGTAGATCTGGTTTGCGATAGCTTTGGCCTTTAGCGTGTATCGGCCGGGAGGGACAGGCTTGTTTAGCTTGAACGCGCCTTCTGAATTCGTGCTCCCCCAAGTCAGCAGAGTGCGCTCAGTGACATTGTTCTCTCCAAGCGGAACCAGGCCAACCAGCGCGCCCGCGATCGGTTTGCCGCTCGCCTCGGATTTCACCATTCCGCGGACGGTGATGAACGCCGACGAATCAACCATCTTCGGAACAGAAGGAAGCGACCTGTTCTCGGAATTGGCTTCGCCGAGTTGCGCGATCATCTCGGTAACCAGGTGCGACGGCCGCAGAAAGCCGACGGCGCCATACCGCCTGAAGTCGTCCGGGAACCCGTCGCCGTCTTTATCGACCGGCTGTTCGTCGGCGACAACTTTTGTGGGTATTCCAATGAGCCGTCCCTCGCTGTCAACGGCTGCACCGCCGCTGTTGCCGTGAATCAGTCGAGCATCGGTCTTGATCCAGTTCGCCAGGATGTCTTTGCCTTCGACGACGCCACGGTTGATGGTAATGCTTGACCCGCCCTTTTCTGGAAATCCGATTATGAACAGATCATCGAGCAACTTTATCTTGCGCGAGTCGCCCATCTCGATGCTGCGAAAGCTCAGCGACTTCGGTATTTCGTTTCCGGTTGCATAAGATTCGACCTGCAGCAGCGCCAAGTCGTATTCCTTGTTTATGAGCAGAGGTCTAAGTTTATAGCGAATCGACCATGCGGTCGTGTCGCCGTTGCCCGAGAGACTCAGAAAGATCTCATCATATGTGCGGCTCGTCCTGGTGTTCATGATTACGTGATAGTTGGTTACCAGAACTCCGTCGCCGCGCACGACCACTGCAGATCCTCTCGGCCGTGGGCCCTGGCTGGCGGCATCATTCGAGTTGCGCACCGAGATCAGCCCAGTCGAAGCGATGGCCTGACGCACCAACGCGCGAGATGCGGCTGATATGCCGGCTTCCTTGTTAGGGGGAGACTGGAACGCCAGCGCCGAAACCGCTACGACGCATAGGGCGCCGACGGGAACAACGAGTACCGCCACAGCGAGTCTGACCCTAATAGCAGGAATTCTAATCACTTGTGCTTGAGCCGAATTTCGAACGGCGCAATCTCGCCTGCCTTGAGCTGGCCACCGCCTCCGTTGTCGGGGATCGCGACGACCGAACCATTGGTGTCTTTATCTTTGCCGGGAGCGAGAATGATGTCTCGCGAACGCACCTTTTGACTCCCCTCACCTTGCGGCACCACCGGAGTGACCTTCTTGCTGATGCCGCCTTGGAGCTCGGCTGCGGCGCTGGCAGCGGATTCCGAGAGGTACTGCTCGGGTTCTTTGAGTGCCGCGTCGAGATAGGCGATGCGCCCGCGGGACATGATCACCTGAAGGACCTCGGTTCCTTTTTCTGCATCAAACTCGATCGCCGCGGTGCCAGGTGGAATGTCATAGCGCTCTGAAGGAGTAACCGCGTTGTCCGAAGCTTCCGGAGACGGGAACAGCAGCTTCCTCTTGCCATTAGGCGCGATGTTCACGACGTAGATGTAGCCTTCAAAGTTGCTTCGGAATTGGATCTTGATCTGATCGCCCGCCTTGAATTCGTTGCTTGGGTCGACGGGAACCAGAGTCCCATCGGCTACCTTCAACACCAGAATGCTCATCGCATCAGCCTTCTTGTTGACAAACAGGCCGCGCGCCCTGGTGGCTTCGTTACCCTTCTGAGATTGTTTCTTTTCCGCGCTGACGGAATATGTTGTCACAAAGGTGAACAACAACGCCGCTAGCATCAACTTTAAAACGGTTTTCATATTTAGTACTCCTTTTCGGTCATTCACTCACTGTGCCTGAGTTCGATTGTAGCTATCAACTCCTCGTTGTCCTTCAGGTTTATGTTTTGTGCCCGCGTGGCATAGCGCACGGCCTTCTGGCCAGGAATCGTAAGCTCACCGGTCACCTGTTTGACCTTCTGCTCGGAACTCGAAATCAACTGATCAACAATCGCGCGCTTCACAACCGCATAAGGCTTCTCGATCTGATTCGGCAGAGTGGTGATCTTATCGCGGCTGAAGATGACGATCAGCGTCTCCGTTCCAGCCGGGGGTGCCATCTTGAACCAGCAGTCTTTTGGGTCGTCAAAATCCTGACAATAGGACGGCAATACGTATCCCTTGTCCTTGACCACATAATTCTGACCCTTGTTGATTCGCAAGTCGGGGAAGAGCAGAACAGCATCTTTGCCTTCCGGCTGGTTGACTATATACAAGTAGCCGGTCTGATTGACGGTAAGCGCCAGCTTCAGTCTGTCGCCGGTTTGAAACTCCAGACTTGGATCCGCCTCCTCCTGGGTTCGGTCATCTACCCGTTTGAGCAAATGCCACTGAAGAGTCAACAGAGCCGCCTTTTGTACTTTTCTTACCGGACGAGCCGGTTGTCGATTGGGTTTCTTGACGCGCTCGACGGTGACGACCGAATACCACAATGGGGCGCCCTGTTTTTGTGCCTCGACGCCGGGCAAGAAGATCGCGGGAATCAGAAGCGCTGCGACTGCCGCGGTGATCAAGCCCGCTTTCGATAGTCGAAATGGCGTGGTCTGATTCATTTGGTATTCACTTACTACTTGCTCGCAGGCGCGACTGGATCCTGGGATCGTTCGCGGGTACGACGCATCGAAGACCGAGCGGCAGACTCCTGCCGGTAGGAAAAACCCTCGGAGCTCGATTTCTAAATGTCGAGCGCGCTTCGGCCTGCGAACTGGCCGTCAGAAAGGTGCCTCCCCTCCAGACTCGATCGTTGGACCTGGAATCAGTTGTTGCTCCATAGGGCTTATACTCCGCATCCACCCACTCACCGACATTGCCGGCCATATTCAAAACGCCGTAAAAACTCAGGTCGCCAGTTGCCTCGGTTACCGGAACCAGATGACCGGTTGCAATATTCGCCCGATCTGCTGTGAACTCGTCTCCCCAGGGAAACTGGCGCTTCCGGCGGGCGACTGGATCCCACGAGGCAGCCTTCTCCCATTCCTCTTCGGTAGGCAAACGCTTGTCTGCCCAGGCTGCGTAGGCAGCCGCATCATCAAACGCGACTCCCAAGACGGGATAGTCAGGCTTGCTGGTGAAGTAGGTGGGATCCGATACAGGATTTGGAGGAGGCGTCTTGTGCGTTTCATCGCAGAACTTCTTGTATTGAGCGTTTGTTACTTCATACTTGTCGATATAGTACGAGGGAAGCGTGACTTTGTGCGCCGGCCGCTCATCTGCATCGTGATTGTCGTCGCCCATCTCGAAGTCGCCAGCCGGTATCGGGACCATCATGCCGTGATAATCGATCGGCGGGAACAACTGCACCTCACAGGTCTGCGTCTCGCCCTTGCTTCCGTTGAGAGTAGTAATGAAATCGGTGAATCCTTCGTGCGAGACTCGAACATTCATCTGACCCGGTTCGAGCCCCGATACTTTGAGTGCACCGTCAGCGGCTGCTGCATCGCGCAGTTTGTCGTTGACGAATACCTGACTGCCTGACGGCGCTCCCTTTACCACCAGAACAACGCCTGAGCTCGGGACCGGCGAAGAACCAGGCCTTATGACCAGGTACAGAACCACGGCGATCACCGCGAGTATCAGCAAACCGCCGAGCCAAACCCACATCGTGCTGCGCCGCTCAGGTTTGGTAACCACTTGATCCGGGAGTGCGGTTGGAGGCAGATCCCTGACAGTCACAGGCGCCGCATAGATCGGAGCTGGAGGTACGGGAACCTGGGCAGGCGTCGGCTCCGGATGCTGAACGCGAGTCGGCGCTGGAGTCGTCTCGGTTGGGGCCCAGGGATGATCATCGCCGCGTGCTTCTGATGTTGTCCGAGATGACTCTCCAGGGCCGGTGAAAGGCGGGCGTTTATCCACGCTGGTTTGCGCGCCACCCCACTGAGCCGTCGCTCTACCTTCGCCGGAGTGCGAGAGTTGGCCGGTCACCACTCCGCCCATGATCTGGGTGCCGCTATAAAGCACGCGGGCCAACTCAGAGGCGAAAGCCTCGACGGTCGGTGTGCGCAAATCGCGATTTCGCTCGAGGCCGGCCATCACCGCCAACTCAACCGATTCACTCTGCGACGGCGAGATCGCCCGAAGACGGATTGGCTCGCTCATAATCCGCTTCATCATTACCGCCTGAGGATTGTCGCCGTCGAAGGGCAGTTTCCCGCTCAGCATTTCGAAAACGATGATCGCCAACGAGTAAATGTCGGATCGAGGGTCAAGTTTTTCTCCAAGCAGCTGCTCGGGTGACATGTAAACAGGCGTGCCTAGTACGAAGCCCGTTTTGGTGAGATTGTCACCCTGTTCGTCGGCCACAGTCTTGGCAATGCCGAAGTCCAATACTTTGACGAAATCTGCGTCGGCGCCCTTGCGAGTGATCATTATGTTGTCGGGCTTGAGATCGCGGTGCACGATCTCCATCGCGTGGGCGGCAGCGAGCGCTTGTGAAATCTGGTTTGTTATGTGAACTACTCGCTCGATGGGTAGTATGCGTTCCTCGGCGATCACACGCGACAGCGGTTTGCCGGCGATGAACTCCATCGCCAGGAAGAGCGTTCCGTCATCGGACTCACCAAAATCGTATATCGTCACCGCGTGAACGTTGTCGATGCGACTGGCCATCCTTGCTTCGCGTTTGAACCTGGCAATCGCGTCTTCTTTGCCGGGTGACAGGGCAGTGAGCAATTTGATCGCGCATGTGCGGGACATCTCGGTGTGGACCGCCAGGTAGATCGCACCCATCCCTCCTTCACCGATCTTGCGAATAAGCCTGTACCGCCCAGCCAACAGCTTGCCCAGCATAGGGTCGTCGTCGGACGAGTCAATGAGAATGAGCTTGGAGCGGTCGCTGGGACAGGCTTCTATTGGGTCGTCGTATGCCTTGCCGCATTGCGGGCAGATTTTCATTGTTAGACCGAGAAAAAGTTGATTAAACGAGGACCTTCACCACAGCGAAAACTATATTAGGTGGTAAGCTTTGTCAAGATAACTGGCCCTCGGACAACTTGCGTTCCAACGTCTTCATTGAGACACCCAGGTGCTCTGCGCCACAGTCGAGCTTCTCCCATTCAGACTGACTCGCGTAGAATGAATGAATCTCAGGAGCGAGGTCCCGATAGCTTCTTGGTTACGAGTCAGGCGGTTCAGCGGAGGTGAAAGGCTGCGCGGATCTATTGACCAATTTGAGCTTTGTGTAATAGGAGAGTCCTGTGAGTTCTGAAGTCTTGATCTCGCTGCTCACCTTCGGCGGGACTCTGTTGCTTGTCGTGACGGGTCTTTTGAATTTCTCTGTCTTCGTGCGACAGCTGCGTGCCGCGAGGGACCAGCTTGAAACTGCCCGGCGGCAACTTGAAAGCGCCCGCCAGCAGCCTGAAATTCAGTTGGTGCAACGTGCGATGGACGAATCTTCCGATCACCTCCGAATCCTGCTCGACAGGCCTTATTTACGACCCTACTTTTATGAGAACAAAGCCTGGGCCGAGGGAGACCGGGCGAGTCACGACGAGATTAAGGCAATGGCCGAACTGCTTCTCAACAATTTCGCGTCTGCGATTATTCACTCAGCGGCCTTTCCGCAGTATCCTGTGCGGAGCGTCGAGCAAACGATTCGCTTCCACCTGCGAAACAGCCCTGCATTGCGTGACTTCCTTATCGACGTTTTTGAGCGGTTTCCGCTGGCAGG
>CAZOOE010000164.1:8769-12325 GCA_964581275.1 uncultured Clostridia bacterium
AACCGATTGCGTCAATCAGGGCGATCACCACCCCGGAGAAAACGTTTCGTTTCACCTTGCGAAAAAGCCCTCCATTGCGGGACTTCCTTATCGAAGGTTTTGAGCGGTTTCAGCTCGCAGGGCTCCCCTTGCTCTGTCTCAAGAACGAAACGCGAGGCGAAACGGAAAAGGACCTCGAGAGGCTGATCTTTGCGGCCGCCAAAGACGAGCGAGAGAGGGCTCGTCGTGAGAGACTCTTGCGTCACTTGCAATCCACCGATAAAGCAGAGCCGCTGGAGCTGGCGAAGTATAGTTTGGAGATGGCCCAAAGCGTCTCTCAAGCAGACCCGGACTCAAAAGCGTTTCAGAGAAGTTACGACTGGGTGCCCAGAGACCGCAAAGTCTCCATTACTTTAGAAGATTCCAAGGACAGACATGAATCGCGGAAGAATAGTTAGCTTACTCTTGAGTCTTGTATTTGTTGTCGCTGGCGCTTCACATCAAGCGGCGCACGCCTCGCAAAAGACGGCGCGACCGGCGGTGATTCCATTCGACCTGGTCACCCGGCATATTGTGATAAAGGTCCGTATCAACAATTCCGCCCCGCTGTCCTTCATACTAGACACCGGCGACAAGGTCGTCATAGTGGATATTGCCCGGGCGAAGTCACTGGGGTTGAAGCTGCAAGGTGAAGTTAACGTTGGCGGCGCCGGCGCGGCGACGCTGAAAGGCTCGATGGTGCGAGATGCTTCTCTGAGCGTGGAGGGTCTCGAGCGAAACACGCAGCCGGTGGCGATGGCAATTCCTTTGCAGGGTCTTGCGCCCCGGTTTGGACACGACATAGACGGCATCATCGGCGCTGACTTCATCAAGGAGTTCGTAGTCGAGGTCGACTATACGGCTCGAGTGCTTCGGCTTTACGACAAGGCCACGTTCGAGTATTCGGGTTCGGGCGATACTATTCCGATCACGTTTGTTCAGGGAGGCTACCCGGTTGTCGAGGGCGAGATCTGGCTGACTGGACGGCCGTCAATTAAGGGAAGGTTTGTGGTGGATCTTGGATCTGGCGGCTCGCTTGTGCTTCATAGACCATTCGTGGAGCAGGAACGTCTGCTTGGACCCACGCAAAAGACGATAAGATCGATTGGTGCTGGCGGCGCGGGCGGAAAGGTCACCGGACGCTCAGGCCGGATAGACGGCCTGCGGTTTGGCAGATTTCGTATCGACAATCCGCCCACGCTGTTCGCAGAAGACTCCTCGGGTGCGTTCGCCAGCTCTGAGCTGCAGGGCAATATTGGCGCGATGATTCTATCCAAGTTCAGGGTCATTTTCGACTATTCACGCAGCAAAATGATTCTGGAGCCGAATGCCAGTCTGGTGGATCCAATTGGCTCGGCCGGGAGTGGCTTGAGGATTAGCGCGGAGGGCGCCGATTATAAGACATTCCGGATCGAGGAGTTGTTGGAGGATTCTCCAGCGACAGAAGCCGGGTTTAAAACAGGAGATATCATAGTGGCCATCGACGGACGCCCCGCAGGGGAATGGACTCTCAGTACTCTGCAAGAGTTGTTTGAGAAGCCTGTTCCGCGAAAGCTCTCGGTGCGGCGGGGAGAGAAGAGCTTAGATATCACACTGACACCGAGGAGACTCATCTGAGACTGCTTCGGACCGGGGACGCTAAGAGACCCTTCGCTTGTCGGGCGCAGCGGTGTTCACCTGTCGGTCGATCATTCTATAAAGTGTCTTGCGATCCACGCCCATAACCTGAGCGGCGCGAGACTTATTCCCTCCGACCGCGCTCAAAACGCGCAAGAGGTAGCTGGACTCAAGCTGCTCCAATGTTGGCATTTCCCCTTCGGGTATCACGTCATGCATCACCGAGGCTACTCTGGGAGTGGACATGAACTCCGGCGGCAGATCCTCGATCCTGATAATGCCGCTACTCAGTGCGGCGAGGCGCTGCATCAGGTGTTTTAACTCGCGTACGTTACCTGGCCACCCGTATCGCTCCAATGCGAGCAACGCGTCCTTGGTAATCGACAAACGCCGCGTGGCCGCCCCGTACTGCGCCAGAAATGCCAACGACATCGGACGAACGTCATCTCGGCGGTCCCTTAGCGGCGGAAGGATGATCGAGACACCCTGAAGGCGGTAAAGCAAGTCCTGCCGGAACAGCCCCTGTTCGACCATAGTCTGCGGGTCGCGATTGGTGGCGGCAAGCACTCGCACGTTGACCCGCTTTTTGGTGTTGGTGCCGAGCGGCCGAAACTCTCCTTCTTGCAAGACGCGCAACAGTTTCACCTGAAAGGCTGGGCTGGTTTCCGTCACCTCATCCAGCAAAAGCGTTCCGCCATCCGCCTCTTCAAATAGCCCGCGACGGGCGCTCTCGGCTCCAGTGAACGCGCCGCGTGTGTGACCGAACAGCTCAGATTCCAGCAGCGTGTCGGGAAGAGCTCCACAGTTCACGGCTACGAATGGCCTCTCAGCGCGCGGGCTCCTGCGATGAATCAGACGGGCAATGAGTTCCTTGCCCGTTCCGGACTCCCCTCGAATCATTACCGGCAGATCGGTGAGCGCCACGCGTGCGGCGGTCTTGACTACGTCGATCATCGCTGGACTGTTGCCGAGTAGTTCCTGCTGTGGTGTGTGCGAGCCTTCAATCGCAACAAGTTTGCTGGGATAGCGGCGCTGCTCGACAGCCGACGCAATCGCTTGAAGGACACCGATCGAGAATGGTTTGCAGATGTAATCATTCGCTCCATGCTGGACCGCTTCGATTGCGGCCTCGACCGACGCCTGGCCGGTCATCAGAACAATCTCCGCCTGCGATCTCAGGGTTCCTCGAAATGCCTTCAGAACCTCGAAACCACTCAGTCCATCCATCACCACATCACAAAAGACCAGATCGAACTCAATCTCGCCACCGAGGTCCAGCGCGTCCCTTCCGCCGGCGGCAACCCAAACCTGGTACCCCTGCTCGATCATCGCATCCTTCACCAACTCGCGAACCGCGTCTTCGTCGTCAACCACCAAAATCTTCATAGCATCCTCGTTCGGAGATTCCGTACACGAGGAGGAGCGCAAACT
Organism: uncultured Clostridia bacterium; assembly: GCA_964581275.1. GTDB lineage: Bacteria > Acidobacteriota > Blastocatellia > UBA7656 > UBA7656 > Onstottus_A. The sequence continues at coordinate 11,836 of CAZOOE010000164.1, forward strand.
CTGTGCCGTTTTTTCTGACATATAAATTCCCACCACGGATAGAGTTAGTCGTCAGATGACCCACGGCGGCGAGGACATTTACCCCATAGGTCACACGGTTGATGATGCCAAATTCCGCAATGCAACATGCGGTCGGGGCCTCGGAATCCGCCAGGTGAGCCTTCCTGGCGAGGCACAAATGAGCTAAGCACACGAAGCGAGTTGACAAGACATGTTGGGGATCATGATGACTCGCGGGCCCTATACTTGGGAGCTTATTCCATTGACTGCACCTAATTCTATGCGATTGCACCTTCGGTATCAATGCTTGTTTAAACCCGCTTGGGAATACGGGCCGCATTTGAGATAAAGTGCTCACTGTGGCGGTGTGCAACAATCGCCCTTTGACAGATTCGATAACCTCAAACCGCGGCATTACCTAAAGCGGTACTTCACGGGTGTACGTCTGCATTGTGGGCATAAGTTGACGTTTTCTTTTTTTGTCTCCATA
>CAZOOE010000165.1:0-3514 GCA_964581275.1 uncultured Clostridia bacterium
TGAAGCATTGGTAGGTCCGGTCTGTGACTTATTCCACCGGGTCTTCGGAGGTGATGATCTTGACCGTTGGGTCGTTGCAGTGGTCGTTCGAGCTATAGAGCGTACTCGTTTTCCCTGATCCTGTTGGACCGGTTATCAGCGTGATCCCAGAGGGAGCGGCGAGGACGTCCGCGCTATAAAGACGCAGAATGTTCGGAGCGAAGCCGAGTTCAGGAAGGCCGATCAGCGACGCCTTGTTCAGGATTCTGAGGACGACATTCTCGCCAAAGACGGTGGCGTAGAATGAGGCTCGAATGTCGATCTCCTGTTTATCGGTCTTGACGAAGATGCGGCCGTCCTGATGTTTTCGGCGTTCGGCCACGTCTGCATCGGCGAGGATCTTTATGCGCGAGACTATTCGCGGAGTATAATCGCGTGGAAAGTCTAATTTGTGAACAAGGACGCCGTCGATGCGATATCGAACCCGTAGTTTATTAGCCATCGGTTCGAGATGAACATCGGATGCGCCTTCTTCAATGGCCGACTTGATCAACTGGTCGACCATCTGAATGACCCGATCTTCCCCGGTTTGAACCTGCGCTTCGAGAGTGTGGTACTTGACCTTCTGGTAGTCGGCGATTCCTGCGTCTTTGCTTTGAAGCAGCGCGTCTACGAGGTCAAGCTTTTGACTGATCGTTGCAGTGGTTGCCAAGGCAAGCCGCACCCGGCACGCGAACAGCCGTTCGATTTCCTCGATGAAGTGCGTCATCGTCGGATCAGCGACCAGCAAGTGCAGTTCGCCCGCCTCCAACCTGATCGGAAGGGCTACCTGACGGCGAAGATACTTGAGCGAGACCTTTCGCACGAGCTCGAAGTCGATCTCGGTGATGTCGGGATCCAGAAGCGGAAGATGGAATTTCTCGGCGAGGGCGTCTACGACGTGACGCTCTTCAATCAGGCCCATCTCGACGAGCGTCAAACCGATCCGCTTCGACCTGGGCGAAGCCTTTCGTTGGACTTCACGCGCCGCCTTTAAGTCGTGCTCGGTGATCAGGTGCCGACGAACGAGAACATCGCCGATGCTGATCCCGTTGCGATGTCGCCGCACAAACTCATCGAGGCGCGACCTGCTTATCAAGTTCAAGTCGAGCAGAACGTCGCCGATGGTCGTCTGGCCGCCAAGCTGTTCTACGATAACTCGCGCATTTGAGAGCTGCTCTGGCGTGAGCAGACCCTCGTTAATGAGAGCACCTTGAGTGACCTCGTCGAGAGAAAACTGGAGCATCCTGCCTCCGGAGACTTATCAATCGTTTGGCCGATGCCTAAATCCGGCAGCCGGGCGACGATTCATACCAAATAATAACGTAACCAATATTATCGGGCGGAGGCGGGGGGTTGTAGATCAAAAGATTGCCCTGCTGGCAATCTCCAATCCGCGATTGAAGTGACAGCGCTGAGATGATAAATCATGGGTGCGCAGAAATCACTAGTAATCTTCGACAGGCGCTTGACAACTTTTCGGCTTATCGCCGCCGATACTGGCCCAGCGAGGTCCGCGATGAGTCTCTCGGTCGAAGCGGCAAACTGAGGTTTGTCGGACTCACGGAGGGCTGGATTGAAATTGCTTCTGATTACTATTACGCTGTGCGTGAGTTGCCTTGGGCTGGCTATGCAAAAGAACGAGCGCCCTCGCGCGCGCGACATCGGGCTGGTTACCGGCGTGATTCCCACCGGCCAACTTAACGCGATAACCGACGTGGCGGGCGTTCAAGTCGGCCATACCACCATCGTGCGCGGGGAAAACATCCGCACCGGAGTAACCGCGATCCTCCCGCATGCTGGTAACCTCTTTCGAGAGAAGGTCCCCGGCGCGGTGTTCATTGGCAACGCCTTCGGTAAGCTTGCGGGCTCCACTCAGGTAAACGAACTAGGTGAAATCGAAACCCCGATTGTGCTTACCTCGACGCTCAGTGTGCCTCGCGCCGCAGACGCCGTGTTGGACTACATACTTTCGTTGCCTGGGAACGAACAAGTCCAGTCCGTCAACCCGCTCGTCGGCGAGACGAACGATGGATTCTTGAACGACATTCGCGGTCGCCACCTAACCGGCAACGACGTATTGAACTCAATCAAAAACGCAAAGGGGGGACCTGTCGAAGAGGGAGCTGTCGGGGCCGGTACGGGCACCGTCGCGTTTGGCTTCAAGGGAGGGATCGGCACTTCCTCTCGAAGGCTCCCGGCATCGTTGGGAGGCTATACAGTTGGGGTTCTAGTACAAACGAACTTCGGCGGCGTACTCACAATGGCGGGTGCGCAGGTGGGTCAGGAACTCGGTCGCTATTATCTGAAGCAGGAACTGGAGCGAGGAAAAGATGCAAAACCACAAGGCAGTAAGGGCCCGACCCGGCCTGGTGCCGACTTTGCCGACGGCTCGGTGATAATAGTCATCGCGACCGACGCACCGGTAGACGCTCGAAACCTGCAGAGGATGGCCGCACGGTCAATGATGGGCCTGGCCCGCACCGGGTCGGCTGCAAGCAACGGGAGCGGCGATTACGCTATCGCGTTTTCGACCGCGCGTGAAGTACGAATTGAGGTCAAAGCGGCGTCCGAGAATGCGTACACGCCGCGCGATACAAAGCTGGTTACAAACGATGCGATGTCTCCGTTGTTCCTGGCGGTAATCGAAGCAACCGAAGAAGCCGTTTACAACTCGATCCTTCGGGCTACAACTACAACCGGACGTGGGCGGACAGTCGAGGCCCTGCCAATTGAGCGGACGATTGAGATACTTCGCAGACACGGTGCGATCAAGTGATCGCGTTTGGGCTCCAATAAAAGAAAGGAGGCATCGAGACTATGAGCGCATCGACACCACAACCCGAAATTGGCGTTGATGTTGGGCGAACCGCGCCCGACTTTGAATTGAAAGATGGCAATGGACAGATATGGCGGTTGTCGGAACATCGCGGTAAAGTCGTGGCGTTTGTCTTTTATCCGAGGGACGAGACGCCGGTCTGCACTAAGCAGATGTGCAGCATGCGGGACCGGTGGAATGATTATCAGACGACCGGCGCCGAGGTCGTGGCGATATCGGTTGCCAGCGTTGACTCTCACAAACATTTCGCCGAGCATCACCGGCTGCCTCAGCGATTGCTTGCGGATGAGCGCGGCGATGTCACCAGGCTATACAACGTAAGGTCACTCCTGGGCGGGTCGCAGCGGGCGGTGATTGTTATTGATGGGAAGGGTGTGATTCGCTACCGCAGATCTCTGATACCAATCTTCCGGCCGGAAGATGATGAGGTGATTCAGGCTATCCGCAACGCAGCCAGTTAATACTTTCCTTCGCGGGGCATCAACTGCTGACCACGTTGAACAGCGATTGCCAAGACTCGTGCAGGAGCTGGTCTATCCTGACCCAATCCGCTTCAGTCACGCCGCCCGCCTCGGCTTTGGTTTCTCTTATCGTCCTCCCCTCCCCTCGCAGCCGCGCTTGCTCTCACGGCGTGCACCAGCAGCAAGCCACACGCCG
>CAZOOE010000165.1:3524-12322 GCA_964581275.1 uncultured Clostridia bacterium
CTCGGGAGGCTCCTGGTAGAGCTCGGATGATAGTGCTGCCAACGCGAGTGCCAAATCCTCGGTCGGATGCTTGTCTCGCTCGCGGTGAACGATCCACCACTCCAGCTCGAGGCGTGACGCGCGATCTACATCAAATGAAATGTCACTGACCTTGCGAATCGCAGCGTAGAAGCTAACCAGGTACGGCAGGGCCTTCTCATAGTCCTGCCGGTTGTGTCCGCCCTTGAACACGAAAGCAGCTCTGGCAGCCTGGTACGCTACAGCGTTGGACCTGATGAAGGGCAGGTTGTATTGACTCCGCAGCAGTTCTGTCATTTGGTTGTAGAGGCGTAGCTGCAGTTTGTCATAGTAGGACCGCCACATGGCGGTTTCGAGCCGCGCGACTTCGTTGGGATCGAAGCTGCGCATTCGCGAAGACCTCGGCGCAAGAAGATCAAACGCGGTGTATGCCAACAACGCAACGATGATGACCAGCAGGATCCTGACGGCTCTCCTTCGACGCGGGCGAACCGGTGTTTCAGATCGGGCGACTGAACCGCTGCCGGCGTCGCCCACCCGTATTTGTGAACTAACCATGAGTGTCCTTCGGTCCTAGTACGGTTTCCGCAACGACCCTGGTTTCAAACTCCCAGAAGATTTGCAAGTTCCGTAAGGTTTCGAACCTCGTGAGTCGGAAGCGGACCGCATGGCTCAACGGCGCTCCCTTTGCGGTTTACCCAAACGACCGGGATACCGAGCCTGCTCGTAGGAACCACGTCGTGAAAATAGCTTTGCGCCGCGTGAAGCAATCGCTTCGTGCCGGAGCGAGCCATCGCTTCTTTGAAATGCGCCGGTCCGGGTTTGTAGGATCTTACCTGCTGGGCAGTCACGATCAAATTGAAGTCAACGGTGAAATGTCGTCCCGTTGCGGCGAGCAGATCGTCGTCAATGTTAGAGAGAATCCCAAGCTCGAACCGGCGTGCCAGTCTCTCGAGCGCCGCATTTGTATCTGGGAAAGGCTTCCAATCAGAGAGGCTGGCTGCAAGGAAGCCCCGGCGTTCCGGCGGGAGGGACCACCCAAGCGTCTCCGCCACACGATGTGCCGTCTCACTGAGGACCTCACGATAGGATCGATAAACCTCGGACTCTACATTGGGCTCCTCGGCGGCGTAAGCCTGGATGATTTGATCAGATCGAAGCTCGACGTTATCTTTCGCTGCTTCGGATTGAAACGCGCTTGCGATGCCGCCTTCCCAATCGACCAAGGTGCCGTAACAGTCGAATGTGATCAGGTCGAATAATTCAGCCATTTGCTTAAGTGCTAACTTAGTTCATCCTCGGAGTAGATTGCCGAGGACAGCGCAGACTCGTACTCAAACAGTTCAGATGCGGCGAAGAATCGAGCGACCTCCTTGCCAGCCGTCTCGATCGAGTCGGATGCATGAACCAGGTTCGCCTGAATGCTCATCGCCCAGTCTCCCCGGATAGTCCCGGGCGCGGCCTCGCGCGATTTGGTTATTCCGCAAAGACGCCGAACTGTCTCTACGCAGTCCAACCCTTCCAGACATAGCGCGATGACCGGCGTAGACTGCATAAATCTTCTGATGCCTGAGAAATAGGGCTTGTCCGCATGATGACTGTAGTGTTCGTTCAGCAATGAGTCGCTTAGCTTCAGGAGTTTTAGGCCGACTGGCTTTAACCCTTTCTCTTCAAAACGCGTGATTATCTTGCCTATGAGGCACCGTTGAATCGCGTCGGGCTTGATTAAGATCAGAGTCCTCTCCATCATTGTCTCCTTATTGTCGAATTCAAGAATTGAGAATGATAGCGGAGGAATTGTCGCGCCGACAAGCAACACTGAAATAGGTCGTGATTCAGTCTGAGGTCAAATTACAAGCTTGTACTCTGAACCTCAGACTGCGAGCAGGATGGGGCGCCCATCGTCTATAATGAACTTCCGAGGCCGGCCGGAGGACCCAATGAGCGAACGTATCACCGAAGCCGAGTTTCAGGAGCGCGCGGGGCAGGCGATAGCCGAGTTGGAGCGGGCATTCGGCGAGCTGGCGGAGGAGCGTGACATCGACGTGCAAGTCGAAGGCGATGTTCTCAGCATCACATTCGAAGAGGGCGAACCGGGCAAGTTCATACTCAGTGCCAACTCATCAGTCCGCCAGGTGTGGGTCTCGGCTCGCGTGTCGAGCTTCAAATTTGATTGGGTAAGTGAGACCGGAGAGTTTGGGCTTGCAGCGACCGGTGAAACATTGAGGCAAGTAATGGCGCGGTTGACTCAAGAGCAACTCGGCGACAGCAGTCTCGTGCTGTAGATAAGCGCCAGCGCAGGTCCAACTCTCAACAAAAACGTGACGATAAAAGACTCAGACATTCCTATTGGTCTGGACTCGGCAGAAGCCATGCGGATTCTAAAAAACGTCGAGGGGGAGTCGGACCTTGGCAAGCGCCTGGACCAAATCTCCGCGGGTTTTGTTGGACGTCCGTATGTTGAGGGCTCGCTTGGTGGCGGGCCCAACTCACCCGAAGAGCTTCGCATTTCTCTGAAGGCATTTGACTGCGTAACCTATGTCGAAACCGTCCTGGCCCTGGCGCTTGCGCGGGCGATCGACGAGTTCATCGACACAATTCGCCAGATTCGCTACGAAGACGGCGACGTCGATTGGTTCCGAAGAAATCACTACATGGTTGACTGGGCGCGGAACAATGAGGTTAGCGGATTCATCAAGAACACCACGTCAGGTCCGCGCGCGGTGGAAAAGACTTGCATGCTGAGCTTGATCCCAGGGATTCCTCAGAAGACTACGACCTTCGCCTATTTTCCGACGCAAAGCCTCGAGGAGCTTCGCGACTTGATCGAAACAGGCGACTTGATACTGTTTGTATCGACCAGACAGACGCTCGACGTTTTCCACGCCGGAGTGTTGGTTAATCAATCTGGGCACTTGCTGCTTCGACATGCGGCTCGGACCGGGGGCGGGGCGATCGAACAGGAACTGGTTGAGTTCATGAGCGAGAATAAGATGGCGGGCTTCGTCCTGTTGAGGCCTTTATGCCGACGGTAACCGCGATCCTTAACGACGAAGAAGAAGCTGAATCGCGTGAATTGGCGGAGTCGCTTGCCGCGAGCGCTGCCGTGACGAGCCTGGTGGTGCTTGGCCGCAGATCGAGTGACCCGGCGGGCCTCTCTGCGCTTGCGCAGAGCAAAGGTCGCGTAATTCAGACTGATTTCTTCAGCGGGGCTGCGATCAATCAATTGCTCGATGAAGCAACGACTGACTACCTATTGTTCTGCCTCCCCGGTGAGCAGGTTGACCTCGGTCAGCGTTCCGTTGAGAGGCTGGTTTCTGCTGCAGCGGATTCAAGCGCAGGATTGGTCTACTCGGATTTCAAGGATGACGTTGGCGGGCACGTGACTGATCATCCGCTTATCGATTATCAACTCGGCAGCATTCGCGATGGATTCGACTATGGCGCGATGTTTCTTGTCTCTAAGCGGGCGGCAGACGCCGCGGTCGGCAGGCACGAGCCAATCGACCAGCGGTTGCGTTGGGCTGGGCTGTACGACTTGAGACTAAGGCTTTCGATTGATTCGCGAACGGTGCGAATTCCGGAGTCCCTCTACACTCGCATCCCAGTCGATCGTAGAGCCACCGGTGAGCGCCAGTTTGACTACGTTGATCCGACCCAGCGCGAGTATCAAATTGAGATGGAGCTGGTTGCGAGCCAGCATTTGAAACGGATCGGGGCTTACCTTGTGCCTGAGTTTCGAACGAGACCAGCGGCGGAACAGGACTTTCCGGTCCGCGCAAGCATCGTAGTCCCGGTCCGGAATCGCGAACGCACGATCAACGATGCAGTCGCCAGCGCTCTTTCTCAGCGAGCGTCGTTCGACTTCAACGTGATAGTTGTTGACAATCACTCGACCGATAGCACGACTGATATCCTTCAAGAGATTCGATCGCGGGACAGCCGGTTGGTTCATCTCAAACCCGCTCGAAAAGATCTCGGAATTGGAGGCTGCTGGAATGAAGCGATCTATTCCGCACATTGCGGCGAATACGCCGTGCAGTTGGACTCGGACGATCTCTACTCAGACGAAGACACTCTGGCGAAAGTCGTCACACAGTTCGACGAAGGCAAGTATGCGATGGTCATTGGGTCGTATAAGATCGTCAATTTTGAGCTTCAAGATATACCGCCCGGGCTGATCGACCATCGCGAGTGGACGCGGGAGAACGGTCGCAACAACGCCTTGAGGATCAATGGGTTTGGCGCTCCGCGAGCGTTTTACGTCCCGGTGCTTCGCCAGATCGGATTTCCGAACGCGAGCTACGGCGAAGACTACGCGGTAGCGCTGCGAATCAGCCGAGAATACGAGATTGGCCGAATCTACGAACCGATTTACTACGCTCGGCGCTGGGAGGAGAACTCGGACGCGTCGCTTCCGCTTGCAACTGCAAACCGGTACGACGCATACAAGTATCACTTGCGCAGCGTCGAGATACTCGCCAGACAAAGGATGAACCAGCGATGAGTTGGGAGCACAAGATAATCAGCGAGCGAGAGTTGCGGGCCTATCGAGAAGACGAGAGCGATCAAAGCCTCGAGGCCAATGTCGCGGCGCTGATCGATCAACAAGTTGACAACTGGCCGCTCCTGCGCCAGGGGTTCGAAGCGTTCGCCCGGATCGAAACCAAACGCGTTCGAGTCCAGGAGTCCCAAGTAGTCATTCAGCATAACCCGCGTCGCATCCGCAGAACCGGCGCTTCGGTTGACAAGGCATCGGTCGAGAACCGCCGCTGTTTTCTGTGCCCCGAAAATCTGCCTCAAGAGGAGAAGGGAATTGCGTACGGTGAGGATCTGGTGATCCTGTGCAATCCGTTCCCTGTATTGGATCGGCACCTTTCAATCGTACATCGCGAACACGTGGCGCAACAGATTCAGGGTAACGTCGAGTTGCTGCTATCCTTAGCTCACGATCTTGGAACAGGCTACTTCGTGTTGTACAACGGACCGGAATGCGGCGCATCGGCACCTGATCACCTGCACTTCCAAGCCTGCTCACGCGAACTCCTGCCAATCGAAGAGAACCTCTTCGACGATGAGCCAGTGCTGCTTGAAGATTGCGCTTACTGCGAAGAAACCGCGCGAAATTCGTTCGAGCTGTTCACCCTCGGCGGTTGTGGCCGAAGCGTCGTAGTGTTTCGTGGAGGCAATCTCGATGAGGTCGCACATTGGATGTACAAGGTCATCAGAGAACTCGCGCTGCAGACAGACCGGGACGAGCCTCTGCTCAACATCGTCTGCACCTACGATCCAAGGCTGTGGACCGCCTATCTGTTTCCACGAGCGAAGCACCGCCCTGCGTCCTTTTATGCCGAAGGAGAACAGCGGGTCGTTGTCAGTCCTGGCGCGATTGACATGGCTGGGGTGGTGGTAGTTCCCGAGCGCGAGCACTACGACAGAATCGACGGCGAACGCATAGCGGCAATATTCTCGGAAGTGAGTATGAACAGTGAGACCGTGAACGACCTGGTTGACGGGATCTGCTCATTGCCCGAACCGGAGGAGGCGGGTTGGTGAACATCGATCAAGAGCCTGCGATCCGAGTCGGACTCATCAGTAGCTCGCGCCAGGTTAAGCTTTCATTTTCAGGTAACTTTATTACCGCCGACGGCGAATCGCCGAACACAAGCGATTGCATCGCTACCGGTGAGAAGGGCATCGTGAAGTTGGAGGGCGTCCCGGCTTCGCCAGAGATTGCTCTCTCTCCGAGTGATTTTGATTCGTGCCGTTTCACCGTGCATGGCGTTACAATCGGGATTGACTTTCATTGGGAGCGCCAGGAGTCGCAACAGTTTCAAGGTACATTGAAACTCGCAGCGGACGGTGATGCGCTCACGCTCATCAACGAGTTGCCGCTCGAGTCCTATCTTGTGAGCGTGATCTCGTCCGAGATGAGCCCGTCGTGTCCCGCCGAGCTTCTGCGCGCACATGCAGTAGTTTCGCGGAGCTGGCTGCTTGCGCAGTTGGGCAGCGGAATTCCTGATTCAACACAGTCGAGGGCGCGTAGCGAAGGCACAGACGAAGAGCAAATCCGGTGGTATGACCGCGAAAGTCATCGAGGCTTCGATGTGTGCGCCGACGATCATTGCCAGAGATATCAGGGCATCGGAAAGGCTTTCTCAAAGGCGGCCTTTGATGCGGTCCACGACACTCGCGGCAAAGCGCTCGTATACAGCGATGAGATATGTGACGCGCGGTATTCGAAGAGCTGCGGCGGAATGACTGAGATTTATCGCGCGGCGTGGGAAGACAGAGACGTGCCATATCTTGCTTCAGTGTACGACGTGCCGGGCGGTGAGCCGTCAGGCTACCGAATGCCCCTTTCCGTAGAGGCCAATGCTGACGCGTGGATAACGGCATCGCCGCCTGCGTACTGCGGCGTGGTGACGTCAGAGCTTCTTGCGCGGATTGTGCCGGCGTTTGATCAGGAGACGCCAGACTTTTATCGATGGAGGGTTGAGTACACTCAAGAGGAATTGAGCGAAATCTTACATGCTCGGGTTGGAGTGGACTTCGGCCGCGTCCGCGAACTGAAACCGATCCAGCGCGGCGAATCGGGACGGATAATCAGGCTCAGGATTACTGGTGAAAAACGAAGTCTTACCATCGGGAAGGAGCTGGAGATTCGGCGTGCTCTATCCCATTCGCATCTGTATAGCTCGGCGTTTGTCGTTCGACCGGCTCAAGGTCATCTGTCGGACTACCCTGCGCGATTCGCTCTGATCGGCGCGGGCTGGGGTCACGGCGTCGGCATGTGCCAGATAGGGGCCGCGGTGATGGCAGATCGCGGGCACAGCCACGCGGAGATACTTATGCATTATTTTAACGGCGTCGCGATAAGCGATCTGTACTCATAGCCGCTCTGGGTCCCTACCTATCCCGCCCGGGGTCAAACCGACTGGGGCGGTGCGCGCCCGTGGGAAAGCCTGATCCCAGAACCGGACACGATAGCGATTCAAAGAATTGAATTATTCGCTAGATAGAGAGGCGGGCCATTCGCGCGCGGATGGAGGTGTGCGAGCCAAGCCTTCGGTTTGACTTGAACTTAACCGGCAAGGATCTTGACAAATACCCCCAGGTTAGCGATGGAGATTCGCGATCCCGCTCTGGCACGCCGCTTGGCTAAGGAACCCGCGTAACAACGCTCTAAGAATCCGCCTCTTCGACGGGCGTTACCAAGGGTGTTAGGTGTCAGGCTCTGGGCACACGGCCGAACACCTAACACCCGTTATTGCTTTAGCGTTGAGGGCCGCCCTATATTTCAGCGTGCGAGGTGATCGAGAGACCTATGAACGCCCTCCTCAACGACTTGCGCTACGCGATACGAATGCTAGCCAAGAATTAGTCTCTGCCTGCCACGCTTGGGGATGGAGAAAGGTACAAATCACCATCCCCATTTTTATACCCGATATCGCCAGTCACGAACCAATCACCGATGAATGACGCGGGGGTTTCTGCCGGGCCTCGATGATACCGGGTAAACAGACCCGGATCAGATTTGTGCACAGCGATGTGCCCAGCCTGGCCCGCCGGAACGACCTCGCCTGCTTCGTCGATGACCTCAACTGTGCGGCCGGGTGCGGACCGCCCTACTGAACCGATCGGCGGTTCGAACCATCGGTCGCACCTTCCATATATCCAGCCCGTTTCTGGTCTCCCGTAGACTTGATTCAGCTTTACGCTCAATTCGCCGCTCACCAAATACTCCTGTGAACGTGTGGCCCCGACCACTACGGTTCGCAACGCTAACCCGGACCGATCGCCAGGCAGTAGGCTAGACTCGGCAAACGGCTCCAATTGGGCTGGCTCTAAGAAAGTATGGGTTACGTCCCCCCGCTTTATCGAATCGAGCACGCCCGCGCGGTCGTCTGACGTTCCTGCCAGCGAGCAGCCGTACCACCACGCGGGGTAGAGTACTCCCAGAACCGCGGCTGACGAAGACCAATCGCCAACCGCCCAGAACACCGAGTTGGGGTCAGCATTGTTGAACATCTCGAAGGCTGCGAACTGACCGATGATCGAGCGATGGCTGTGAACTACGCCGGAATATGCGCCTTCCAATTCTATGTAGAAAATGAAGGCCGGCGCGGCTGCCTGATGTTCTACAGACTCGAAGTCCGATGAAGCACTATCTACCGCGCTCCAGAAGTCTTTGTAGTCAGAGCTCACTCCGGCGGGCCGAAGATCCCGAACGACAAAACGCGACTCGAGGTGACGCAGATTCCGAGCTACCGTCTCGAGGTTAGAGTAGATCGACTCATCAACGACAAGGGCTTTGGTGATAACGTCCGTCAGGGCGTACTCCAGCAACCCTGCGTCCGCGCTTTTCGAAAGCGGAACAACGACCGCGCCGGCCTTGAGTGCGCCCAGGTGCGCAACCGCGAGCGCTGCTGACGGCGGCAGCACTACGGCCACTGCGTCTCCTTGGCGGATGCCAGATTCGCAGAGTGCGGTAGCAAATTTATCCGAGAGGAAATCTAGACCACCAAACGTGTAAGTGTTAATTCCATCTTGTTTCACATCGCTAACCGCGATTCGAGTGACGGCGTCCTGGTGTCTACGGCAGATTGCGGTTGCGATGTTGAGGCGTGGAGGGATCAGCCAGCGAAACTCTCGACAGGCCTGCACGTAGCTTTCAAATCGTTCGAGGCGTGGAGTGGGATCGCTCATGGAATGCAGGATCGAGGATGGACGATCGAGGATGGAAGATTGAGGATGGAAGATTGAGGATGGAAGATTGA
>CAZOOE010000166.1:0-12245 GCA_964581275.1 uncultured Clostridia bacterium
TCGAAGCCGAGGCTGGGATGCTTGGCCAGCCGGTCTATTTTTTGACACCCGACGTTGTCGGCGTGAATATGACCGGCAGCTTGCGCGAGGGCGTGACTGCGACCGATCTGGTGTTGACCATCACCGAGATGCTTCGCAAAGCCAAGGTTGTCGGAAAGTTTGTCGAGTACCACGGTGAGGGCGCTGCCAGTCTGTCGCTCACCGACCGCGCGACCATAGCCAACATGTCGCCCGAATACGGAGCGACGATGGGCTTCTTCCCAGTCGACGAAGAGACATGCGCTTACTACAAAGCGACTGGCCGTTCGGCCGAACGGGTCGAGCTGATCAGGAACTACTTCACCGCCCAGGGAATGTTTGGGATTCCGCGTCAGGGTGAATGCGATTACAGCATTGTGCTGGAACTCGATCTGTCGTCGGTCGAACCAAGCGTTTCGGGACCCAAGCGGCCGCAGGATCGCATCGCTCTTCCGGAACTGAAGAACAAGTTCGCGGAGTTTCTTCAAAAACCGATCGGCGAGAACGGCTACAACAAAAGCAAAGACGAAATTGGAAAACGCTTCCCGGCGCTTGTCGGCGCACGACACAACGGTGCGCAGACCGGTGGCGGCGAGCAAGCAACAGAGACCGCCCCAGTGCCGGTTTTCGATACGACCACTGCGACGAACACGAACGTTGTTAGCGAGACCGAGATGATGAACAACCGGCCCACACCGGATCGGGTTGAAGAGAGCCGGGCCGCCAATTCGCGCGGGGTTAATGTCGATGTTGGGCACGGTGACGTGTTGATCGCGGCGATCACGTCGTGCACAAACACTTCGAATCCAAGCGTGATGCTCGCGGCGGGTCTGTTGGCCAAGAAGGCGGTCGAAAAGGGCCTTAAGATTCGGCCGGTCGTTAAGACTTCACTGGCGCCGGGCTCGCGAGTGGTGACCGATTATCTCGAGAAGGCCGGTCTTCAACGGTATCTGAATCAGCTCGGGTTCAACCTCGTCGGCTACGGCTGCACGACGTGCATCGGCAACTCCGGGCCGCTCGATCCCGGAATCGAAGAAGCGATCAGCCAGAACGATCTTGTCGGCGCAAGCGTGCTGAGCGGGAATCGCAACTTCGAAGCGCGTGTGCATCAAAGCGTGAAGGCCAACTTCCTGATGAGCCCGCCCTTGGTGGTCGCGTTTGCGCTTGCGGGCCGTGTCAACATCAACCTGGCAGAAGAGCCCATCGGCAAGGGCAACGACGACCGTGAAGTTTATCTCCGCGACATCTGGCCAAGCGCGGAGGAAGTGCGTCAGTATCTTCAGACCGCGTTTGATGCCGAGACTTATCGCCGGCGATACAGCAACTTCGTAGAAGGTAACCCGTTGTGGAATGAGATACCGTCCATCGGCGGCGATGTGTATGGTTGGGACCCGGAATCGACCTACATACAGGAGCCTCCCTATTTCGAAGGCTTCTCGATGGAACACGAGAGTATAAGCGAGATCAGGTCAGCACGGGCCCTTGCGATATTTGGCGACTCGGTTACCACCGATCACATTTCACCGGCGGGCGCAATCAAACCAACTTCACCTGCGGGACTCTATCTTCAGGCTAAGGGCGTTGCGATCGCGGACTTCAACAGCTACGGCGCGCGTCGAGGCAACGATCGGGTGATGACCCGTGGAACGTTTGCCAATGTGCGAATCAAGAATCTGATGGTTCCTGGAGTTGAGGGTGGAGTGACCCTGCATCAACCGGACGGCGAGCGAATGAGTATCTATGACGCGGCAATGAAGTATCAGTCGGAACAAATTCCGCTGATGGTGTTCGCGGGGCAGGAGTACGGAACCGGAAGCTCTCGCGACTGGGCGGCGAAAGGGACAAAGTTGCTCGGGGTGCGCGCGGTGATCGCTCAGAGCTTCGAGCGAATACATCGGTCGAACCTCGTGGGGATGGGGGTGCTTCCGTGTCAGTTCAGGGACGGCACTAACGCTCAGTCGTTGCGATTCGATGGAACCGAAGCGTTCGATCTAACGGGGTTTGGAGCAGGAATCGCTCCCCGCCAGGAGCTAACGCTGACGGTTAATCGCAAGAGCGGTGAGAACGAGCGTGTTCCAGTGACGCTTCGAATCGACACGCCGATTGAGGTTGATTATTACCTGCACGGTGGGATACTGCCTTACGTTCTGAGGCAGTTGATCGCGCAGGGTTAGCAGTTTGTGATTGACGTTGCCGTCATTTTCTTAGGGGCGAAACCAAGACTCAGCATTGACGACCTTTTTCGCGCAAAGCACGCCAAGATCCGCAAACGCCGCAAAGGTCCGCGCCCGCGGTCTAAAGTAGAACCGTCGTTTATTCGGCGCCGAGCGGCGCTTCGGCGTCGCCGTCTCCGATCAACTCTGCCAGTCGTTGTCGGTACCGCTGATACAGGAACGACACCGCCAACAGAATCGCGCCCAACACTATGAAGGAAATGATCCGGTAGAGCTTGTCGAGCGACGACAGGTCAAACAGAAACACCTTGAAGATCGTCAGCCCCAGCAACAGCAACGCCATCACCCTGAGCAGCTTGCTCCGGCGCGCGATTCCAACCGTCAACATCGCCCCGCCGTAGATCGTCCACACCACTGAGATTGACAGCTGCTGCGCCAGCTTGAGATCGGACATTTGTCCCGACGCCACACCGGTTGCCCTCATCTTCATGGCGTAGTGCCCAAGGGCCTCCAAACTCAACCCAATTATCGCAAGCAGATTTGCCGACGTTACCAGGACCGGGAGTACCCTGGACCGCTCGTCGTCATCCACGTTCATCGCTCGACCGTAAAACCAAACCGCGCAAGTCAACGCTCCGATCAGAAACGCGAACGCGCCGAAGGTCTGATTTAATACGAGATTGTGCCATGCACCGTCGTAGAAGTGCGTATCCAGCGCCAACACCTTTACCGTCGCGGCAGCTAACACCGTCAGCGCACCCCATCTCACGAACTTCGATCCGCGCCGCGCCGCGATCATGAACCCCGCCACGCCGTAAATTGTCCAAAGCGCCGAAAGCACGAACTGTTCGTTGTTATTCAATCGTGATATTTCATCCCAGAGCTGAACGTTGACCAGCGATTTCGCCCGCTCGAAGTAGCCTATGGTCTCGGCACTCACTGCGACTAGTGCAAGCAGGTTGGCCATCCCGACTAGAATCGGGATGACCGCGGCGCGCTCGACATCCGCGATGTCTTCGCCGCTCGCATAGAACCACACGCAGATCGCGAAAGCAGCTATGAGCATGACGAAAGCCGCAAACGTGGGATTGAAGAGAAGCGTATGCCAACCGGCGCTGTAATACTGCAAATCGATCGCGGCCACCTTAGCCGTCGCGAGGGCTAGTAATATCAAAGATCCGGCGCGCACCGCACGTAACCGGCGACGGATCCCGATCATCATTGCCGCTGCGCCATAGATGGTCCACACCGATAACAGCGCGAATTGTTTTGCGTTTTCAAGCTGAACCGTAGCCTCACCGGTCGCAATCGCCTGCGCCCGGTCGAAGTAGCCCAGCGCTTCTGCGCTGAGCGCAATTACCGCCAGGAGATTCGCGGCTGCAATCAGCACTCCGAAGGCGATTTCCCGTTCGTTACCTTCGAGGGCTTGAGCCCTCGCGTAAAACCAGGCGCAACTTGCTAGCGTTCCGATCAGTAGGACGAATGCGCCAAACGTCTGATTGAAAGCGATCTCGTGCAGCGATGAGTTGTAGTAGGTCAAATCGACGACCAGGACTTTTATGGTTGCGCCCGCCAGCAAAAGTAGTGCGAGAAACCTGAGCGGTTTTAGCTTGCGAGTAATGCCGGCAAACAGAGTGCCGGCACCGTAGATCGCCCATAGCCCCGTCAACGTGAGCGCCTTTGTATTGACCAGTGAGCTGACCTTATCGCGGCCAGTCGCCAGGGCCTGCCTTTGCTCGAAGTAGTCATTCGCGTCGATGGTCAACAATGTCACAGCCAGCGCGTTTGCACCCAGCGTGAGGAAGCCGGCGAAACTCGATTGCTCCTCGACTTTTTCGCCGTATCGTTTGTAGAAAAATGCGGCAGTGGCAAGCGCGGCGACCAGCACCGCGCCGGACAATGCGCGCCTATTCAAGATCGGCACAAACTCGGCGCCGGCGACGTAGGCAAAGTCGTGCACGTCCACAATCACCCAGTGCGTCAATGCGATGGCGAACACCAAGAGCGACCCATATCGCGACGTCCGATCGTTCGCTCGAAGACCGATCCAGGTCATCACCGCTCCCTCGATCGCCCAGCCCATCGTCACCCAGTGCTGATCGAATTGAATCGGCACTGCAAGTACCGCGAACCGAAACCCCAAACCGAGGAACGTGAACACCAGCAAGCGGTCTTCGCGGTCACGGCGATATGTCAAATAGCCCAGCCCCAGATAAAACGCCGCTACTAACAAGGCAAACAGACCGAGGTCGCCGTAGTACTCATCGTCGAGCAGTTCGTAGCTCGTGCCGAAATACAGCAGTGCATTTGTGAACACCATCGCAAGATCGATCCAGGTCGTCGGCCGGCGATTTACCACGTTGTACAACACCGCCAATAACGCGAAGATAATAAACAAGAGTGTGAGGAAGAAGATCGTAGTCCACAGCTTTTCGGGTGCGTACCACCTGTCCATCCACGCGCCGAACATCAACACCGTCGAAACGAATGCCATGTAGTTCAGGCTGCGCCATTGCTTCGAGTAGGCTAGCGCGAGTACTCCCAGGTCCAACAGCGCGATATAGCCGAACAATCCGGCCTCCTTGTCGACTCCAGTAGAAAGCAGAATCGGCGTCAGGAATCCACCGATCAGCCCAAGCACCGCGATCGGCAACGCACTGTATCTGGCGGCTAACAGCGAAGCGGTCGCGGTGATAGCAGCCATCAAAACAAAGGCCACTGTCGTAGAGAACAGGTTGTACCGCTGGGACGCAAACCATATCGACGCATACAACACCGCGATGCCCCCGCCAGTCAGACCGTAGGCATAGGTTGAATAGAGCCTGCGCAGTCGCTCGCCGAGGATCAGGAACCCCAGGCCAATCGAGACGCCTATCAATACTCGGCCCGCCGGCCCGATCCACTCTTTGTCGACCGCATACTTCAGGAAGAAGGTAACCCCGAGAAAGATAGCGATGATGCCAATGCGGTTGAACCAGTTCCCACCGATGCGAGCTTCGAGGTCGTTGCGCCGCGAGAATGCGCTCGCCGCGATGTCCGGCGCCGGAGGACGAGCTCCAAGGGTCGCAGGCGGAGTACCCTGAGGAACTGGGACTCCGAGTGCACTCCGATCGCGACCAGGTGTGCCGGGAACTTGTTTGTCCTTTTCCTGGGCGAGCATTTGAGAGGGGCGTGGCGGCTGGTCTGATGACGGTGCGGGTGGTTTTATTGTCAATGAATCCGGTCCCACGATTTCGCTGCTGCGCTGCTCCTCCCGTGTGGCAGGTGGGCTCAAAGGCGCAACGTTCTTCAACGCTTCTTCGGCGGCGTGAAGCCGAGAGCGCTGCCGCTCCAGCTCATTCCGGCTCTCGCGTTCACCGTGCGCTTCGGGCCTAACCTGCGCCTCGCGCTCAGTCTGGGCTGGCACGTTCAGCTCGCGGGGTACTGCTCGAAAAACGAGGCCGAGTTGTTTCTCTATCGCATAGAGTCGAGCAACGGTCTCACGCGCTACGGACTCAAGGTAGGTCAAACGAGCGTCGAGCTGCTTGATCTTCTCGGGCGAGGAACTGTCTTCAGCCATGAAAGGCCTCCGTTGTCGGGCCGCGCATCCGTCTGGGCGCGGATCGCGCCAAAACACCTGCGGGCAAGCGGCATGCGAACCGTTGAATCGTTCGGCCAGTCTACAGCGCAACGCGTGCGGCTATAGATGACGCGGAGTTCGCTCCGGTTGCTGGCTCACCCTCCGTTGTTGATGATGTACTCGCGAATTCTCTCCATCGCTAGAATTATCGCCCTTTTTTGCGGGCCGCTCAGCGCGTTCATCATCTTGTCGACCTCCGCAAAGTACAACTTTTCGATTTTCAACTCGAGCTGTTCCCCTCTGGGGGTGAGCACGATCTGATTGAAGCGCCGGTCTGAAGGATGGGACATCCGCTTGACGTACCCGCCGCGCTCGAGCCGGTCGATCAATCCGACGACGTTTGATTTCGTAACTATCAGGTGTTCGCTCAATTCCCGTTGGCTCAACCCAGGGGTGCCACGTTCCTTCAAGATCATGAGGATGTTGAATTGTACGTCGGTAAGGCCGAATCGGGAAAAGAACCGGTCGGACAGTTTTTGCATCAGCGAGGATGTGCGCACCAGGCTCAACAACGCCTCGTGGTTGACGCTGGCAAGCGGCTGCTTTAGCTTGAGCTCTCGGTGCAGTCTCATTTGTGTCGCTCTTTCATTGCGAAAATCAATAACAGTTTATATATGAACTATTGCTATGTCAACTGATTTTTTTTAAGTGTGCGAAACGCCGGGTTAGTGGAAAGGATGTATTCCCGACACGTGAGAGATTGGTCGATGATGTTGGCGCCTACAGATTGAGCTTACTCGAATCGTATATGAGGATCGGTGGTGCTCTGCGAATCTGAAGCGCATCCCTCTGCTGCCGACGTTTGAAAGTTCCGGCTTGCGGGTCTATCTTGATTGCCTTATGCCGACACGGGACGACGCATGGAACCTGTTGTGCGAGTACACCAAGGGTGAATCATTGCGTAAGCACGCGCTTGCGGTAGAGGCGGTGATGAGGGCGTACGCTCGTCGTTTGGGCGAGGATGAAGACAAGTGGGGATTGGTTGGGATGCTCCACGATTTTGACTATGAGATGTACCCAAACCCGCCGGATCATCCTGTGAAAGGATCTGAAATCCTCCTCGATCGGGGTTACAGCGAAGAAACCCGCCGGGCGATTCTTGGACACGCTAACTACACCGGCGTTGCGCGAGACACGTTGCTGGCGCGCGGGCTCTATGCGTGCGACGAATTGACCGGCTTCGTTGTCGCTTGTGCGCTGGTCAGGCCGAACGGAATCTGGGACCTCGAATCAAAGTCGGTCAAGAAAAAACTCAAGGACAAAGCGTTCGCGCGCACGGTTAACCGCGATGAAGTGTATGAAGGCGCCGCGGAACTGGCAGTTGATCTTGGCAAGCACATAGATTTTATCATCGCCTCTCTGCGCGATGTCGCCGCCGAGGTCGGTCTCAGGCCACCCCCAGACGAGCTGACCGGCAACGGTGCTCAGCACGAATCCTAAAAGACTGGTCGCGATACCGGACTATGATCGACAATTGTAAGAGAATGCGAAAACCGCTCATCAGCGTGCTCCTCGCACTCACAGTGCTGCAGTCCGGAACGCTGTCCGTAACTCAAGCGCGGCCTTACCGATCACCAGACGACTCAACAGCCACCCTGGTAAGCGGCGCTTTGCGACGCGGTGAGGAGTTGCGCCGTAAGTGGAACCTTGATGGGGCGGAGGCAGCGTTCCGCGAAGCCGCGAGCCTGTGGCCTTCGAATCTCGCGGCCGCGTTGGGGCTGGCTCGCATCGCTCGCGGGAGAATGGAATATGCGCACGCACTCATCCTGCTCCAGAAGGCGGCCAGTGAGCATCCGGACTCGGTAGAGGTGCTCGACGAATACGGCTCGATCTACCTCGCTGCTGAAGAACCGGCGCGGGCGCGCCGCTATTTTGATAGTGCGCTAGTGATTTCGACATCAGATACAGCGGCAACAATCGGTCTCGCCGGCGTTGACATGCTCGAACGTGATTACGACCGAGCGACTCGAAGGCTCCGCCGGTATCTGGAGCGCGAACCCCAAAGCAGCGCAGCGCACTCGGTGCTTGCTCGCGTGCTGCTGGAGAACAATCAGGAATCTGACGCGGCCGAAGAAGCCGGACGCGCGCTCGGGCTCGACCCCTACGACGTCGAAGCGGTCTCGGTGTTGATGTATGTGAGGTCGAGTGAGCGCAAGGCAGACCAATCCAGGTCGCTCGCGAGACGCGTAGTATCGCTTGATCCGTTCAACTTCGGCGCAAGGCGCGTGTTGTCGCAGTACCTCGATGGTCAGGCGGGCTACCAGCAAAAAGTTACCGAGCAGGCCCGTTTGCGCTACACGAGCGGGCGGTCGTCTAAACACGAAGGCCAACTCGCAAGGGCGGCCATCGAACTCGAGGCCGCCCTACGCATCGAGCCCCGGTATTATCGCGCGTTGATCGCGCTTGCAGATGTTTTGTTGAGACAGGGTGAGTATAAGCGTGCGGCCGGTGTTGCAAACGCGGCAATAGCAATTGATCCTGACGGTGCGATCGCACATCTCGAACTCAGCTGTGCCTATCGGGGCATGAACGAGCGCGCGCGGATCGAGATCGGGGCGGTCGATTTTGGCGCGCTGTTTTACGCCCGACCGGCGCCCGCTGCGTACGCGTTGACTCCAGAGATCTTTCCAAACTACCGCTCGCTGACAAGACAACAGCAGTTAGTGATTGACGCGGCAGTTGGGCCGCTTGCGACGTTTCTTCCGAAGCTCGCGCGTCGAAAGGCGCGTCACTATTTGCTCTCATTCGATCAGCGTCCCAGCGAGCTTCAAGGCCTCGCGGCGGTTGGCGACGAAAAGACTTTCGATGGCCGCTACTACGCGAGCCTTCGAGGCGTCGGGGGAAGAGTTACTGTCTCCGGTATCGAGTACCTGGATCAGGCCGCGCGAGGGGGCTTCAATACAATCGCCCACGAGTTCGCGCATCAGGTTCACATCGCGGCGATGGAAAAGAGTGAGGTGAAAAAGATCCGTATCCTCTACGAGCGAGCGCGGCGCGAAGGTCGAATACTGGACTACTATGCGGCGGCAAACGAGCACGAGTATTTCGCACAGGGTTACGAGGCCTTCATCTCAGATCTCAAACGTCCATCGGCCGGAGTGACCGCGCGTCACACGAATCACGAACTGCTCGCGAGCGACCCTGAGTTGTACCAGTTTCTGGTGGCGCTGGCCGGGAAATCGCCGTCAATTACGGGCGCCAGGATCTCCAGAGACGCGACCAATTCTGTTTGCTTGACAAGAAATATTGTCGCGTGCGACTATGCAGGCTGCGCTTTTCCCGTGAGTGGTAGTCAGCAACTCCGACTGCTTCGCACGCATCCCAGAGTTGCACTAAATTCAGCACAACCCAACGGTATTGGCGGAATTCCTTTGCAAGAATGCTCGGAGTAAAACATTTCAGGAGGAGTACGGTCTGATGAAAAGATCACTAATAATAATCGCAGCGCTCACGCTCTCGCTGACGCTGTTTGTGCCCCTCGCCTCGGCTAAAAAGATCGCGTCCGGACTGGTTGCGCAAGAGGCCTCGCCTGAAGAAGCCGCGGCCTACAAAGCCTTCTATGATGCGAACGCCGCCAAGGATTACCCGAAAGCGATGGAGTTGGCCAAGGCCTATTTGCAGAAGTTTCCGAATGGCGACAAGACTCACGTAGACTACCTTAAGAAGTGGATTCCGTCGGTGCGCGGGCTGCTCTATAAGCAGGTAGCAGATGCGAAGAATATCCCTGAGGTGATTCGGATCGGGAAAGAGGCGCTCGCGGAAGATCCCGATAATCTCGACTATACCTGGGCGGTATTGGTGCAGATACGCCAGAACGAACTGTCAGCCTCACCCGCCA
Organism: uncultured Clostridia bacterium; assembly: GCA_964581275.1. GTDB lineage: Bacteria > Acidobacteriota > Blastocatellia > UBA7656 > UBA7656 > Onstottus_A. Next base: position 9,650 of record CAZOOE010000166.1, read on the forward strand.
ACTTTTCTCACGCCGCTGATGCCACAGATTTTGCGCAACGTGCCATTCGATTATTCGAAGGCGGTAAGACGCTTACTGGCATGGACCCGAAGACCTTCAAACTCAACGTGACGCTCGCGTACCTGCATCAAACGCTTGCTTTGATCAACGACAACCGCAAGGATGCCGACAAATCACTTGCAGAATACGCGAAAGCTGCGGAGCTTGACCCCACAAACGCGACGTACTTCTTTCACTGCGGAAGGATTTATAACGACAGGTATAACATTGCGGCTCAAAAGTACGACGCAGCGCAAAAGAAGGTCGACGCCATATCCGAAGCGGACCGAACGGCTGCGGAGCCAAAACCCGAAGTTAAGGCTGCGCTGGACGAGGCGAAGTCTGCGCTGGTTGAAGTAAAGAGTCGAGCCGAGCCGGTGATCAATAATTGGGCGCGGTACTTGGGTTTGACTGCGGACAAGCCCAGCGACGCGCGCACCACGGTGTTGGGTGTCGTCACCGGGCTTTACAAGTTCCTCAATAACAACTCAGAAGAAGGGCTGACGAAGCTAATAGACGACAACAAGAACAGCCCCACTGCCGTGAAGATGTCGCCTCCGGCCCAGGCGGCATCCCAGCCGAAGCCGGCGCCCGAGCCGAATGGTACGGCTAAGCCTAACGGGAAGAAGCCCTAGTGCTGTTCGCTAAACAGTCGATGACTTATGTGCGAGGCAGCATCAAGCGACTTCTCGTGAGTGGTCTTGCAAGTCAGTGGGCTTGACTGGAGCGAACAACCTCAAAGCTTTCGCGTTTGGTCTTTGGACGCATCCTTTTGAGTACGAGCGGGACTGTCAGCTCGTCAGCATCTGCTTGTGTTGTATTAACTCAGCCGCGATAAGAAGCATCGTAAGTCCGGTCGTCAATCGAACAATAGACTCCGAGGTCGCGTGAATTCGAACTCCGTTCGCTATGACTCGGCGAGGTTCTTTGTGGCTGTTATTCGTTGTTTGCCTAGACAGAATAAAACGTCGTTTGCCCCTCATTAGGTTATTCCCACTCAAGAGCATCCGAGGCCGATTGCTACGGAGAAAGGCAGTGGGCCTACCCGGTTAACTGCTTCTCACTCTCGTGTGATATATTGTTTAAGGCGTTTGCGCTGATTAAACATGATTCTACTTGAACGAGAAAAGCTGCTTTCAGAACTCGAACAAAAGATCGGTTATTCATTCCGGTCGCGCGCGTTGCTGGATCGCGCTCTCACCCATCGGTCGTTCGCGAACGAGCGAGTGGGTGAAAACTGCCAGCACAATGAAGCCCTGGAATTCCTCGGCGATTCAGTGCTTGGCTTTGTTGTAAGCGCATGGTTACTCGAGCGGTTCCCTGATCTGTCGGAGGGAAAGCTGTCGAAGATGAAAGCTTACCTGGTGAGCGAGTCCAGGTTGGTGGAGATCGCCGAGGAGCTGGACCTGGGCAGCTACATCCTTCTCAACCGGGGCGAAGAGAAGACCGGCGGAAGACGAAAGCGCGCGCTGCTCGCGGACGCCTACGAGGCGTTGATTGGGGTGCTGTACGTCGACGGCGGAATCAACGTCGCCGAACGATTCCTGCGACGCGAGTTGCGTCAGAAGCTGATGAGCATTGATCCGGCATCTATGATCGGAGCGGATTTCAAGTCGGCCCTACAAGAGAAGTTACAGGCGGCGGGTGGGCCGGGACCCGATTACGCGGTGGTTGAGGTGCTGGGCCCGGACCACCGTAGAACCTTTCGGATCGAGCTTCGCATCGGAGGCCGTCCGATCGCCACTGGCGAAGGACACACTATTAAGCTTGCGCAACAGGAAGCGGCGCGGCATGCGCTGGAAGCCCCTGACGATCTGCTGAGCATTGGGGTTGGCCAACGGCGGAGCGCCGTAACTGACGGCGCGGATAACCTCGAAGGAGCGGTGGATGACGGGGCTCAAGCATCGTTTTCGTCCGCTGAAGGGTTTACTGCAGTTGATGCCTGCGGCGAAGAAGTCGAGGATACCGCTGACGCTTCCGAGTTGGTCTCACCGGGCGAGATTCGGGGCGCAGTCGAGCGAACAGACGGCTCGCGCGACTCTCAACTCGGACGGAACTCGAGCGCGGAGCGGTCGACTGATGTGGACGCCGAGTTTGATGTACGCGGTGTCACCAATGACGTTTGATTGTGAACGATCAGGAGCTTTGGGATAATTGACCATATGAGCGACCAGTTCGACCTAACAACACAAGAAGAAAAGACGACGACCGAGGGTAACGAGAGAATGGCGCAAGTCAGTAGCAGCCGGCTGCCGTTACCTGAAGTGAGAACTGTTGATGTGCGGAATGCAGACTCGCACTCACGTACTTTCAAGAAGAGTTTGCCTCGGGAGTATTTCGAGTCGGCGGTAGTGACCCTGATAATGGCCCTGTTCGGAATGACCTTTATAGTTCAAGCGGTCAAGGTGCCGACCGGGTCAATGAAAAACACAATTTGGATCCAGGATCACCTGCTGGTCAACAAGTTTGTGTTTGGGCCCGACAGCTGGAATATCCCAATACTCCCGGAGCGACGGATCAAACGCGGTGATATCGTAGTATTCAAATTCCCAAGAAC
>CAZOOE010000167.1:0-12245 GCA_964581275.1 uncultured Clostridia bacterium
CTCTTGCTGCACAGTTCTTCAAGGCTCACTCCGCAAGTCTTCGCTGCAACCGTCAGTATGTCCTCAATGTTCGTCCGTTCGATCGGCATTCCAGTTGCTCGATGCTCACCGACGCGATGCTTTATCTTTTCGAGAAAATCCTCGCTTCCCAACAACCGGCCTTCCGCGGCTCGGTAGTACTCATCCTGACTTCTATCGCCGAGAGCTGCATCGACGAACCGCCCGTACACTTCGATGGCGAGCTTTTTGGTTGCGCCGAAGTGTCGCAGGACTGGCTCGACATCGACAAGTCCGGAGGTATCGAGGCCGAGATAAGCGCCATGCCCGCTGTAGGGATACCGCTGCGGTCGTTTGACGATCTTCGCTCTAACCGGATTCAGATGAATGTAGCGCACCAACTCGCCGAGATAGCGATCGGTCTGACAGAGGATTGACTTGTAACGGCCTTGAAACACGTGGCCGATCTTTTTGTATTTCCGGTTGTGATATTGGCTATAGGTGGTTAGGACTCGTTGCATAATGCGACTCAGGGGATGGTCTTGCATTTCGATCAGCAGGTGCAGGTGATTGGGCATGAGGCAATATGCGTAGAGGTAGAAAGGAAGTCTCGCTTTCTGAACCGCGAGGATATCAACAAAGCGAAGATAATCAGCTTCGGAGCGAAAGATCTTACGACGATTGTTACCGCGAGAGATGATGTGATAGAGGGCGCCTGCGATTTCGATTCTCGGTTTGCGAGGCATGAGGGACGAGAATGTATGTTATGTGGCGATCAAATGTCAACGAAGTCAAGCCTGACCCCTCCCGGTCGATGGCAACATGTATTCATAATCTCAATATTTTGTTGGATCGCATTTCCTTGAGCAACAATGTGCAATGGTGGGGAAACTGCGGGCGTCGCGGACTCTTAATCAGCGGGTCGGAGGTTCGAGTCCTCCACGGCTTATAAATCAAATCAGCGAGTTAGAGCCACCTGCTGGTGGCTCTAACTATTTGCGACACTTTCGCGGACACATTCAAATTGAGAAAAGGAATCTGATGGATGTTGACCCCAACGTCATTGCCTCACGGATCGGAAAGCCGCAACACTTAAGTTGTTCGATGTATGTTGTTGGGCGTCGTTTCACCCTGCGATTCTGTCCCAAGGCGCCACAGGTAATATTTACTTGGAGCCCGCCTTGTCCATCGACTAGAATGGCGCCACGGCAGTTGGCCGCAAATGTGAAGTCATACCAGGAATAGATCGCTTTAAAGGAGTCTTGTGATGACCAGAGTGTTCCCCCTCGCTCTTCTGTTGGTTGTGCTTTCAATCGGTGCACTCGCACAAACCAACAACCCCACGCTGTTTCAAAAGCCAACGGTGAATCGCACGCATATCGTCTTCGTCTACGCGGGCGACTTGTGGATCGTGCCGCGCGAGGGTGGCGACGCCGGACGATTGACGACCGGCGTCGGCATCGAAACAGATCCGGTCTTTTCGCCCGATGGATCTATGATCGCTTTCACGGGTGAGTACGACGGCAATACCGACGTGTACGTAATTCCAGCCGCAGGTGGCGTACCCAGGAGATTGACATATCATCCGGGTGCAGACAGGGCGATCGGCTGGACGCCGGATAGCAAGCAGGTGTTGTTCGCATCGGGCCGCAACAGCACCTCCGGCTATGCGCGGCTGTTCACGATCGGACGCGATGGCAGTGGACTGCCGGCCGAACTACCGCTGCCCGTTGCCTCATACGGCTCGTTTTCCGCAGCGGGCTCGTCTATCGCTTATGAGCCGCTTTCGCAATGGCAACCTGATTGGAAGCGTTATAAAGGCGGACAAACGATGCCCATCTGGATTGCGCGGCTCTCCGACTCATCAATTGAAAAGTTGCCGCGCGAGAATTCCAACGACCGATTCCCGATGTGGATCGGCGACAAGATTTACTTTCTGTCCAACCGCAACGGCGCAGTGACCCTGTTCGCTTACGACACGCGATCAAAGAAGGTCGATCAGGTCATTAAGAACGAGGGGCTCGATTTCAAGTGGGCATCAGCCGGGCCGGACGCGATCGTATACGAGCAGTTCGGAACGATTCATCTCTACGATTTGAAGAACGGCAGCGCGAAGGCGGTCAACATCCGGATCAACGGCGACCTGCTCAGCGTGCGGCCGCATTTTGAAAAAGTCGGCAACCGCGTGACGAACGCGGCGATCTCGCCTACCGGAGCGCGCGCTGTCTTTCAGGCGCGCGGCGAGATTCTCACCGTCCCCGCCGAAAAAGGCGACCCGCGCAACTTGACGAACACCACCAGCGTGATGGAGCGAAGTCCCGCATGGTCGCCCGACGGACGCTGGATCGCCTACTTCTCAGATGAATCCGGCGAATACGAACTGCACATCCGCGACCAGAAAGGCACAGGTGAGGTCAAGAAGATCAAGCTGCCCCAAGCGTTTTACTATTCGCCAACGTGGTCCCCGGATAGCCGCAAGATCGCGCTATACGATCATCAACTGACGCTCTGGTATCTTGATATCGACGGGGCGCGGCCGGTCAAGATAGACCGCAATCCGATCGGTCTGAGCGATGGCGTGTTGCAGTCAACCTGGTCGCCCGATAACAAGTGGCTCGCTTATTCGAGACACCTTCCAAACATGCTGCGCGCCATCTTCATCTACTCGCTGGACAGCGGCAAGACGACTCAGATTACCGACGGCTTGAGCGATGCGCGCTATCCCGTTTTCGACACGAGCGGCAAATATCTTTACTTCACAGCGAGCACCAACCTGGGTCCGCAGATCAGTTTCGCTGACCTTTCATCCATCAGTCACCAGGTGACCCGCAGCGTCTATGCAGTCGTCCTGCGCAGCGATCTGCCCTCTCCGCTCGCCCCCGAAAGCGACGAAGAGAAAGTACTGCCCGAAAAGAAAGCTGACACCAAAACGAGTGATAAACCCGCCGATCAGAAAGACGGCAACAAGCCCGACGAGCAGAAGGTCGACGACAAGAAGCCCGAAGCCGGGGCTGCGCCCGCAGCCGGGGCTATGCCCGCGAAGAAAGCGCCGGAGCCGGTGCGAATCGACTTCGACGGAATAGATCAGCGCATCATTGCCCTGCCGATACCGGCCCGCAATTACATCGACCTGCAAATAGGCAAGGGTAATCTGATTTACATTGTCGAAGCGCCGCCGCAGAGTCTCGATTCGTTCGGGCCGCAGTCGTCGATCGTTCATAAGTACGACTTCGACAAGCGCAAATTCGATAAAGCCCTAGATGGCGTGAATGCCTTCATAGTTTCGGCAAACGGCGAAAAGGCGCTCTACCAGCAAGGGCCGAACTGGTTTATCGCCGCGACCGCGGCGCTCGGCCAGCCATCGTCGCCAGGCGCGCCGGGCGCCCCCAATATGCTGAAGACCGGTGAGATGGAAGTGCGGGTCGATCCGCAGGCCGAATGGAAGCAGATGTATCGCGAGGTCTGGCGCGGCGAACGCGACTTCTTCTACGATCCCAACCTGCACGGCCTCGATCTCAGAGCGACCGAGAAACTCTACGAGCCATATTTGAGTGCCGTCGCGCATCGCGGGGATTTGAACTACCTGTTCACAGAGATGCTCAACAACCTGACGATCGGTCATATGTTCATCTTCGGCGGCGATCAACCGCGCCCGAACTCGGTGCCCGGCGGTCTGCTCGGTTGCGACTACCGCATCGAGAATGGCCGCTATCGTTTCGCGCGCGTCTATAACGGCGAGAACTGGAACCCGCAACTGCGCGCGCCGCTGACCCAGCCCGGCGTCAACGTGAAGGCCGGCGAATACCTGCTCGCGGTTAATGGTCGTGAGCTGACGGCCGGCGAAAGTGTCTATCAGGCATTCGAGAGCAAAGCCAATAAGCAGGTGGTCATCAAAGTGGGACCGAATGCCGATGGAACGGGAGCGCGTGACGTAACGGTGGTGCCGGTTGAGAATGAAATTGCTCTGCGCCACCTGGCGTGGGTCGAAGACAATCGCCGCAAGGTCGATCAACTAAGCAATGGCACTCTCGCTTACATCTACCTGCCGAACACGGCAGGCGCCGGCTATAGCAGTTTCAATCGCTACTTCTTCGCCCAGACGAACAAAGAGGCCGCGGTACTTGATGAGCGCTTCAACGGCGGCGGGCTGCTTGCCGATTACGTAGTACAGCACCTGAGCCGCCAATTGCTAAGCTACATTCATTTCCGATATGGCACGCAAGACATCCCGGTTCCAGCGGGCGCCATCTACGGACCCAAAGCAATGTTGATTAACGAGATGGCCGGTTCGGGGGGCGACGCGATGCCGTGGTACTTCCATAAGATGAACATCGGGCCGCTCATCGGCAAGCGCACGTGGGGCGGACTGGTTGCAGCCTTTCCCGCGCCGCAGTTGATGGACGGCGGCGGCGTCACCGCGCCCGACGCCGCGGTGTATGGACTCAACGGTGATTGGGAAGTCGAAAACCATGGTGTCGCGCCCGACATCGAAGTCGATATGGACCCGGCCGCATGGCGAGCCGGCCATGACCCTCAGCTTGAGCGCGCCGTCGAACATTTGATGGCTGAGCTCAAAAAGAACCCGCAGCGGAAGCCCAAGCTGCCGCCATACCCGATCTACACCAACGGCTCGTCAACTTCGGCGAACAAATGAGTCAGGTTTTGTAAGGAGACTGCGTTATGAAAAGAATATTGCTACCTCTTCTCTGTACCCTCTTGGTTTCGGTCGCAGTGCGGGCGCAGGCTAATAAGCCGCTGCTGATGCGCAATCCCACAGTGAGCAAGACGCACATCGTCTTCTCGTATGCGGGCGATTTGTGGATGGTGTCGCGCGACGGCGGCGACGCGTCACGGCTGACGACCGGCATCGGAAACGAGTATGCGCCGATCTTTTCGCCCGATGGACGCTGGATCGCTTTCACCGGCGAATACGATGGCAATACCGATGTCTTCGTGATACCGGCAAGCGGTGGCGTGCCGCGAAGATTGACCTACCATCCGGGTCCCGATACAGCAGTTGGCTGGGCGCCGGACAGCAAGCAGGTGCTCTTCGTCTCGGGCCGCGACAGTGCTTCGGGTCGTTACGCGCGACTCTTCACGATGTCCATCGATGGCGTGTTTCCGACGCCGCTGCCGCTGCCCATGGGATACGAAGGCGCTTTCTCGCCCGACGCTTCGCACCTGGCTTACGTCCCGCTGCCACGTGGCTTCGGTGCGTGGAAGCGCTATCGCGGGGGCATGACGACGCCCATCTGGATCAGCAATCTAAGCGACTCGAGCATTGAGAAGCTGCCACGCGACAATTCCAACGACTTCAATCCAATGTGGGTTGGCAATAAGATTTACTTTCTGTCCGACCGCAACGGACCCATCACGCTTTTCGCGTATGACACCGCATCCAAGAGAGTCGAGCAGGTGGTTCGCAATGATGGGCTCGACATCAAGTCCGCTTCGGTCGGCGAGGACACTATCGTCTATGAGCAGTTTGGATCGCTGAACCTCTACGATTTGAAATCGGGCAAGGCACGCAAGGTCAACGTCACGATTAGTGGCGATATGCTCTCGGTCCGTCCGCATTTCGAAAAGGTCGGGCCGCTCTTGTCGAGCCCGTTCGCCTCGATTAACGCGGGGATTTCGCCGACAGGCGCGCGCGCCGTATTTCAGGTCCGCGGCGAGATTCTTACTGTGCCCGCTGAAAAAGGCGACCCGCGCAACCTCACGAACACCACCGCGGTGATGGAGCGCAGCCCGGCCTGGTCGCCCGATGGCCGCTGGATCGCATACCTCTCTGATGAATCCGGCGAATACTCGTTGCACCTCCGCGACCAGTCGGGTATGGGCGACGTGAAGAACATTAAGCTTGGCGACCGCGCATTCTATTCCGGACTGACGTGGTCGCCCGATAGCAAGAAGATCGCTTACGGCGACAATCATCTCGGCATCTGGTACGTCGATATAGATAAGGGAACGCCGGTTAAGATTGATACCGCTAGCCGCGGCACGTCATTCAATCTGAGCTGGTCCCCTGACAGTCGCTGGATCGCTTTCATCAAACCGGTGCAATCGTGGTATCGCGCGGCGTTTATCTATTCGCTCGAAGACAAAAAGAGCACGCAGATTACCGACGGTTTGAGCGATGTCGCGCACACAACATTTGACCAGACCGGCAAGTATCTTTACTTCACCGCCAGTACCGACATCGGCCCGGCGGTCTTCGGCTTTGATATGACGAGCTATCCGCATCGGCCAACGCGAAGCGTTTACCTCGCAGTGCTGCGAAAAGACTTGCCGTCTCCTCTCGCACCCGAATGCGATGAAGAGAAAGTTCAGGAAGACAAAAAGGACGGCGACAAACCCGCGGAGCAAAGCGCGGAGAAGAGAACCGACGGCCAGCCGCAACAGGGTGTTGCAAGCAAGAAGCCGCCGGAGCCCGTGCGCATTGACTTCGATAGGATCGGCCAGCGCATCCTTGCCCTTCCGATCTCGGCGCGCAACGTCGTCGGGCTTCGAGCTGGCAGGCCCGGCACGCTGTATGTAATCGAATTTACACCGCCCGCCGCGCCGACGCCGGGCGCGCCGGCCGGCGCGACGCTACAAAAATTTGATATGGAAAAGCGCAAACTCGACAAAGTGCTTGACAACATCGGGTTATTTGAGTTGTCAGCCAACGGCGAGAAAGCGTTGTATCGTCAGGGTCCGAACTGGTTCATCGCTTCGACGGCAACGCTCGGCCAGCCCGTGCCGCCTGGCGCACCCGGCGCGCCCGGAGCAACCGCACCCGGAGCACCGAATATGTTGAAGACCAGCGAGATGGAGGTCTACGTCGATCCGCGTGCGGAGTGGCAGCAGATGTATCGCGAGGCCTTCCGTATCGAGCGCGACTTTTTTTATGATCCGAATTATCATGGCCTCGATCTCGTAGCGACTGCCAGGAAATATGCGCCCTACCAGGACTCGCTGGCGCACCGCGCGGATCTGAATTACCTGTTCCAGGAGATGTTCGGCGAGTTGACCGTCGGCCACCTATACGTTTCCGGCGGCGACGTTCCCAATCCCAATCGCGTCCCCGGCGGCCTGCTTGGTTGCGACTACGCGATCGAGAACGGGCGCTATCGGATTGCCAAGATTTACGACGGCGAGAACTGGAACCCCGAGCTGCGCGCGCCGCTGACACAGCCCGGCGTGAACGTGCAGGAGGGCGAATACCTGGTGGCGGTAAACGGCCGGAGTTTGACGGCCAGTGATAACGTGTATGCCTTTTTCGAAAACACCGCGGGCAAGCAGGTGGTCATCAAAGTCGGGCCGAATGCCGACGGTTCGCAATCGCGCGAAGTCACGGTCGTACCGGTGTCGAGCGAGGCCGGCCTGCGCAACCTTGCATGGGTCGAAGGCAATCGGCGCAAAGTCGAGAAGTTGAGCAATGGTAAGTTGGCTTACGTGTGGTTGCCCGACACCGCAGGCGGCGGCTATACCTTTTTCAACCGGTACTACTTCTCGCAACTCGACAAGGACGGCGCGGTCATTGATGAGCGCTTCAACAGTGGCGGGCAGGCCGCGGATTATGTCATTGATTACCTGCGCAAGCCGCTGAACAGCTACTGGGCGCTGCGCGATGGCGAGGATTACCGGCAGCCGTTCGGTACGATGCCCGGACCGAAGGTGATGATAGTCAACGAGTATGCCGGTTCGGGCGGCGATTACCTGCCATATATGTTCCGCCGCTCGCAGATTGGCGCGCTCATTGGCAAGCGAACCTGGGGCGGACTGGTGGGGATAGGTGGCACGCCGCAGTTGATGGATGGCGGTGCAGTCACCGCGCCGAACTTTGGGTTCTACACTCCGGAAGGCAAATGGGAGATCGAGAATCACGGCGTCGCGCCCGACATCGAAGTCGAGATGGACCCGGCGGCGTGGCGCGCCGGCCACGACCCGCAGCTTGAAAAAGCGGTCGAAGTACTTCTCGAAGAATTGAAGAAGCATCCGCGGCAACCGCAGCCGAAGCGCCCGCCTTTTCCGAATTATCACAACGGCAAAGCGCCGGAGGCGAGCAAGTAGTCGGCGCTCATAGAGTCTCTTAATCAGAAGGGTCGGAGGTTCGAGCCCGCGACGGCTCACTTTGAATCCTATATTTACTCAACTGACAGGGCGATCCATTCATTGCTAATTTTGGCCGGCGAGCTCTGAATAGTGAGCTCGGCACTTCTCCCGCAATGTTTGGACCAAACCTGCATTCTCTTTGGATAGGTCACGCTGCTCGAGTGGGTCGCTGATCAACTCAAATAGCTCTTCCTCTCTCGTTTTCATCGAACGAATGTACTTGTATTCCTCTTTTCCCGTTCTGTAGATGACAACGTAGCACCGATATCCTGAGAAGCCCACGCGAGATCCCGATGAGACGTGGTAGCTGTACTCGACCGGTTTGTGACTCAGGATAGAGGTGCCTTCCCAACAGGAGGGGATCACCAGTCCGAGGCGGTCCAAAATCGTCGGCGCAATGTCTATTTGGTTGGCGGCTTCGAGGTTTACGTAGTTCCGTCCGTCTTCATCATAGATTAAGAATGGAATACTGATTTGCTCTTGATAAGCATAGAGCGTATGGCCTACATGTCCGTGTTCGCCCAGTCCGTCACCGTGGTCGCCAGTGATCACAACAATGCTGTCCTTCAGATATCCCTTCCGGCGTAACGTATCGAACAAGCGTTGGATCACGCCATCTGTTTGAGTCACCCTATCGTCATAGTTGTCGACCAGCTCTCCGAATGCGTAACTGCCAGTCATCATCGCCGCCGGCTCAATCTTCTTCTCTGCCGGCAAATAACGGCAATACTGCGGATACTTGGTGCCCAGGTGGTGTGGCGACATCACATGAAAGTAAAAGAAGGCTGCGTTTTCAGCATAATCCGGCACTTTTTCGAGGCCCTCAAAGAGAGTGTTGTCGTCGTTTAATGAATAACTCTTTGAGCTGGCGCCGTCGAAATAGAGATCGATATCTTCACCGTAATACTCTCTCAAGCCGTACCAATCGTGAGCCCCAGACAGGATGAAGTAAGTGCTGTAGCCCATATCGTGCAGCACATCGTGCAAAGTAAAATTCCCCTGGAAAAGCTTTGTTGAATCTTTCGACGACAGAACCGACATCACACCGCAAACCGTTTCGGCACAGGTCGAGAGAGCCTGGTTGACCCTCTTGAGGCTTCCCGCTTCGTATAGCGAGTTCAAGAATGGTGTCGTCGGTCGCTCGTAGCCATATACCTGCATGTGGTCTGCCCGCAAAGAGTCGGCGATGATCAACACGACATTCTTTTTCTCGAGCCTCTGGTTGTGGGGATACCGTTGTCGTGCCTCTTTGTCCTCTATCCTGATCAAGAATGTCGAGTGTGTTTCCGCAACTGAACTCGACGGCGGCACGAGGAAGCCAAGAATCGGCTCCTGGGAGACGTCTACAAACGAACTGCGCTGGCTCCACAAAATGTATGTGTACTCTATGAAAAAGATCGTACCAACCAGAAACAACACGGCATACTTGATTCGACCTGACCGGTCTTTCAAGAGGCTATGCGACCCATGGCGAGAAAAAAACTGGACAAGGCTTCGAAAAATGGGTCCGGAAGCCAGCAAGAATCCGGTCGCAATCAATAGGACCAAAACGCTCAAAGGCAGGTACACCCAGAGCGAACTTATTGGAAGCGCCTTTACAACCTCGTCTATCCTGAAAGCGTACAGGGCCGTGATCCGGTAATTTATATTGCTGCCCCAGAAACTGTTGCTGATAAAATTCGCTATGTAGAGGAAGACCAGAATCGTGAAGAACAGCGCAGGCATGAGTGAAGTAACAAACCTGGCCATCCGCCAGTTTCTAAACGCGTCCGATGTTAGGGGAAGACCCGACAACAGAATTGTTATCGAGCTGATTCCTGTGACCAGAAACAGGTGCAACGGTATTACAAGAGGATCGGCGTTGAAATGTCGGGTAAAGACGACGATGTACACGAGGCTAAACAAGAAGTAGAACGAAGCCAACCAGATCGCACCCTGTACGGGCGCGATCGCGGCCCAGTACGTCTTCAATGTGCTCATCGATGTCCCAAGTGACCCAGGTTAGAAGCTGGTGGAATTATGCTTCGAGGGCATTGGGAGTCGATCAATCAGCATTTAGGCTATGGCAGCTATGCCAACTTGTCTAGAGTTTTTCTCAGAGTAGGGTTCTGGCGGAGGTCCTTCGAGGCCGGCTGTCGTCGACTTGAGAAACCCTGGATTGGCCTCGTCCCGCTGGCCGTGGAGTGCATTCTGGCCGCAGAAGGCTCATGCCTTCGGCGGAGGGTAGAGTCGCTCGAACTCCGGGTCGCCGTGAAGCCGCGCGAGGTCGGGGTCCTGACGGGTCCACGTCGCATCGCGGTAACCTGACTCCCACGCCTTCTTAATGGCGATCAGCGCGTCGCCAGGATTGTTCATTGCGCAGAAGACGCACGCGGTGTTGTACAGAATCATCGAATCGTCGGGACGCAGGATCATAGCCATGTCCGCTTCCCGCTTGGCCTCTTCGAACCGGTCCTGCGTGGCGTAATCGGCGGCAAGCAGCACTCGCGCTCGCGCGTCTTCTGGGACCTTTTTCAGATGCTCTTCGTAGATGGCGATCTCACGATGAACGTAGTTTTTTAGCGCCTCTGTCTTTCCCAGTGCCCCCAGTGAGTTGTGAATTGGAATGGTCGTGTTGTAGTTCTCGCCAGCGTGCGCAAGCGCCTCCTCCATGATGTCCGCGACCTCCTGATATCGACCGGCGGAGAAAAGCGCGCGTCCCAGCAGATAGTAGCCGCCGTCGAGATCGGGAGCCCGGCTGAGCGCCGTCCGGATCTTGTCCGCGGACTCGCCGTAACGCCCCTCGGCGAAAGTTACCCACGCTTCGGCGCACTGGATCTCGGGCGCGTCGTGCCCAGTCGCACTCGCCTTCTTCGTCGCACCAATGGCCCGATCGATCCATTGCTGCTGGCGCTCGAAATGGTAGTAGTACTGGGCGCAGACGTTTGCCAGACCGGCGTGAGCGAGCGCGAACTCGGGGTCGAGCGCGACCGCGTTCTCGTACATCTGAAGGGCAAACTGCAGGTCCTGCCGGCCGACGCGACGGGCATAGTTTCGACCTCGCAGATAAAGGTCGTAGGCTTGCAGGTCTTCGGTCGGTTTCGCCGAGAGAGCCTGCTGCTCCTGGGGCGAGAGCGTGATCCGCAAAGCGGCGGCGATCTTCTGCGCGATCTCGTCCTGCACTTCGAACACATCCTTCATCTCGCGGTCGTATCGTTCCGACCACACCGGGAAGTCGGTTGCCGCATCCACAAGCTGTGCGTTGATTCGCAGGCGCGCGCCGGCTCGACGCAGACTGCCGACCAGCACGTACGACGCTCCGAGCTCCTTTCCGACTTGCCCGGCCGTCACCGATTTGTCGCGATAGGCCAGCACCATCGCCCGAGAGAACGTTTTCAGCCCCTTTATCTTCGACAGCTCGGTGGTGATGTCCTCGGTGATCCCGTCTCGCAGGTATTCGTCCTCTTTCATTCCGCTCAGATTCTCGAAGTAAAGGACGGCAACCGAGTGGTCGGTCGACGCGACTCGCCCTCTGATTCCACTCGATTCGGCGGCATGTCGTGCCGATGAGTCGAGATCACGCTTCAATCTCTTGAGCGCCGTCTTCAGATCAGTGGCGCTCTGATACCGGAGATCGCGGTCCTTCTCCAGGGCCTGCCCAATGATCCGGTTGAGCTCCGGCGGCAGCGACTGATTGAGCTGATTCACCGGCATCGGATCGCGATTGAGGATGGCTTCGAACACAACCGCCGATGTCTCTCCCTGGAACGGCAGCGCACCCGTGGCCATTTGATAGAAAAGGGTGCCGAAGGAAAAGAGATCAGTGCGCGCATCGGTTACCTGCCCGCGCGCCTGTTCGGGCGACATATACGAGATGGTGCCCAGCGTCGAGCCGGCCTGTGTTAGTTCGTCGTGGCGCACTGCCGTCTGCAGCTCGGAATCAGCCTTGTTTGCGAGCGCCAAACGATCCATCTTGTCGATCTTTGCCAGGCCGAAGTCGAGGATCTTTGCCTGCCCGCGAGCGGTCACGAAGATGTTCGCCGGCTTAAGATCGCGATGCACGATCCCCTTGGAGTGTGCGGACTCGAGGGCGTCCACGATCTGGACACCAAGAGTGAGGAGCGACTCGATGTCGAGAGGACCGCGACGAATGCGATCGGCGAGCGACTCGC
>CAZOOE010000168.1:0-12209 GCA_964581275.1 uncultured Clostridia bacterium
GAGGCGTCGCCGGGAGATGCTGCTGGCCTCGCTTCGAGAAGTGCGCGGGCATAGTGGTCTCGGAGATGCTCGACTGTTGTTGGCGCCGCGGCATCCCGAGAGATTCGACGAGGTTGCCCGGCTAATCGACCGTTCAGGGTTCACTTTGGTGCGCCGCTCGGACTCGCGCGGGTACACCAGTTCCGGCGGCGCGAACCAACGATCGAGGGCGAGTGACCGCGAGGTTAAGTTCGAAGCTGGATTGAACTCGAGCGAAGGAGCCGCCGCCGGATTACCCGACGTCATTCTGCTGGATACCATCGGAGAGCTTGCTTCGATTTACCGATTCGCCGCGGCGGTCTTTGTGGGAGGCAGCCTCGTTCCACGCGGCGGACACAACATTATCGAACCGGCAGCGTTTGCGAAGCCAATTATCGTAGGTACTCACACTGAGAACTTTGGGCAAGTTGTTTCGGATTTCGCGGAGGCCGATGCGCTGGTCCAGACCGACGCCAGCGCTCTAACTGGCGAATTGATACGTCTGTTGTCCAATCCCGACCAGGCACGAGCGATGGGCGAGCGGGCAAGTCACATCTTGCTTGAGAACCGAGGTGCGACCGAATGCACCATGAGCGCGATTAGAGAAGTGGTAAGGGACGACTTCTCCAGAGCCTTTGCCTGAATTGTTCAAGGAGCCCCTCATGACCAAGACTCAGACCGTCGTCCCCCAAGTCGGCCCTGAACTAACGGTTCGTTCCATCATAGTCGGACTGGTTATCGCGCAGGATATTGGAAGCGCCTATCCGTACTGTGTGCTGAAGCTCGGCTTTGGACCGAACCTTTCGGTCGTGTCGGCGTTCTTCGGATTTATTGCGCTTGTGCTCCTCGGCATAAATCAGTGATCGAGAGGCAGGAAAAGCTAAAGCGCGCGCTGCTGTGGCTCCCAGCCAGGCTTTATGAGCTCGTGGTTCGTCTGCGGGTGGCCGCCTACGAGACGGATTACCTCAAGCAGAAGCATCTCGATGCGACAGTGATCAGCGTCGGGAATCTGACGCTGGGAGGGGCAGGCAAGACCCCAATGGTTGAATATGTTGCGCGATATCTCCGCTCCGAAGGGCACTCCGTTGCCGTTTTGACACGAGGCTACGCGCGCGAATCGTCAGGGATGCGCGTTCTGAATGATCCTATGCGCGATGCCGACGCGAAAGCTGCGGCATCCTATCGAGAATTCGGTGATGAGCCAGTGATGCTCGCTCGCTCCATCCCTGACATCCCGGTCATCGTCAACAAGAGGAGGTTCGAGGCAGGACGTTGGGCTGAAACTCGGTTTGGTTCGGAGGTGCTGATTCTCGATGACGCTTACCAGCATCTCGCTCTATCCCGCGACCTCAACATCCTATTGATTGACGCGACGGACCCGCTCGGCGGATGCGAGATGCTACCGTTTGGCCGCCTGCGGGAACCTTTGTACGGCATAAAGAGAGCGGATGCGATAATAATCACTCGCGCCGACCGTCCGTTCGATCAGGGACAGACTCAAGCGATCATCAAGTACTTTTGTGGCGACAGGGTGCCGGTGATGTACTTCTACTCGACGATCACCGGGTTGCGGCATTTGGTCACCGGCGAGGTCTATCAAGCCGGAAACTTTTCCGGCTGGAACGTCGCGGTTACGTGCGGCATCGGCAACCCCAAGGCATTCGCCGAAGACATCCTCCAGGCCGGAATCAACATTGTGAGCGAGCGCTTCTTTGGCGATCATCATTCTTATGAACAAGGGGACCTCGATCGCATCACTCGCGAGGCGCAAGAGGCAGGAGCAGACGCGATCGTAACCACGGAGAAAGATGCAGTGCGGCTCGAAGGGCTAACCCACGGCGAGGTCCCGGTGTATGCCGCTCAGCTCGAGCTCCAAAGCGATGATGAAGTGAGGCTGAAGAGTCTGCTGTTGAGAACAGTTAGTGCGAGGGGGAAGTAGCAAGGAATGGGAGGTCCTGGCGAAGTTGGGCGCCCGTTTGTGACCTATCTCATCCCGCTGTCGAAGTTGATCGTAACCTGTACGAACTTGCCAGGCGCAACCGTTACAGTCTCGTCGCTTCCCCGTGGAAGGAAGCGCCCCTTCTGCTGGGCCGGTCGTACTGTGTACGTGCCCGGTGGCAGCGCGACACGAAACCGGCCGTCAGAGCCCGTTTCAAGCCGTGCGACCTCTCGATCGTTAGTCGCGTCCCATATTACGAGAGTTGTCTTGTATGGGGCCGTACCCGATTCCCCCATTCTTACTGGACCGGGATGGGTGGGACTGATAACAGCTTGACCCTCAATACCTGATTCGGTTTTTGTTGTCACGACTGGCGCTCCTCCAACGCGGACTAGTCTAGAGCCGCGCAGTTCGTATTCACCCAACGAAGGTTTTGTGCCAGGGTCCCGGCTGGCGTCTACAACAAGGTGACTGGATCTGTGGCCGGGTACGGGCACGATCCGGTAGCTGCGCGCTCTGTTTATTTCATCTTCGACTTGAAGCTCGACGAATGACCGCTGCCCGCGATCCCAATGAAATACACGAAGCAAGCCTCCAGTCGATCCCTTCCACCAGAGGCTTGCTATCTCGGGGACGCCGTCACCGTCGAGATCGGAGATTCGAACCGAGTCCACGGTGGACCCTGAATCTTCGCCGTCGATCTGCCACAAGATGTGTGGTCGTGATGCGGTGACCGTTTCGATTGCAAGGTGAGCCGCGCCACCAGCCTGCCAGGTAATTACCTGTTGAATCTCGCGCGTACCGAGGAAGCGGCCAGTCGCAACAACCTGCTGCTTTCGGCTTGCGCCGTCGCGTGAGGGTTGGGCTGATTGCGCGACTGCTGCCGCTGACAACATCCCAAAAACCAATGCGAATGTCATCAGCGGCAGACCCAGTCTTTTCAGCCTCATGACCAAGCGTACTCCTGTTCGTATTCGCGCTTCAGATCTTAGCATCCTTGACGCCGCAATCGCCTGGCTTGGGATACTATCGGTTAAAGCCGTGGCCCGAGCGACCCCGCTCGTGGAAACGTCGATCGTCTCGATCGCCATCGTCATAGCGCCGATTGTAATCGTACGCCTGATTGTCATAACCGCGATAGTCGGAGCCGCGATAGGCGGAGCTGCGATAGTCGGAGCTGCGATAGTCGGAGCTGCGATAGTCGTGGTATCGACCGTAGCGGTACTCATCCTGCCTGTTTTTGTAGTAGACGTAACCGGTGCCCCCGCCGGCTCCCAGCAATCCGCCAATGATGGCCCCCTTCTTGCCACCCAACAGCCCGCCGAGTAAGGCGCCGGCCGCTGCCCCTCCACCGATGTAGGCGACCTTCTCTTTGGTGGACATCCTTTCGCCGAAGGACTGAGCGCTCGCCGAGCTGGTGGCGGCAAACAACAGCGCTAGCCCGAGTGTCGCGGCACATATTTTCTTGCTCATTGTAAACATTCTTATTCTCCCCCTTCTGAACATGGCGGCTATACTGGCCGCGCTTATCACAAGGGCAACGGTCGTGCCGCAGCGTGTCCGATGCTTGCGTAGCGCGAAGCCCAAGTCGTGTGGCAGGTTATACGGTTCAGACGAAAGGTTGCCTGGCGGTACTTTTCACGTTTTCGTGTTGAGATAGACCGGAATGGTTCTTTGCGGTGTTTGACGACGAGTGTCCAAAGCCCCAATGGATGTCGCTACTATCAGGCCACTCCGGCGAGGCGGATGATTCCGCGGGCGCGTTCGGCTATCGCCGCGTAGTTTTCATTTTTCAAGTCACCGTTCGTAAACAAGCGTGCCCCCACCGAAATCGCAAATGCGCCCGCGGTGAAGTAGTCGACGATGTTCTCGGAGCCAACTCCGCCCGCGACAGCAAGCCGAACATCGTTGATTCGTGATGTGAGCGCTGCAACGTACTCCGGGCCGCCCATCGACGAAGCAGGGAACAAGGTCACGATCGGCACACCCATGGCCCAGGCGTTTGCAACCTCGGTTGGAGTGAGAGCCCCGATCACCGGCGCTACCAGCGAACGGCGGCAGGCTTCGACCAGCGGTGCGCTGGTGTGAGGCATCGATATGAATTGGGCCCCGCTTTTGATCGCGCGGTCCATCTGATCGTGGTTTGTCACCGAGCCTGCTCCTATACAAACGCGGTCGCCGTAGCGATGACGCAAGTCTGAAATCACTCTGAAGCTGCCTGGCGTTGCGAGAGCTATCTCGACGAGCTTGATCCCACCGACAATCGCTGCCTCTGCCGCACGCAGCGCCGATTCTGCGGACCGTGCCCGAACTACAGCGAATACCCTCTGAGCACCGACCAAGTTAATAAGTTCAGCGTCTTTCATAGTAGGAGTCGGGGGCGGTGATCAGTGGCCTCGGTTGTGGTTTTCTTTGAACTTCTGGGGCCACCTGCCACCGATCACCGGCCACCAATCACCGACCACTGCTCAGTTTTGCCTCAGGACGACGCGAGCCGGAGCGCCGTCACCGTCCTTAACCTTCAGAGGCAGACAAATCAGCTCGTAATCGCCGGGCTCTACCTCACGCAGGTCTAGCCCTTCAATAATTATCGTTCCCGCGCTCAGCAGCACAAAGTGCGTCTCCGGTTCGGCGTCAAACTTATCCACCGAAAGATAGTCGATGCCAACTACTTTGATACCGTCGTTGATAAGGGAGCGAGCTGCGCCGGGCGTCACATAAACATAATCTTTGACGAAAGTCTTCTGGCTCCATAGGTATGAATTGCGGGTCTTGAACAGCACCCTAGCATCGACGGTAAAATCGAACTCCTCGAGTACCGACTCATCAATGCACGGAGCTGTCACTTCAACGACACGCGCTCGACCCATCAGTAGTTCGAGCGGAAGCTTATCCACCGTGATGCCTCCCTCAATGAGATGGAACGGCGGATCGACGTGTGTTCCTGCATGTGAGCTAAACGAGTAGCGGCTCAGATTGTATTTTGCTTCGTCTTCGTTGACTTTCGTTCTGCGATTGATCTTTACGTGTGGATCGCCCGGATAAACTACCAGTTCCTTTGAGAGAGGGACCGTCACATCATAGATTTTCATACCCACTGGCCTTTCCTTGTTCCCGGACGCATGCTATTGGCGCATTTAATGGTTGTCAAATTCAGAAAGCCGCACCCCAGGTGGAAAGGCCGGTTTTGGTTGTGAAGTCACAATGTTCGCATGATACGATCTCGCCTCGCTAACAATTGCGTACGGCTGAACAAAGGGATTGCAACGTTGACACGACAACCACTGAAACGACGAAGAATCCGCAGGTCAGAAAATAGATCCACAGATGACGCGGATTTGACAGATCAATACCGCCGTGTGAGCCTGTCCAATCAGTGTCATTCGTGGTCTAATTTCGGGACTACGAACACTTCATGGGAGAGACCTAGATGAGGAAAAGACGCCTAGTTGCCGGAGGAATTGTCGTGGTGATGGTGTTGTCGACGCCGCTGGTGCTTGGGAACCCTCAACGTCCCGGTAGGCCGGGATCGGAGCAACAGCAGACTCAGCAGCCTGCACCGCCGACCGACCAGGGACAACAGCAACGTCACCTGCCACCCCCTGAAGAAAAGGCCCAGACCACAAAGCACAGCGCGCATATCGGTGGTCAGCAGATCAACTACACCGCGACCGCCGCTACCTACAACATAAAGGCCGATGACGGCTCGCCCAAGGCGACGTTCTTTTACGTGTCCTACACTAAGGACGATGTGCCCGATGTCTCCAAGCGCCCGGTGTCATTTGTTTACAACGGCGGCCCGGGCTCGGCCTCGTCCTATACCCACATGGGATTGGGCCCGAAACGAATCGTGCTCACAGACGATGGGCACGGCATGCCGGCGCCTTACTCGATCATCGAGAACGGCGATTCCTTTCTCGATGCCACCGATCTGGTTTTTGTGGATGCGATTTCGACCGGTTTCAGCCGGCCGGTGCCCGGCGAAAATACTGCCCAGTTCTACGGCGTGCTACAGGATGCGACCTTCTTTGCTGATTTTATCTATCAATTCCTCACACGCAACGAGCGTTGGGCCTCACCGAAATTCCTGATTGGAGAAAGCTACGGAACGACGCGCTCCGCTCAACTGTCTCTGGTTTTGCAGCAGCGTCATCAGATCTATTTGAATGGCATCGCGCTGTTGTCCTCGGTAGGGTTCGGCAATTGGGGTGCCGATGACCGGACGATTTTCTTCCTGCCGACACTGGTGACCTCGGCGTGGTATCACCGTCTGCTCCCGGCTGACCTGCAAAAACTGAGCGTCGCGGAAGTCGCGGAGCAAGCCCGGCAGTTTGCTCACGGCGAATATGCCGCAGCGCTCGAGAAGGGCGACGAGTTGCCTGCCGCTGAGTATCAGAAGATCGTCAAGGGCCTTGCGCGACTGACAGCGCTCTCACCGAAATACATCGAACAGACCAACCTACGAATCAACCCGCAGCGTTGGTTCAAGGAGCTCCTGCGTGACAAACGCCAGACCCTTGGACGTATAGACGCGCGTTTTGTGGGGATGGATGCGGATGCCGCAGGAGAGCGTTATGAATACGACGCAAGTTTGGCGTCTTACGATGGGTCCTATGTCGCCATGTTTCAGGACTATGTGCGTCGCGAGCTGAAATGGAACACCGACATGTATTACACGCTCAGCGCCAGGGTGCAGCCGTGGGATCAGGGCCAGCCCGGCCAACCGGCGGAAGCACTGCGATCCGCAATGACCCAGCAAGGGAATTTGAGGGTGCTGGTGCTTTGCGGTTATTACGACGTTGCCACGCCCTTCAACGGGATTGAGCACACCGTTTCGCATATGAGCCTGGAACCGCCGATTCGCAGGAACATCCGCTTCGTGTATTACGAGGCCGGCCACATGATGTACATAGACAAGAAGTCGCGCGAGAAGCTGCACAAAGATGTGTCCGACTTCATCAACAACGGCAATTCGCATTAAACATTCGAACTGGTGTGACCGCGCGGGGCTGCGACGCTCATGCCTTTCATCGATGGACTGCGCTACACGCTGCTGACCGCAGGAACGTTGGCTGGTTGTGGCCCACTATAGATACCCGAACCGGCTGGCAAGGATGCCTGCGCTCCCAGAAGCTATCTTCGGTTGCGAATGCTTTGTTTCAGCTCGCTTAGCAAACTCGAGACCCGCTGAGACTCGCTCTCATTCAGGTGTGCGCCGCCAAACCTCACGCGATTGTAAAGCGCGGTTATCTCGCGAATCGGCGCAAGCCCCGAGGCTACCGCGAACTCAATCGGTGTTTGATCGGGCTGCTTCACCAGTCCCGCCCTGCGCGCGATGGCAAGCATCTGTTCGTAGAAAAGCACCGCCGACTGGCGATAATCACGCCCCGACAACTTGCGCCGCCACGTCGGCAGAATAAAGAACCTGTGCCACCACGGCCCATAGCCGGTCGGTGGAAGAAGTCGTCGGTTTCGGTTGGCGACGAAGACGTACAGCGACACGAGCGAAAGAGCCAGAATCGTAAATGCGATTACCAGCCGGACGAGATCGCCGGCGGTCCAACTTCGATTGATGAACTTGCTGAGCGTGTTTCGCGTCCACTGCTTCGCGCTGAGATAGTAAACAAGTATACGATCTTTAACGCTCAGCAGCCGATGCTGCAGGTCGACCATTATTGAAGCCTGTTCGTCGCTGTCCAGAGTGACGATATAGTCAAGCCAGAAAACCTCCATCGCGTCCGCGTACTTTCTCAATCGTGCAATCAGCCCGCCCTGGCTGTAGTCGTTGATGCCTGCTGAGGGCGTCGGATCGAATTCGATCCAAGAGTCGGTGCGCGGGAAGTATGCTTCAACCCACGAGTGTGCGTCGCTCTCCCTGATCGTGTACATATCGTTGAGCTCGTTGAGCTCACCCATCTGAAACCCGTTGACGATGCGGGCGGGGATTTCAAGGGTCCGCAACATTATCACCATCGCCGTCGCGAAGTACTCACAGTGACCTTCTCGAGTTTCGAACAGGAAGTCCGCTAGCGGATCGCCATCGGTTCCCTTCAGATCGAGCGTGTAATGAAACTCAGTCTTAAAATAGTTCTCGATCGCCCGTGCTTTGTCGTAAGGTGTAGGCGCGTTGCGCGTTATCTCGTGAGCTTTTTGCGATATCCGAGCATCCAGTTTGGGCGGCTTTTGCAGATAGATCTGCTTTATGTTCTCGGAAGATGAAGCTGGAGTATCCAGGCGGAGCTCTTGCTCGCTCGGGACGCTTATGTCGGAGGAAACAATATAATTGGTTCGCCCCTTGAAACCGATCGAGGATAGCGCACCGGTTGACTTGTCTTTGAAGACCTTCGCAAGCGGTCCCCGGACTCTGAAAGGCCTTTGAGTCGCGAACAGCGTGTCCGTCGACAGGGGTTCGAGGACGATCATCTGCTCGACGGTTGGCGGACGAGGAGGGACAGATTGTCGTTCTAAAACAGCGGGGTCGACGATGTGATCGCGGTTGAACTGTGCGTCGGCGGCCGGGCCTTCGGTAGAAGACCGGTCCTGCGCGAAGGCCGGCCGCCGATCCCGGTTGCCACCGACGCTCCAAACACGGCCATCATAGTTCTCAAGCGCGATCCCCCTCCAGCGAAGATACCGGGGTGGCTTTCGATCCAGACGTACGCGCATCACCACACGCGGGCTCTTCTTGATTGACGCGACTTGCCCAAGCTCCACCCGATCCGAGAAACCGGTAATTGCATCGCCGTCGTTGAAGCCACCGGCGACGCCTCCTCCTCCAAACCTCGGGATCAAAAAGAAGAAGGGCAGCGTGAGCGCAGCTACGATCAATATCTGTGCGAAAGACGCGCCGAGAAGATAGCGAACACGATTACCTTTTCCTGCTCGCGTTGAGTCTTCCTTCGACTGATACTTAACTGGCTGCGGCTGCTGCAAGGGCGTGACGATCTCCTCTTCTAGATGGCTTACCTCGCGCCCCGCCCGGCGAATTTCAAACGCTGCCAGAGTCGAGATAAAGAAGAAAAGGAAGGCTGCAAGCGAGGCCACGAAGGTCGCGTTAAAGGTGAGCCCGGCCGCAAGCAGCATCTGGAAGAATGCGATCAGGTAGAGAAACACCCAGTCGCGGTCGCGCTTGTTTTGAAAGAGCTTCGCCACAGAAACGAACAAAGTCATGTGGACGAGAGCGAGGACGCGATTGGTGATCAACGCGCCATCCACAAAGACAAACGGCACATAAGCGATGCTGAGGGCGCGCCACATCCACTCGCGCAACCGCAACCGTTTCGCGCCGCGAGCGTCTCGATAGAAGCAAACGACGAGGCCAATCGAGTAAAGTGCGATCGATACTCCGTCGAGCGATCCAGTCAGCGCTATCGCCAGAAACGCCGTCGCCACGAGCGCATATGAAGTTGTTCTGAAATAAGCTTCCATCACTAAATCAGAGGTCAGAAGTCAGAGGTCAGAGGTCTTCCATAAAAACAACGTGCGCGCTGCGCCAAACGTGCCCTGGAATGGTCCCCTTTCTCGCCGAGGTGATCAG
Source organism: uncultured Clostridia bacterium (assembly GCA_964581275.1). Lineage (GTDB taxonomy): Bacteria > Acidobacteriota > Blastocatellia > UBA7656 > UBA7656 > Onstottus_A. The sequence continues at coordinate 9,495 of CAZOOE010000168.1, forward strand.
CACTTTGAATCGCCGCTCATCGCGAAGAACAGGTACGTCATCAAGCAGGCGCCACGCTATGCCTCCATTTGACCTGCCTGTTTTGCTGGCCGGATGGCGCGAGGCATCCGATGCTGACTCTTGCGAGGGTCTCCTTAGAAACCTCCAGGTTCGGCGGCGGGGGGCTTCTTCAACCTTTTCGCCGGCGTCGGCTGCATCGGTCGGCTGAAGCGTCGCAAGCGATGCCAATATCTTGTAAAGATGTTCCTGGCCTGCGCCCGAGCCCACGTTGTGTTGCTCGCCGGTGGCTATCAACTCGACCTCGGCACGCTCCAGGATGAAGTGATTGGCTAGCGATGCCGCCATCAGGATGGCTCGCTCGAATCGCTCCCGAAAATCGTCGGAGCGCAGGCCAACTTTGCTCGATTCTTCACCGGACCCTTTGCTGGAATTTGCGGACGCTCCGATTCCCGAGCTCGGGACCGGTGGAAACGCGGTGTCGAAGACGATCGTCAACCGCCACTCATCCTCACGCATATGTTCCCGCACCATCATCGCCATCGATTTCGCCGTCGCCTTCCAATCGATGTAGCGCATGTGGTCTGAGGGGTGATAGCGGCGAATGGAGTACAGATCGTCGCCCGAACCGCGGGCGTGACTCTGAATTTGTCCCGCAAGCATCGGCAGCGCGTGATAAAAGTCGTCCAAGGGCTTCGGTTTTGGATAGACCAGTATTTCGCCGGTTGCGTCTATGCGGCGCCATTTCTTGAAGAACCCGGCCGGAAATTTCGTGGCGATTCGAAACCCGGTTATCGGATACCGGCCGCGAGCTTTGAACGTGTGCTCGGTCCGCTGGCGGGCGCTCGAACGCGCTGGCGCAAGCACAAAATAGGCGAGCTTGCCCAGTTGCGCGGAAGAATGCGACGAGGCGACCGGGCGAGGGGACGACTGGGAGACCCTCCTCCCCTCGCGCCCTCCCCCGGTCTCCTTGTCGCTCTCCTCTTCTTCCTCATCGGAAAGCGCTTCAACCATCAGGCTGAAGCTGGGCATTAACCGCTTGTGATTGAGGAGCGTCACGCTGATGTTTGCAGACTCCCCCGCGAATATGTGGTCGGGGAATCGCAATTGAATCGAAACTTCGGCAAGCGATACGCGAGCGATCAGGTTCGCCGCAATCAGGAACGCGAGCATCGCCGACAGCACCAGGTACAAAAGGTTGTTGCCGTTGTTCCACGCGGCGAAGCCTATGATCATAAGAAACACGATAAACAGCAGACCTTCGACCGTGACGCTTGTTCGGATGGCGAAACGAAGAAGCTCCAGCCGCACGTTTCGCGCAAGCCGCGGAATAATGTACAGCGCGCCGATCAGCGCCAGCAGCAGCGAGATGGCCGCGGCTATCGCTGCGAGGTGTGTGCTGTGCTGATCTGCCGCTACCGAGCTGAGCAGTGCGATGGAGAAGGCGAGACCGAGAAAGAAGACTGTGATAAAGAAGTCGCGCCAAGCTTGCCGATTCATACTACCTCACAGCGGCACGTTGACGGTCTTCAGGATTTCTTGGAGAGCAGTTTGCGATTCGTCCGAGCGGCGTAATCCTGTCGAGTACCGCGAATTCACCACGATTCGGTGAGCGAATATTGGGACAACCAGTCGCTTGATGTCATCGGGAATAACGAAGTCGCGTCCCTCGACAAACGCCAGCGCTTGAGCCGCGTGATACAGCGCCAGGCTTCCGCGCGGGCTCACCCCGAGGTCGAGTATGTCGGCATCGCGCGTGGCTCGAACAATGCGGATAAGGTAATCGATCAACGCCTCGTCGACGATTACTTCTCGCACCTCGCGTTGCAGTTCGAGCACGTCATCGCTGTGCATCACCGGGACAACCCGGTCGACGGCGGAGTTCAGGGTCTGCTCCCGCAGTATCGTCTTCTCGTCTTCCGAGTCGGGATAGCCCATTCGCAGCCGCATCATGAACCTGTCGAGCTGTGATTCGGGCAGCGGGTAAGTCCCGTGATGCTCGATCGGGTTCTGGGTCGCGAGTACGATGAACGGATGTGGCAACTGATACGTTTCCTGCTCGACGGTAACGTGTCCTTCGGCCATTGCTTCGAGCAGCGCTGATTGGGTCTTGGGAGTCGAGCGGTTGATCTCATCCGCTAGCACCACGTTGGCGAAGATCGGTCCCGACTTGAACTCGAAGGTGCTTGTACTCTGGTTGAAGACTTCAAGGCCGAGAATGTCCGACGGAAGCATGTCCGAGGTAAACTGAATACGCTGGAACGAACAATCGAAGCTACGCGCAAGAGTTTGAGCCAGCGTGGTTTTCCCCACCCCGGGAACGTCTTCGATCAACAAGTGACCGCCCGCCAGCATCGTGACCAGCGCGAGCTCCACGACGTCGGACTTGCCGTGAATAACACTCTCGATTGTAGATTGGAGTTGTTCCAGCTTCCCGGCGGTGGTGATCACTAAGTTCGGTCCTCGCTCAAGCGTTTTGGGCGCTGAATCAATCTAACACAAATGAGCTCAGCCCGCGATGAAAAGTTTGAGGGAAAGCTACAGTTCTAGGTGAGATCACTCCTTTGCGGCTTTGCGGGTCTTTGCGTCTTCGCGCGAAACCTTCAATTGGAAGACCAGTTTCCCGCATAGCCGCAAAGGCGCGAAGCCGAAAAGACCCACAAAGCCGCAAAGACCCACAAAGCCGCAAAGCGGGGCCTCCTTGAATAACCTGTCTGG
>CAZOOE010000169.1:0-952 GCA_964581275.1 uncultured Clostridia bacterium
GTTCAATGCGACGGGAGCGTTTGTTGCGGAAATACCAATTACACCAGAGCGTCTAATGGCAGCAGTTGAAGGGGACGCAGCCGCGGCCGACTAGTGAACGACGCAATTGAGGAGATGCAATAATCAGTGATCGTCAGTTTTGGTGTAAACGGAACTGCCCGAGACGTCGAGGTTCAGCCGATGAAGCGGCTACTCGATGTGCTGCGCGAAGACCTACTACTGACCGGAACCAAAGAGGGCTGCGGCGAAGGTGAGTGCGGCGCTTGTTCGGTGATCGTTGACGGCGAAGTGATCAACTCCTGCCTTGTGCCGGTTTGCCAGGTTCAAGGCGGGGCGATCCTGACTGTCGAGGGACTTGCACGCGACGGGCGGCTCGATCCACTACAGCAGGCCTTCCTCGAATGCGTCGGCGCGCAGTGCGGAATCTGCACACCCGGTATGTTAATCGCTGCCCGAGCCCTGTTGGACGCCAACGCTCAACCAACACGCGACGAGATCAAGGAGGGCATTGCGGGCAATCTCTGCCGGTGCACGGGCTATACAAAAATCATCGATGCTATCGAGCAGGCCGCGGAGATCAAGCATCAGCCGTAACGAAAGGCTTAGCTAATGTTCCCGGATGATGAGTTGAACGAACTCAAGGATCGGATATCCCAAATGTCGGATCGGCAGCTCTTACAGATAGTCGAGGTGGAATACCGCGACTATCGCAAAGAGGCCATTGAGTTCGCCGAAGAGGAGCTAGGGAAGCGCAGCATCCCGTTTGAAAAACCCGAACTCGTGGCTGATGAAGCCGACGACGATGATTTGATCGCTCCGACCGGAAGCATAGTGCCTTGCGGGAACTGCGGCGGGTCGATGCGCTCCGGGTTGCTGTTCGCGGACAAGGAACTGACCATACCCTTTTCCGATAGCAAATAAGAACGTTTTGTCCACGCGTTGGGGTGTACAG
>CAZOOE010000169.1:962-12107 GCA_964581275.1 uncultured Clostridia bacterium
GCGGCCATCGGGATCATGGTGTCGCTGCAACCCGGCGACCAGAAGCAGGTGATCACCAAGACCCGCGCCCGGCAGCATCAGTTGGCGGTGCTGGTCTGGGGCACCGACTACTTCGATCCGAACTCGAATTCACAGGCCTGGTGCGAAAATCCCGACGATTCGGATCAGAGCAAGCTGAAGATCCTCGCCTGGCGCAGCCACTTCGCGGACAAGGAACTGACCATACTCTTTTCCGATAGCAATGAAGAACGCTTTGTCCACGCGTTGGCGTGTACCGCCTGCGGGGACGTGAGATTGAGGGTGGATCTCGAGACTGAGGTCGAGGGCTGAGCCGGAGCCCTGGTGGGACGGGCATACGCGAAGGCTCTCTGGCAGGAGGACGGCAGGCCGGATGCCAGCGCTCCCAGGGCCTGAGGAACTTAATGAGTCGCGACGCTACAGTGCAATCGCCGGCGACGCTGGCAGAGGCTTATGCTTTTTTGTCAGAGCGCGGCCGCTCGATGAAGATCATTGCCGGCGGGACGGATCTGATGGTTCTGATGAACGCTCACATGCTTGACGCCCCAGCGTTCCTGGACATCTGGCGGCTCGACAAATTGAGAGGCATTTCCGACGAAGGCGATGGTTTGAGGATCGGGGCGCTGACGACCTACACCGAGCTTATTAGGTCAAATAAAATACGCCTGCACGCCCCATCGCTGGTCGAAGCTTCGAGAACAATCGGCGCGATTCAGATTCAGAATCGCGGAACGATCGGGGGCAACATCGTCAACGCTTCGCCAGCAGGCGATAGTCTTCCGGTGCTTGCCGCGTACAATGCCGTAGTCGAAATTGGAAGCACACGCGGCATCCGTCAAATGGCCTTCAATGAGTTCTACGCGGGCTATCGCCGCACTATGCTGCAACCGGACGAACTCGTATTGGCGGTGCGCATACCAAAGCTGAGCGGGGACGAGCGGGATTTTTTCTGGAAGGTTGGCACTCGCCGAGCTCAGGCTATCTCTAAGACGGTGCTGGCGGCCAAAGCCAGGATGAGCGGCGCAAAGATTGTGTCAATCGGCATCGGTGTTGGCAGCGTTGCTCCGATAGTGATTCGCGTACCGAAAACCGAGGGTTTACTCACCCGCGCGACTGTGACTCCCGCTCTCGTGGAACAGGCTCGCCAGACGATCTCGCTGGAAATCGCGCCTATCACTGATCTTCGCTCAACCGAACACTATCGCCGCACAGTTACCGGCAATGTGCTGGTCAAGTTTCTGCGCCAGCTAGGCTGAGGGTTCAAAGTTCAGAGTGCGGAGTCTGGAGTGCGGAGTCCGGAGTCTGAATGTGCTCCGAGCGCCACCCGGATTCCGATCTCGCGAGTGCGCTGGGTGACCGAGTAAGACATCACGCCATAGATCCCGACCGCCGCCAACAGCAGCGCCACGCCCGCAAAGACCGATAACAGCAGCTATGTTCAACCTACTCATCAGCAGGTGTCACTGCTGTATAATCCGCGCCCAAGGGAGGTTTCGGATGAAAGCGGTAAAGAAGGTGCGCGTTTCGGTGTTGATGGTGGTTCCGATATTTATTGCCGCCGGGGCGATGCCGGCTTGCCGGTCGCAATCACACGGAGGAGTTGTGCTGGACATTTCCTCCAGTAGCATGTGGGTTGACACCGCTGTGGATGTAACTAACAAGACCGTGCACATCAAGTACGAGTCGGGAAAGTGGAGCAATGACGGCGTGGAATCACACTTTTGCGATGGTGAAGGGTTTATACCGGAGGCTCAGGACTTTCGAGACGTTATCCCAAAACTCTTAGTCGCCAATGCCCCTCTTGGAGCGCTGGTCGGGAAGACCGACGGCGAACCCTTCTTTGTCGGAAACTCATATGAGGACCGACCCGGCGCGGGACACCTTTTCCTGAGCATCAACGACAAGCCGGAGTCCTTTGACGACAACGCCGGTTCGTTGCGGATAGTCGTGACAATCTCAGACTAGGTTGAGAGTCCCACCCGGGTCATAACTCTGCCCCATAGGAGAGTTCTTGCCGAAGAGCGGTCGCAAAATCGTCAGAGCGGGAGTGATCGCTGCCATCGCTGTGGTGACTCTCACATTGCAGTTCGTCGCGACGGCCCACGACATACCTAACGACATCACTGTCCAGGTATTCCTAAAGCCTGAGGGACAGCGGCTGCACTTACTCGTTCGGGTCCCGCTGCGGGCCTGCCGAGACGTTGACTTTCCCACGCGAGGGCCCGGCTATCTGGACATCGCGCGAGCCGACAAGTCGCTTCGCGACGCGGCAACCCTGTGGATCTCGGACAACATCGAGCTGTACGAAGGTGAGACTCGCCTCCCTGATACCCGGGTCATCGACGCTCGAGTGTCATTCGAAACCGAGCGGTTCTTCGAATCCTATGATGAGGCCGCTGCACACGTAACCGGCCCGCGACTACCTGTAGAGACGGAGCTCTTCTGGAACCAGGGACTGCTCGATGTGCTGTTCGAATATTCAATAAACTCGGATGAATCCCGTTTTTCGATCCACCCCAGGCTCGCCGGGTTGGGTTTGAGAGTAGCAACCGTTCTCAGGTTCCTGCCGCCCGGCGGCGCCGTTCGTGCATTCGAGTTCCAGGGTGATCCCGGCTTAGTCAGACTGGATCCGCGATGGCATCAGGCAGCATTGCGTTTCGTTGAGGCTGGGTTCTTTCACATCCTGGACGGGACCGACCACCTGCTGTTTCTGTTTTGCCTGGTAATTCCGCTCCGGCGCTTTCGCCCACTGGTCACGGTCATTACCGGGTTTACGATCGCACATTCGGTTACGCTGATTGGGTCTGCCTACAATCTCGGGCCGGACGCGTTGTGGTTCCCTCCGCTGATCGAGACTCTGATCGCAGTTTCAATTGTCTATATGGCGCTCGAGAACATCGTCGGGAGCAGCGTGCAGCGGCGGTGGATGATTGCCCTGGGGTTTGGTCTGGTTCACGGGTTTGGTTTCTCGTTCGCGTTGCGTCAGACGCTACAATTCGCCGGCTCACATCTGCTGACCTCGCTGCTGTCGTTCAACATAGGCGTAGAGCTCGGGCAGTTGTTAGTGCTCGCGCTGCTAGTCCCTGCGCTCCAGCTCCTATTCCGGTTTGTTGTCGCCGAGCGGATTGGGACGATCATCCTGTCGGCGCTGGTCGCTCACACCGGTTGGCACTGGATGATCGAGCGCGGAGAGCGTTTAAGACAGTTTGGCTTGCCGTCCTTGAACCCAGCTCTGCTCGCGACTGCCATGCGCTGGCTGATGGTGATTCTCGTGGTTGCGGCCTTGGCCTGGCTGGTTGGCGTACGCCGACGGGCTTCGCGGGCGGCTGCATTAAACACAAGTGCGCCGGAAGATTCTGATCTGGCGAACGAGCCGGAGTTGGTGATAGAGTCCGCTGCCAACCCAAACGAACGAAATAAGCAATGAAATGGCAAATCGAAAATGGAAAATGAATCCGTCATCTACTGAGGGAGGAACCACCATGTCACAGTCAGGTCGTGTGAGACTTACGCTTGTGGTCGCAATCGGCGCCGTTTTAGCGATCTCCGCGGGAACGGTATACACCCAGAGCAACACGCAACCCGTCAATGATCTGCCCAATCCCTATAACACCGTTGAGGGCTGGGCAAAAATGCCCGAGGGCAGGACCTGGGGCGCGACCAGCGCGGTGGAGATCGACCCCGACGGCAAGTCGATATGGGTCGCTGAAAGATGCGGCGGAAACAGCTGCGCGGGTTCGGACTTGCCGGTGGTTCTCAAGTTCGATGAGACCGGCAAGCTTGTGAAGAGCTTCGGAGCTGGAATGTTCGCCTTTCCGCATGGCATACACGTCGACCGGCAGGGAAACATCTGGGTCACTGACGGCGTTCCGCCCGGCGCTGCCAGCCAGCCCGGTGCGGCAGGCAAGAGCCACTTCGTCGTCAAGTTCAGCCCGGAAGGCAAGGTCTTGTTGACGCTGGGCAAACCAGGAGTCCCAGGCGATGGACCGGATACATTCAATCAGCCGTCTGATGTGATAACCGCTACAAACGGAGACATCTTTGTAGCGGACGGACACGGCGGGAACTCAAACGCACGCATCGTCAAGTTCGACAAGAACGGCAAGTTCATCAAAACATGGGGAAAGAAAGGGGCTGCTCCCGGCGAGTTCGACACCCCTCACAGCCTGGCTCTTGACTCGCGAGGACGACTCTTCGTCGCCGACCGGAATAACAATCGGATTCAGATCTTTGATCAGGATGGAAAGTTCCTCGAAGAGTGGAAGCAGTTTAGCCGGATCAGCGGGCTGTATATCAGAAACGACATCCTGTACGCCGCCGACTCGGAGTCCAACACCGCACGGCATCCGGGCTGGAAGCGCGGCATCAGAATCGGCAGCACCAAGGATGGCAAGGTCACTGCGTTCATCCCGGACCCGGAGGCCAAGCCCGACACTGCGGCCACCAGCGCTGCAGAAGGCGTCGCCGCGGATGCCAAAGGAAACATCTACGGAGCGGAGGTTGGCCCACGCGCACTGAAGAAGTACGTCAAGAAGTAGGAAAGTAAGATCGGTGCACCTGTACCTTAGCGCTTGCATGTCAATCAGGAGGTCGTGATGAAAGGATGGCTGCTGGTCCCGTTTTTGTTTCTCGCTGTTACTGCGGTCCGCGCGCAAACGCCTGTGCCTGTAATCAAGGTCGATGCGAATGTCAACTTCCTCAAGCCGCCTCCGGACCTGCACTTCGGTGAGGTGTCGGGCGTAGCGGTGAACTCGAAGGGTCACGTGTTTGTCTTCTCGCGCGGTAACACCACCGGGCCGGCGTACGGCGCGACCGCGGCGCAGTTGCTCGAGTTCGGCCGCGACGGAAAGTTTATCCGCGAGATCGGCAAGAATCTCTACGCGTGGTCCTATGCCCACACAGTACGTATCGACAAAGATGACAATATCTGGGCGGTGGACAAGGGTTCGGACATGATCGTCAGATTCAATCCTGAAGGCCGAGTGACGATGGTGTTCGGCCGCAAGAAGGAAGCGTCGGATGAAGCCGTTCCCTGGACTCGAGTCACTCCGCCGCGCCCCGCGGTGGACGGTCTCTTCCGGCAACCGACCGACGTGACCTGGGATACCGAGGGCAACATCTTTATCAGCGATGGGTACATAAACTCTCGCGTGGCAAAGTTCGACAAGAACGGCGCGTGGGTCAAGCAATGGGGCGATCGCGGAACCAAGCCCGGCGAATTCAACACGCCGCACAGCATCGCCGCCGACGCAAAGGGAAACATCTACGTCGCGGATCGCGGCAACCGGCGGATACAGGTGTTCGATCCCGGCGGAACTTTTATTCGCGCGATCACTATCGATGTACCGTTCGATCCGACCACGCGTCCTGCTCAGGGCAATATGCCGTCGCCGGAAGCAGCGGCCGCTCAGAACGGAGCGCCGTGGGCGATCTGCATAACGCCCGGCGCGAATCAGGTGCTGTACTCATCGGACGCATATCCCGGCCGATTGTATAAGCTCACGTTGGAGGGCAAGGTCCTGGGCGTAATAGGCAAGTCAGGCAAACAGCCCGGCCAGTTCGGCTGGATTCATGAGATCGCCTGTCCAACGGAGAATGAGATCTATGTTGCTGAGCTGCTGAACTGGCGCGTACAGAAGCTCACGTTGCATCCGGAGTCAAAGGAGGCGCCGAGTCATTGATCGTGAGAAAGTGTTAGACTTCAGAGCCTGGCGGTGCTAAAGTGTTGGGAAATCTCAAGACTCAGACACCCATCAAGGAGGAGTCTGATATGAAATCCATGTGGAAGCTCGCTCTCGTGGCTGGGTTGGTAATCGCCGCCGCTATAGCTCTGCCCGCGGCCGCTGATTCCAACGAAGGAGGCGCGCCAACTAAGCCGACATTCACCAAAGACATCCTTCCAATCCTTCAGAAGTCATGTCAGGAATGCCATCGGGCCGGGACAATGGCGCCGATGTCGCTCTTGACCTACGAGGACGCGCGGCCGTGGGCTCGCTCGATCAAAGAGAAGGTTGTCACTCGCTATATGCCGCCGTGGCATATCGATCGAACCGTTGGCGAGTACGATCCCGATCCGTCGTTGAGCGACGCGCAAATCGCCACTATCGCAAAGTGGGTGGACATTGGAGCGCCAAAAGGTGATCCGAAAGATGCGCCTCCGCCGCGGGTGTTCCCGCCTGCCAACACGTGGGTGTTCGGTGAAGAGCCTGATCTGGTGGTCACAAGCTCGGGATTCAACGTGCCGGGGGTTGCCGCCGATCAGTATCCCAAGGTGGATGTGCCCACGGGTCTTACCGAGGACCGTTACATCAAGTGGATGCAAGTGATCCCCGAGGACCCGAAGGTCCTTCATCACGTCCTCATTTATGCGCTCCAAAGCGAATCCGCCACAGGGGTTGTGCTTGGCGAGGCGCGGCGGGGCCCCGGCACCGGAGGACGGCCTAACAACACTTCACTTCTGACCGAATATGCGAGGGGTAACGATGGTGACATTTTCACCAACGGTACGGCGAAGCTGTTGAAGGCCGGCTCGAAACTGCGCTTTAGCTTTCACTATCACCCCAACGGCGAGAAGTCGGTCAACGAGCACGCGAAGGTCGGATTCAAATTCTTTCCAAAGGGCTACACTCCAAAGTACCTGATCTCCACGAAGGGCATATCATCGCCGACGACGTTGGCCATCCCTCCCGGCGAGGCTAATGCCCGAAGCGATGCTTACTTTCGCTTAGACGAGCCAGCGAGGCTCGTCAGCTTTCAGCCGCACATGCACTATCGCGGTAAGCGCATGACGCTGGAAGCGATTCTTCCCACCGGCGAAGTAGAATTGATGACCGACGTTGCGCACTTTGTATGGACCTGGCAGATTACGTATCCTTACAAGAATCCTCCAGCGCTTCCGAAAGGCACCGTCTTGCACATGACTGCCTATCACGACAACTCTCCGGGCAATAAGGAGAATCCTGATCCTACGGCATTCATTGGTTGGGGTGACCGTACCATCGATGAGATGAATATCGGCTGGCTTGACTTCTACTACATCAGCGATCAGGAATACGCCGATCTGCAAAAGCAGAATCGCAGCAAGTCGAAGGAAACTGCTGCAGCAACCGGAAACACACAGTAGGCAGACTCCACATATCAGCTAGTTGGGTTTCTTCTCATCTACGGGATTGACCGTGACTTTGATCTTCACCGCGTTGGTGTGCTCGCTGTCGGTCGCGGACAACTCGAGTTCGTAAACGCCTACCGCGCTAAACCTTGCGCGTGTCACCGGTTGGCTCGCATCGGAAAAGCTTACCACACCGGGTCCACTGATCATCTTCCACGAAACCGTGACCTTGCTCTCTCTGGGCAGTCCATCGTCCTCGACGCTGCCAGTCAGTGAGATCTCTTGACCGAGGCGCGCGGCAAAGGACGTAGCCGCCAGAGTGTCCGCGCCGGCGTTGACATCTGCTGCCGGATTTATCACCTGAATAGAGGGCGCACGGTTGACGCAGACCCCCTTCGGCGCTCCGGCAAGATCAAGGCCGCTCGTTGCGCGTTTCTCGCTATTCAGCTCGAGCTCATACAGAGGATCGAGAATCTTGGCGGTGGTTGTAAAGGTCGTGCCGGCAAAACGGATCGTCCATTGGAGCTTGCCGTCGAAGTCTCCCGGGACCACGATGCTGCAAACGAATCGATGCCGGCCTTTCAGAAACATGACCGGCTGGTTTCGGTCAGCGGGAGCCGGCAAAAACATGTTGTCTTCGCCAGGTGGGATTCTTACATCGACGTGATTCATGCTGAAGTATCCGAACGAAAGCGTGTAGGTTCCGTCTTTGTTCTTTACAAAGCCATCGTATTGAAGATAGATCGGCTGGGAAGCCTGGGCCGCCGCGTCAATCGCGAACGAACCCACCAGAAGCAGAAGCGCTCCGCTCAACACGAGTTTTCGTGACATATGCGCGTTAGATTAGCACCATCAGAAAACGTTGGCGACAAAAATATTCGGAGTCTCGAATCACGAAAAGGGACCACTTTGCCGTCGGCTCCTCCTACGACGGGTTAGGTACATAATCCCAAAAATGGTTATGAGGCTCAGCGCGGAAACGAGCTTCCCTATTGTCCGCGGCCACGTGTCTTCAAAGGTCAATTTAAGTCTGTGCTGGCCGGCTGGGACGTCAACTCGAATATGGCCATTCTCACTCGGGCTTATCTGGGCGAGGGTGTCATCCACTCGGGCGGTCCAGCCAGGAAAGTATAACGGACGGAGGGTGAGAACCGACTGCGTGCGAGCTGTAAGCGAATATTCCTGCCTTGTGCCGGCATCGTTAACGGCAGTGATAGTTGAATCTCCGCGAGTAACCAACAGCCCGTAGCTTAATGCGAGGTAGGGCACTGTTCTCCACCCGGGTTTCTTAGCTATCCACTGGATGGAGCTCAGCACAAGCGGTATCCAGACATAGGCCCAGTATTGCGACAACGAGTTACCTCGGTAGAGGTCCAAGAGGTGATAGGGCGCCCACATATAAAGCAGTGAGGCCGCAAGACTGGGTACGCGTGAGAGCAGGGATCTGCTGAACACGTACATAGTCGCGCCGCATAGCGCCGTAGACAACCAACAGGCAAGCGAGATCGCGCGCCACGTGTCGTGCACCAGAAAGTCTAGAGCGGTAGTGACATAGAACTGAAGCGGTGCGTAGTAGAGAGTCACCGGACTCCCGTAGCCATGATTGGCAGCGGCAAGCCATCGAGGATAGAGGTTTCCTTGCCGAAACTCTTCGGCAAAATAGTAATTCCACCGGAAATGGAAGCCTATATCAGTTCCCTTCGGAAACCCATAAATCAAGATCGGCAGGAAAACTACACTCGCCCGGAGAGTACTATCAAAGATCATCAATTTGTGCTTGTCAAAAAAGTCCGTTAAGAACTCCATCATCCGTTTCATTGCGCCCTGATCAATCATTCCAGCGACGGGATGTATTCATGATGCCGCGGCGATTGAACAACAGGATGGGCTCTCCCGTTTTGGCAGATTGCTCCGCTATCGACTAAACAGTCGAGACCAAAAGCCTACTTTGGGCGCATTGGGATTCTTCTTTGCTTCGTCGCTTACATACGAGTCGGCATCTCGTATGAGAGTTTCCAAGACGCTTGAGGGCGTCTTCTCGTTGTGAGCAACGCCCCAACGCACATAATTCACCGAATCATTCGAGAGGATTTGCAGCTTTGACGCGGACGTAGTTACATTTTCGGCAACCGCCATCCGAACAGCCGAGATCGAATCTTCCGAGAGAGTGTCGAGCGTGGTATTCGGGGTGCGCGGATTGTCGGCTACCTCTTCTCGAACATCGCTCGAGTCATCGGCTGCGAGCCGGGCGAGGACTACAACGGACTTGGTTGCGGCAGCGATTGTGAGTCTCGAACTCGGACAGTGTTCAATTAGCATCAGCAGGTCCTCCTCGGTGAGATCCCTGGCCCAGTCTTTCTCAATGCGAAGGTCGTATCTTCCGTGGGCTATCTCATCTCGGTGGGCGCTTATGAACTTGACGAAGTCGTCCCAATCCTCAGGAACGATCTTCTGCTTGGTAGCGTCTTCCATGATTGCGAACCAGTCTTATCCGTGTTCGCTGGTCCGCCCCTTATCACCAGCCTGAAAGGTTGCTAGTTTAGTTTTTGCAGCGCGATTAAGCAAGAGAATGTCATGTTCGCAACACCCCCGACCGTCACGCTTGCCTGTCAATGAGGCCAAAGTCATCAATTCAGGTGGAGCCTGTCCTGTCATTCACAAACAAGCCCAAACGCGACAGGAGTCAGCGCGATGTTTTGTTTACAGCCCGCGACACGCACGCATATCAGCCGCTCAACGTGAAGGTCGTAGCGGTGCATCTCACTCTGTCTGCGAAAGGAATAGGACCCGATGTTCCGATTGCCGACGCGGTTCGGCGCGACCGGGCGCTCGACGCTTATCAACAAATGCTCGACCAGCGCGCTGCCGGCGCCGAGCAGCGCAACGCTGCAATGATTCAGCAAATTACCCGGGACACCGAAGAGTTCTTGAAGCGCAAACAGGCCGAGATCGAAGCACTTCGGGGCGAAACTTCGGAGGCCAAACGACAGTCGATGGATTTTTCATTGCGGCGGGAGACTGAAGAGAAGCGATTGGCGGCCCTGATCAGTCCGTTCCTTGAAGGCGTCCCCAACCCGGTTACAGTTGGGAACAAGCCTGGCGAGGGTCAATAGTAGTGCCGGCGCCGGTAGCGTTTTTTTTGAGCGGCTCTGCCGCTTCGAGTTCGTAGTCCGGCCTTTCTTTAGGCGGAAGTTCGTAATGACACGTGCCTCGCAACAGAAGAACGGTCTCCGGTCGTTACGAACTTCGGCGTAAAGGCCGGACTACGAACTCTAGATATTTGAGATGATCACCGACGCGAACTCGCTTGTCGTGAGCTTTGTCGCGCCTTCCATCTGTCGATGTAAATCGTAGGTCACCTGTTTCTGTTGAATCGTCTTGGTCAGGGCAGAGACAATGCTATCGCTCACTTCACGCCAACCCATGTGCTCAAACATCATCACGCCGGACAGAATCACCGACGAGGGGTTCACCATATCTTTGTCGGCGTACTTTGGCGCGGTTCCGTGAGTTGCCTCAAACACGGCGGCTCGATCCCCGATATTGGCTCCTGGAGCCATTCCCAGGCCGCCTACCTGTGCAGCTGCCGCGTCCGACAGATAGTCTCCGTTCAGGTTCGGCGTCGCGAGAATCGAGTATTCGTCGGGCCTGATCAGTATCTGCTGAAAAATCGAATCGGCGATACGGTCCTTGACCAGCACCTTCTTCTTCCACTCGCCGTGGCCGTGTGATGCCACAATTGCCGCGAGCGTCCGCTTCACTTCATCTACCACCGTCGCGCGTTGTTTCTCGGACATTTGATCAAAGCCCGGCTCGATCAGTCGCGCGTTTTCTTCCGCGGTGACCAGGTAATCCTTCTCGTGATTGTCAAGGATCCAGGTTTCGCGTTCGGTGACGATGTGCTCCCTGAATTCTTCCTTCGCCAGCTCGTAGCCCCAATCCCGAAACGCGCCCTCAGTGAACTTCATGATGTTGCCTTTGTGAACGAGCGTGACCGACGGCTTGTTGAAGTCAAGCGC
>CAZOOE010000170.1:0-11980 GCA_964581275.1 uncultured Clostridia bacterium
ATCTCCCTTGGTGATGCCCAACCGCGAGAGCGCCGTAGCCAGCTTGTCCGTTTGCTCTTTCAACTCGCCGAAACTCAACTGCGCACCCATGAAGGCAGTGGCCGGCCGGTCATTGAACTGAGCAGCCGCGAGATTGAGCATCTGGTGGATCGGCTGCCGTGCGAAGTTCGCTTGCTCAGGAACCCAGTAGTCGTAGTGACTGAGCCACGGCTTCTCCCGGTACGGTGACGGCTGCTGTTTTTCGCGACTGCTGCTCATACGATTTGATCCAGATTACTTCTTGTCCGATGGCTGATACATGAAATCGCCCTCAGAGAGTACCATAGAATTCATTTTGGTCAAGGAAAAAATGCTGCATCTGCGAAGAAATGTCGCTAAACACAGTAGTGAAAGAGATTATTGGGACAGATTGTGGTGTCCGGCGGGAGTTTGTTCCGCTGAAGGCTGTGCTAGCCAGCAATTTTGGGCCAGCCCAATCTCTTCGCATCCGCGCAAGCCGCGTATCAGACTGATACTATGAGAGATAGAGAAATGCGATAGACAGTAATGCTGCACGTGTGCTATGGTACGAACATCGACTATGGCGAAGAAGAAAAAAACGACCGATGCAACGGACGGCGGCGGACACCCCGATCGCATTCTGATCAAGCGCTACGGCAATCGGCGTTTGTATAACACCGAAACAAGCAGCTACGTCAACTATCAGGAATTGGTAAGGCTGATCAGAGACGGGCACGACGTTCAGGTCGTCGATTCGCGCACCAAGGCGGACGTGACCAAGGCGGTGCTTATGCAAGTCATTCTTGAAGAGGAGAAAAACCAGAGCGTGTTACCGGTTTCGTTTTTGTTTCAAGTGATCCGGTCGCGCGAGTCAGCGGTTCAGGATTTCTTCAAGAACTACTTGTCGAGCAGCTTCGAAGCCTACTTGAAAACCAAGGAAGAGTTTGACCGACGCTTCCGGGGTTTTTTGCAGATGGGTTCAACCGCGCCGGAGCTTTGGGAGAAGCTGGTCCCTGGGGCGGACGTGGTCAAAGAGTTCTGGGGTCTTGGCAAGAAGGAACAAGAAAAGAAGTAGAAGCTACATGGTTCATGTTGCCCGCTACGGCTTATCGGGTGCGATGTAATTAGTCGTGATCAAGTCGACGTAGTTCTGGTATTTGCCGGCATCGAAGTCTTTCAAAAAAACACTCATTCTCTCCAGCAGCGACGTAGACCGCTGACCTTCCATCCGCGCGGGATGGTAATACCGCTGATAGACCCAGCGGATAAACAGGCTCTGGTCGGTGATCGGAAGCTTTCTTACATTGTTGGCGAAGGTCGAAAACGAACCATCTTCGAAGAGGTATTGCTCGACGTTCGAGGCGTAGAACGCCGTCACCGTTAGCCCGCTCTTGCGCAAATAGTCGCCGATACCGGCGAGCGCTTTCTTTCCTCCGAAGTCACCCACTACCGGGATGATCAGGTTCTTCGAATGAAGGCCGCGAACAAAGTCGTACTCCTCTCCGGTTGCGAGGAAGTTGCCGAACTTGCCATGTGGATCCGGCTGAAGTATGACCTCGCCCAACGTTGGGAATTCACTATCCGGCCAGCCGTTGAGCTGAAACGCAGTGTTCAATCCGCTTTCGCGAAAGCTCTTGAACACGTACTCGAGACTGGCCTGATCGCGCACGGAGAGTTGGAACTGAAAGTCCTCCTGTATCGCCTTGCGAATCTCGACCAGGTTGGCCGCATAGACTTGATCGTCGGCAGGCGTTTTGCTGAAGTACGCCAGAAGGATGTCTATCGAATCATCGGGCGACGGAGCGTTCTTCAGCAGTGGCTTGCTCAACCAGCGCGAAAGGAACTGAAGCCTATTTGATGAAAGATGGAAGATTGCCTTGTACATCATGTGCTGAATCATCGCCTGGCGGCGAATGTCCACGATAAAGGCGATTCGCGGGCGCAACTTGGCGATATAGGTGAAGTTCTGCTCCGGACCGACACCGATATAAGCGCCGCCGGTGGGTGCGAGCTGGCGAAGCTTGTCGACAACTGTGAGATAAGGTGTTTCGTTGGAAATGAGATTATCGGAAAAGAAGTAGCCTCCCTCTTCTGAGGTCTCACGGACCAACCGTGAGAACTCTGTAGCCGACAGGCCGTCGGGCGGTTTCTGGAGAGCCTGATTGGAACGCGATGAAGGTCGTGGCGATGCGATGAGGATCAGCGCGAGCGCCGCCGCCGGAACCAGTTGCGGCCATCTGCTGCGAACTGTCCGACGCCTGATGTCTGCTGTCATGACAGATTATCTACGAGGGCTGTGGAACCGGAAGTACTTCGCGCAGATGTGAGCGCAACTCCCTGAAGTCGGCGCGCAACGTCAGCATCTCGGCCTTGGTGGAGTGAGCTACGCTGGCAACCCGATCAATTTCGTTGTAGATGGCGTCGAAGCGCTCGTCAACTCGGTCAAATCGTTCGTCTACTTTGTTGAATCGTTCGTCTACTCTGTTGAATCGTTCGTCTACTCTGTTGAATCGTTCGTCTACTTTGTTGAATCGTTCGTCTACTTGGTTGAATCGATCGTCTACTTTGTTGAATCGTTGGGCCACCTGCTCTTCAAAGTGAACGAAGCGTCTCTCGAATCTATTCTCGAAAGCAATGATTCGCTCAAGGACTGTCTCGATCGTGGGCTTGGTCGTCATTTCGTCGGCCATTGCTGCTTTCTCCTCAAACTCAAATGACCCAGGCTTGCAGAGAGTAATACACCTTTGAGGGGTTACAGTCAACGGTGGCCTCATGAGGAGAAGATAGGTTCGCGGCCCTCGCGATAAGCAGCTATCGCCTCCTGATGATCCGGCGACGCCAGGGCGATTCTTTGCCGCCGTAGATACTCTTCAAAGAACTGGCCGTGCGGCATGTCGAAAGGCACGTTCAGGAGCATTTTCGACTGTCGAGTGCCCTCCGAGCAGACCCTCGAGTACTTTTCGACCAACGCGCTTACTGCATGATCGAAGTCATCGGTCTGTACTACGTGATCGATCATTCCGAATTCATACGCCCGTCGGCCGTCGATGTTCTCACCGGAAAGCACCATCCACTTTGCTCGACCCAGTCCGATGTAACGCGGCAATCGAAAGGTCCCCAACCCCGGGACAATGCCTTCCTTGACCGCAGGCAGCCCAAGCTGACAGCCCTGGGTTGCAATGCGGATGTCACAAGCCAACGCCAACTGCAATCCCCCTCCAAGTGCGTATCCGTGCATGGCGCAGATCAAAATCTTCTCAGCCTGCTCGAGGATTCTCAGCGCCCGATCCCACTTCTCATAGTATTCATGTGGCGTCTCTCCTGCCTGGAGTTGCTTGAGATCGATGCCTGTGCAAAAGGCCCGGCCCGCGCCGCGAATCACCACGACACGAACCTCGGGATCATCGCGAATCACTTCGGCGGCCCGATTCATGTCCAACGCGCCCTGGTAATTCATTGCGTTGAGTAACTGGGGACGGTTTAAAGTCAGGTAGCCGATTCTGCCGTCCTTCTCATAGTACATCGTCTCCAATTTCATGGGTAACCTCTTTCCACAACCGGAGTCTCTCTCCGAATCGCTACAGCGACCGCTTGTCTACTACGCGCACCGCCTTGCCTTCGCTTCGCTCGATCTCGTGGGGGCCCACGAGCTTCACATTGCAGGTGATCCCTAGCGAGCTCCGCACCTCGAAGCTCAGCCGTTTTTCAAGCTGTATCAGGTGATTTTGATTTCCGTAAAGGGCGGCGGACGCCTCCACCAGCACATCAAGCTCGTCCATGTAGTCCGAGCCTCGATCGACAACAATCTGGTAATGCGGTTCGACTTCGCCAACCTGCAATAGCACCGTCTCGATCTGTGATGGGAAGACGTTTACCCCGCGAACTATGATCATATCGTCGGTTCGTCCAACTATTCTCTCCATTCTGACGGTGGTGCGCCCGCATTCACACTTCTCTCGCACGAGCCGTGTGCGATCTCGCGTGCGGTATCGAATCAATGGCAGCGCTTCCTTCGTGACGCACGTCAACACGAGTTCACCCAGTTCGCCGTCCGGCAATCGTTTGTTTGTGTCGGGATCAATGATTTCAGGAATGAAGTGGTCTTCGAAAATATGCATTCCTTGCTTCGCCGTACATTCTACTGCGACACCAGGTCCGATCACTTCCGACAATCCGAAGACATTGAGTGCCACGATGCCGAGACGTGATTCGATTTCCTGTCGCATCCCCTCGGACCACGGCTCTGCGCCAAAGAGCCCTATCCTGAGAGGCAGCGAGCCGATGTCTATCCCGTCTTCCTCCGCCATTTCAGCGAGCAGGAGGGAATAGGAGGGTGTACAGCAAAGCACGGTGCCGCCAAAATCGCGAAGAATGGTGAGTTGGCGTTTGGTATTGCCGCCGGAGACTGGAATAACCGCCGCGCCGATTCGTTCAGCTCCGTAATGAAAGCCGAGCCCACCGGTGAACAATCCGTAGCCATAAGCGTTGTGAACGATGTCATCGGGGGTTACCCCTGCTGCCGCATAACTTCGCGCCATCAGATCGGACCAGAGGCTGATGTCATTGTGAGTGTAAGCAACCACAGTGGGCTTACCGGTCGTTCCGCTGGAGGCGTGAATGCGGATGACCTGCTTCATCGGCACGGCGACCAGGCCGAACGGATAGTTATCGCGGAGGTCGTTTTTTGTGGTGAATGGAAGGCGCGCCAAGTCCTCAAGCGAGTGGATGCTGTCGGCAGTAACCCCGACCTCACTCAGTTTATCCCGGTAGAAGGGGACCCTTTTCGAGATCAGATCGATGCCGGCTCGCAGGCGCTGTATCTGGAGTCCTTCGAGTTGCCGCGCGGAAAGCGTCTCGGCTTCGTCCAGGATGTAGGAGGTGACCACTTGCTCGCGCATAGCTTCTCTCAATCGACAAAACACGCGGGCCGGCCGTCGGCTTGAGTTTGAACTCCGCTCGGCGTCGGCCGAGACTTTGCGAGTAGTCCAGGGGCTGCTACAACGCTCTGATCCAGATATTGCGATACCGGAGCGGATCGCCATGATCTTGCAGCTTCAGTGACGCCTTTGGCGCGTGGGCGATGTACAGAGCCGGACGGTCGTGATATGTGTTGCCGTAGATCTCAACGTTGTTCTGAATCAGCACGCCGTTATGAAGCACGGTGATGCGAGCCCGATCGATCACCTTGCCCTGTTCGTCAAACTTCGGGGCCTTGAAAATGATGTCATAGCTCTGCCATTCGCCAGGCTTGCGCGAGGCATTCACCAGCGGCGCATGCTGCTTGTATATCGCTCCGGCCTGTCCGTGATAGTAGGTCTTGTTATCGTATGAATCGAGCACCTGCACCTCATATCGCTCCATCAAGAACACGCCGCTGTTGCCGCGCTCCTGGCCTTCGCCTTTTGCCTCAGAGGGCGTGGCCCATTCGATGTGCAACTGGCAGTCGCCGAATTCCTCTCTGGTCGCGATGTCGCCCGTTCGCGGCACCACCTCCAGGTAGCCGTCTTTGATCTTCCATTTCGGATCGCCGCCGCTAACGCTTCGCCACCTGGATAGGTCTTTCCCGTCGAACAGAACAATCGCATCCGAAGGAGGATTTTTCTCAGTCTTGCCCGGGGTGACGATTGGCGGTTCGTGTTTTGGCGAGGGGAACGGTTGAGGTTCTTGAGGTGGATCACTCATGACAGTAACTCCTGATGACGTGGCGAATAAGAGAATTGAGAGAGCAGCAGCTATTCGGATGTTGTCAGCGTTTTTCACTAAGGTTTCTTCTCCTTTGTTGGATTCAAATTGTACTCGTGGGACCGTCCTTTTGGGATGCTGATCCACTGCCAATTCCCCGCGCTCAGTATTCGAGCCAACAAAACTATCTGGCCGACATGATATGACACGTGTGCGAGCGATCTACAAAGAGCGTCGTGGACCGTCCAGGACTGGCCTCTGATATAGACGTGTTGTTGTAGCTGATCATCGCACAGTTTTGAGAGCTCGGACTCGAGCACCGCCCAGCCTTCAGTCCACATTCGAACGACTTCGCGTCTGTCGTACCGGGCGTTCTGGAATTCGGAATCTCTGTTTCGCCAAGGTTTCTCTCCGTCGCTGTTGAGAAAGTCGGTGAATCTCGAAAGCAGATTGCCGCTGATATGCCGCACGATAATCGCAATTGAGTTATTATCGGCTCCAAGTACTTCGTTTAGCGCCTCGTCCGAAACCTGACTTATTGCTTTCTCGCCGATATTCCTGTATCGAGCGTATTCACTGGTGAAGTCTCTGATCATTGTTGTTTCGGTCTCGCCAATGGACTCTGACCCAAGTTCCGGGGACATACTATACCCGCTGAGGGCGTTTGAATCCACGACTGAGCACAAGCCAATCTCTTCCAGTCGCTTTCGGCGTCTGAGAAACTTGCCGAAATCCTTTGCGCGGCCGGCCTGCTTGACTGGCCCGCGAACCAATTGCTAGTTTGTCTCGTTCTGTTTGTCGGTGTAACGGCGCCTGTGTTTAACGGCGTGAGGAGAAAATCGATGCGTTGGTCCAATTTGTTCATCCCGACTCTGCGTGAAGACCCGGCGGACGCCGAAGTCACCAGCCATCGTCTGCTGGTTCGCGCGGGTTACATTCGGCAGCTAACGGCGGGTGTTTACTCGCTGCTACCGCTGGCCCAACGCGTACGCCTCAAAGTCATGCAAATCATCCGCGAGGAGATGAATCGAGTCGGCGGACAAGAATTCTTGCTGCCCGCGATTCACCCCGCCGAAGTCTGGAAAGAATCGGGCCGCTGGGAAGTTATGGGCGACAACATGTTCCGGCTTCGTGACCGCAAGGGCGCGGACATGGCGCTCGGCATGACTCACGAAGAGGTTTTTACCTCGATTGCTCGCAACGCCATAAACTCCTATCGCCAGCTTCCACAGGTCTGGTATCAGATTCAAACCAAGTTTCGCGATGAGGCTCGTCCCAAATCCGGGCTCCTGCGGGTGCGCGAGTTCACGATGAAGGACGCCTACTCGTTCGATGTTGACTTCGCGGGCCTGGACAAGTCGTTTCAGGATCAATACGACGCTTACTGCCGGATCTTCGCGCGATGCGGTTTGAAGTACACCGCCGTAGAAGCAAGCTCTGGAGCGATGGGCGGGAGCCAGTCCACGGAGTTTATGATCAGAACAAATGCCGGCGAGGATAACATAGTCGTTTGTGAGAAGTGTGGCTATGCGGCCAATGTTGAGAAGGCCACCTCAAAGCTTGCACCGTCGGATGACCAGGGAGGCCCCGCCGCTGCCGAAGAGTTTCCAACGCCCGGCGTTCGCACCATCGAAGATCTTACGACGTTTCCAGGTGGAGCTGCCGCTGATCGCCAGATCAAGACCCTCGTTTACATGCTCGACGAGAGCGTTAGCCTCGTCTTGATGCGCGGTGATCACGAACTGAACGAGACCAAGCTTATGGATGCGAGTGGTGCGATCAACGTCAGGCCCGCGCGTCCCGAGGAAATCAGCGAGGCTCTCGGAGCTTCTGCCGGCTCGCTCGGCGCGGTTGGCGTGACCCAATCTTCTCATCCGAAGATAACGCGCGTGATCGCCGACGAAGCGCTGCTTGGCAGGCGAAACATGACCACTGGCGCCAACAAAGACGATCACCACCTTCGGGGAGTGTCGATCGATCGCGACATCAAAGTTGATACATGGGCGAGCCTTCGCTCCGTCAAAGCCGGAGAGGAGTGTGCCAATTGCGGCGCGCCGCTCGACGTATTCAAGGCAGTTGAGGCCGGCCACATCTTCAAGCTCGGTACGAAATACTCCAACAGCATGGGAGCGCGGGTGCTTACCGCAGACGGGCAGGAAGTGCCGATTGTGATGGGCAGCTACGGGATTGGGGTTGAGCGCGTAATGAGCGCGGCCGTTGAGTTATACAACGACGGCGCGGGCATAAGCTGGCCCGCAGCTATTGCACCGTTCCATGTTGTTCTGACGCCGGTGAACATCAAAGACCAGGAGCTGCTTGGGGCGGCGGAGCGAGTCTACGATGATCTGCAGCGGGTCGGCGTAGAAGCTTTGCTCGACGACCGCGATGAGCGCGCGGGCGTCAAGTTCAACGATGCGGACCTGATCGGCGTGCCTTATCGGATAACATTCGGCAAGAAGATCAGGGAAGGCAAAGTCGAGTTATTCACCCGTTTGACACGCGAATCGGAAGACGTACCAGCCGAATCAGTCGTTGAGGTTGTCCGGGGCAAGATCGAATCGGAGATTGCCTGAGTCGGATCAGCACCACCTGTTTTTAATCAGCGCCACGACCACAAAGGGGATACGTTGTAGCGCTAAAGGGATCGGCGAGCTGCTTAATAAAAGAATAGGAGGAAGCATGGCTTATCGGGTGAGACTCATTTCGTTGGTTGGAATGGCGATGATTCTATCGCTATGGGTGGAGTCTCGGGCCATGGCCCAAGCCGCAAGTCCTCAAGATCCGGCACTGAGGGCAGTTCGGTCCTTCTATGCATTCCACTTGGCGCATAACAAGAGCTTCACGGTTCGCAACGTACAACAACGCAAGCGATGGCTGACAACCGAGTTTTATTCGTTGTTGCTTAATGAGCTAAAGCGCCAGGCCGCAGCGAGCAAAACTCATCCCGATGAGGCTCCAGAGTTTGAAGGCGACCCGTTTACA
The DNA here is from genome assembly GCA_964581275.1 of uncultured Clostridia bacterium. Classification (GTDB taxonomy): domain Bacteria; phylum Acidobacteriota; class Blastocatellia; order UBA7656; family UBA7656; genus Onstottus_A. The sequence goes on from CAZOOE010000170.1 coordinate 8,665, forward strand.
GACTCGCAGGAGTATCCCGATTCTTACCGCGTTGGAAAATCCGAGGTAAACGGGGATCTGGCGAAGGTGACCGTTACGTTGGTATGGAGCGCTCGAACCAGCAGGGGCCGCGATAAACGAGATATCGTCGTCGAGTTGGCCAAGGGCGCGCCGGGCTGGTTGATCAACGACATTATCAACAACGAAGGCTCCAGGCTTCGCGATGAGCTGAAGCGGGAGCACTAGTTCTCCTTCCAGCATTGGTCAGAAGCTTGAAGCGCCTAAGACCTGAGAATACTGAAGTGGAAAAGATTGTTGCCCGAGAGATCGACTACTTTGTAAAGAACCGGGAGCGAATGCGATACGGGGAATTCCGTAAGAAAGGGTTGTTCATCGGTTCGGGAGTGGTCGAAGCAGGATGCAAGACTGTGATCGGTCGAAGATTGGGTCAGAGTGGAATGAGATGGACTGTCAGAGGAGCCAATGCAATCATCGCATTGCGGTGTTGTCAGCTAAGCGGCAGGTGGAAGGAATACTGGGAAGCTAGATCTGCATGAGATGCACTCACAAATCTGACGCACACCGATGTAAGAAAACCGTTGCCAACAGATCACCCTTTCTGGTAGACTATTCGTTTGTTTGCCAAGCGCGACTCGCGTCATGGCTTATTCAAGCTGAAGGAGCAACAGATAATGGCAAGAAGAGGAGCAGCACGCGGGGTCCGTTTGAACTGCCCAAAGTGTTTCAGCGCGTTTACGGTCGTTGCTTTTCTCTCTCAGGGGATCGAGGCCAACGAATACTGGAAGGCCCGGGCCGAAGAGCACGACTGCGCGACCCACGAAAAAATGCTTACGGCATCGCGCTCGGGGGAAGGGACGAAGAACCCGCTGAAGGCCTCGAAGGCCGCCGCACGCGGCAAGTAGAAACAGTCCAACCTTGCACCGGGCAGTCGGCGAGATCGCTCTCATTCAACGCTTTACGATATCAAGGTAGATCGGTTATCTGGCCTTTGCGCTTGAGTTGAAACAACGGCGTGGTCTCGAATCTGGGAGTCTCCGCCGCGTATACCGGATCGTTGCTGAAATCGCGCGTCGCCGCTTCGTCACGTTGCGTGTGCCGACCAGCGTGATACGAGCTTCGCACCAGCGGCCCCGCCTCAACATAGCGAAATCCCATTTCGAGCGCTTCTTCCTTCAAGTAAGCGAATTCTTCAGGCGAGTAGTACCTCTCGATCGGTATGTGCCTCGGCGTAGGAGCAAGGTACTGGCCGACGGTCAATATGTCACAGCCTGTGTCGGCGATATCGTGAAAGGTCTCAAGCAACTCGGCGACTGTCTCACCGAGTCCGGCCATTAGTCCTGATTTGGTGAGCAGCGGATGCTCCCGCTTGCGGGCATGAGCTCGTCGCAGCAGATCGAGTGACTGCTCGTACTTCGCATCGGGACGCACGTGCCTGTATAGGCGCGATACGGTTTCGGTGTTGTGATTCAGCACGTCCGGACGGGCTGAGAGAACGATGTCGAGCGCGCGCTGGTTGCCGCAGAAGTCCGGGATCAGCACCTCGACGCGAGTTGCGGGATTCAGCTTCCGAATCCATTGAATCGTCTGAGCAAAGTGGAATGCACCGCCATCGGGCAGCTCGTCTCGATTGACGCTTGTCACTACCGCATGGTTCACACCGAGTCGACGGACAGCTTCGCCGACGTGCCGCGGTTCATCCGGGTCGAGAGCTCGGGGCTTTCCTTTGCCGACTGCACAAAAGCCGCAATGTCGCGTGCAGATGTCGCCGAGGATCATGAATGTAGCGGTGCCTTCACTCCAGCACTCGAAGATGTTCGGGCAGCGAGCCTCCTGACAAACGGTGTGCAGATTCAGGTCGTTGATCATCCGATTCACGCCGTCAAAAGTCTCGTTTGCGCGAATCCTGATCTTGAGCCATTCCGGCCGCGGTCCGATGAGTTTTGGCTTAGCCATAAGATCAACGATGATCGTAGATCTATGATGACCAATAGATTGGTATCCGGCAAGCCCCGGAGCCAGAGAGCCTTTAGAGCTTGCGATCGAGGGCAAGGACGCGAATCGCCGACTCCGGATCGCCCTGAAACCGAACCCTTTCGCCGGCCCCTCCTTTCGTTGGTTGTTATCTGCTCGATTCGAGTCTCCTGCTCGCCAGCCTTGGCGACATAACGGGCGACCAGCTGGCTGAAAGGCCTTTTTTCAACGCAGGTCTCAAAGAGTGCGCGAAAAGCCGACTCGAAACGTGAATCGTTTCTCTGGCGCGAGCAGCGCCCCGTCGGGCACTTGCTTTTGCGCGTTTGGATTCCACGCGAAGATCAGCCTCAGAGGAATCTTCAGAACGGGAATCGGAAAGCGCAGCTCTCCGCCGACCGAATAACGATAGTGCGGAAGGAAGTCCTGTCCCGGCTTCAATGGCTTGACCACGGTGAGCACCGTCACCGGCGCACCAGTCGATTGAACAGTGGTCATCGTTTCGAAACTCTCTTTGATGAGGGGACGTGCGTCGAAAGATGTGCCAAGGTCGAAGAACGCCGCGCTCGAGAACCGCCAGATGAGTGGCACTCGATACTCTGCGTTGAATACCACCTCAGTGTCCCCGCCGATCGGGCGTACCTCGCTGGACGCCAAGACTGCGGGGTTGCCTTCGCTGAGGACAAAGCGTTTTACGCGAGCAAGCGGCGCGATCGAGTTCACGTCGTAGCCTCGTACCTCGGTCTCTCCGCCAAGAAAGACGCGCCTGAACACGGGCACGCCTCTCACGGTCGACAACGCTCGCTCGGTGAAGGGTTCGCCAAACGCGCGGATGTGCGAGGCACGGATTCGAAAGCCTATGGCCGTTGTTTCACGCGACTCGTCATTCTTGGTTCGACCCAGCGGATAGAAATGCCGATAGTCGAAGTATGGTTTGAGCGAGTTTAGACTGCCTCCAACCGCACGAGCGCCGAGTTCGACACCGACGGCGAGCCGCTCGCCTGTATGGGGATCAAGCTCACTATCGAGGGTGTTGTGCAACAGGAGCGCGGTAAGCGAGCCCGTCCGCAACCCCGCTTGTTCGAGCGTTCGTGGAGCCGAGGTCGCCATCAACAGCGCATCTGCGAGATTTGTCGACGTGAACGAATAGATCAGCCCGACCCGTGTCGTTGTCCCAATCGTGTAGCGTGATCTGTTGAGAGGAAGAAAAGCTCCGAAGGTCCCGCCTGCCGTTTTTTCGACAAACAGCGGCTCACGGCCTTGCTCAACAGTGCGCGAGTTGACGAACTCCAACCTCTCAAAGAATCCGGATAGCTCGAAGCTAATCGGCAGCCTTCGGTAAGTCATT
>CAZOOE010000171.1:0-11934 GCA_964581275.1 uncultured Clostridia bacterium
TCTTGCCCGATCTCGTCCCTCAGGATCGAGTGCGGACATTCGTGTTATGTAGGAAGCGTGCGCGGCACCGCAGCCGCTTCTACCTACACTCACCTTTGCTATTGAGCTAGCCGTTGCCATTTGATTCCTCAAAGTGGGCTCTGCCACTGCTCACGGCCTACCCCCTTGCCACTGTACCTCGATCCTTTCGAGCGCGGCTTGGACTTCTTCTAGGGTCTGAGCGATGTCCCTGGAGCTGAGTGCTCCCTGTTGAGCGTTCAATTGTCTGGCAATTTGATTGAGGTTATTGCCTACCCTTGCAAGCTGCAAAATGGCCCGCTCGCGCTGTATTCTGTCCTCGTTAGTTGGCGCTTGTCCGGTGAGTCCCGACTCGACCAGGAATCTCGAGAATGACAACCCTGCCTTCTTTGCGAGCGCTGTTAGCCGCAGATGTTCGTCGTTTGTCAGTCTCACCAGGGTGCCTTTTGGGTATTGTTTTTGCCGCTTGCCCATACTCTTAACTTAGCCAATCGTTCCCTGTCTTAGCGCGATAGCGCGAAGACGTATCCCGCCTTAAGCTCCAAATTCGTCAGTTCCTTTCCATCTTGTCTTATGCATATCCTTTTCCGTCTTGTTGTATGAGTTTATTCGGGATGCTCGGACGCCAGATTGATCTCGTTGGAGTGAGCATTCGAGTCGCCGCGAGCCGCTCTGGTTCTTTGTGAGAGGAGTGATGCTCCGCCGCAAGCAACCTGAATGAGCGTCTCCCGAGTGTTAGATAGAGACACAATTGAGCGATCATGGGGGCGCGATTCAATGCACGGAAGTTTGGAGGTGGGGCGCTGACCAGTGGTCGCTTCCAGAGAATGAGGCGAACATATGGGTCGCTCGCATAGCGATTGATCACATCTCTTGTGATGCTCTGCTCCTCTTTGAAACCGAACATCGGCGACGGCTGCATCGAAGCGAGATCGATCACGCTCCTGCTCAAGGCTGATCTGTTCGGTCGCGGACCGACTGATAAGGCCGCTTCTTGTCGTTCCGCGGAGCACGGCGACCGCCGTCAAACCTTCGACTTGATCAAGTCTCATTCGCACGGTGATCGTGACAGCTTTGCGTTGCTCTTTTGGTTGTTTCGGACGAGCCATTTGGTTTCCTCCCATCCTAATCGCTGACGGACTCCGTTATTGGACATCTGTTGAAAGACACAAATCCGTTTCCGCGCTTATCAATTGCGAGCTGTCAAGGTCCTCGGCGTCGTGAAGCTGCGCGGAAACGGCGAAGATTTGGTCCATAGAATGCGCGTTATTCGTTAATCCTTCCTCGAGCAGAATGGAATTGAATCAAACTTGGGGAGCATGGCGCGGGCCAGGCTCGTTCGCTGTGTGTGAACTTGCGTCGGGTTGCTGGGATCGGTCCTTCCATTTTTGAAAGCCACGGTCGAGCTTGAAAAGCTCGGCGAGTGCGGCACCGACTACTTCACCCTCACTCGGTTGGTCTCCCGTTGCCGACTCGACATAGCTAATGTACCTGGCAAGTTCCTCCAGTTGACGAGTGTTTACGTCGCACTTGAGAGATTGGAAACGCTGGACATTGACCAGCGGATAGTTCGTCTCCGGAAGACTGGTTGTTCGTCTGCTCATGCTTCCTCCTGATTATTAATCATTGTATTTGCCCGGGGCGGTGTGGCGTTTCGCAGATATCGTAACTGCCTCTTGAGCGCTTCTTTCGTTAAGCCGAGCCTTTGGGCTGCAGCGGTCCTGCTGGGGTACTGAGTGATTGCTGCCGTAAGTACGTCGAGCTTAACTCGCCTCATGTACGCTTTGATTGTTTCATCCTCGCACACCTCAGAAGTGGTGGGGCGCAGCACTCGTTTTGCTTCGGCGTGGACACAAGAATAAGTCTGGGGACTACTGATTGTTACCGGTACTGGATCTATACCAAGAACGGTTTCCACATCAGTCCGCGTTATGGTCGATGTACCCGCGACTACGATCAATCGGTTCATCACGTTCTCGAGCTCCCGTACGTTACCGTGCCAGTCATAACTTGCCAGTGATCTCAACGCCTCTTCCTCGATCGTTATAGGTAGCGGCAGGCAGCTCGGGCTCGAAAGCTTATCGAGAAAATGGCGGGCCAGTGAGGGTATGTCGGCTCGCCTCTCTCTGAGCGGAGCGACTTGAATCTCGAAGGTTGAAATCCGGTAATATAGGTCCTGGCGGAATCGACCCTCCGATATCATTCCTCTCAAATCCTGGTTCGTGGCTGCGATGACGCGGACATCGACTTTAATGTTCTTAGTCGCGCCTACCCGTGCGATCTCTTTCTCTTGTAGCGCCCTTAGGAGTTTGACCTGAGTAGAGAGTGGCATTTCGCCTATTTCATCCAGGAATATGGTGCCGCCGTGAGCCGCTTCAAACAATCCTCGCCTGTCGGAAGAAGCGCCCGTAAACGATCCCTTCTCGTGACCAAAGAGGATAGCTTCAGTGAGGGTCTCCGGAATTGCTCCACAGTTGAGGGTCACGAAAGGTCCGTTTGCGCGTTTGGAATTCTTTTGGATTGAGCGAGCAATCAGTTCCTTACCGGTACCCGATTCTCCGCGAACCAGCACGGCGCAATTATGGGGAGCGACCTTCAGAACCAACGCGGTCAGCGCTCGCATCGCGTCTGAGTGTCCTATGATCCCGTCAAGTGACGCAGTCATTCTGTTCCCTTAAAAGTTGTTCGGCGGAACGTTTCGAAAAACGAGCCGAGCTATTGCAACGCTTCTCGTGCCTCTCGGTTGATGCACGACATTAGGTTGAATCCCGAGTGAGCCAGAGATTAATTGCCGAAGCGATCCGATCTAGCTGCTGGAATCACTTCGATCTATCGTCTCTCTTATAAAGACGGTGAGGTTCCCTGGTTTTGCCTGATGATTGAGATTTCGGGTATCCGGGAACGAGAAAGACCGTGAGATGATGGGCGGGGGATGACTCAGGTGTTACGCGTGTTCCGCAATCTGATTCACCCGGCGCGAGAAATAAGACACAAACTTGTCTTTGATGATTCGCACGCTAGCCATTCTCGAGCTGCCTTTGAGGTGATCATTAGCGAAGTACGAAATTGGTATTCGAACGGAAAACCTTAATAGGGACAGCAACCTGGGCGAACGAACGAAACCTCTCGACTACATTAGATTGAGGTATGTTGAGAGAGTGTATTGGCGTCTTCATGGAGGAAGCATGAGTAAGAGTTTTGCCATACGAGGCACTATTGTGGCGGCTGTCGCAACTAAGGAGGGTCTTTTGATTGCAGCTGATAGAAGGACGAGTGACCAAGTACATGGCGTTTTAGACAATAAAACGAAAATCATCAGGTTACTGCGAACAACGGCATTCTCATCAACCGGCACATCTAAATTCCATTTCATGGATAGAGCGAGTGGTGAGGATCGAGGAAAGGCATTTGATGCAGATGAGATAGTAGCGAATTATTTTGACAACATTAACTTTGAAAATACCGATGATTTTTGGAAAGGTCTTACAAGAACACTTCGGAATGACTTTAAAGCTTTTCTTAGCCATATTGCCTATGATGATTGGCCAGAATCAGGAGACATCGCCCAGAACAATGGGGTGTTTCAATTAGTCTTTCTCTATGTTGATGAAAACGGTGTGATAGGAATCACGGATATCCAGTTCTGTTATATAAAGGGTCAGCCACCAACAATCAAATTTATGAAAGGTCAATACGCGTCGGAAAATTTCAAGCGAGTAGATCCCTATGTTGCAGGCAATACCAATGTGTTTTTCGAAGTAAGAGATGGAACTGACGGCCGATTCGATGACATTAGGACTGACCAGTCTGTGATGAGGTTATGGAAAGGGCTGCCTGATGTAGAAACAGTGTCGGTTGAAGAAGCTGAAACGTTTTGCCGAAAACTCATAAAGGCAACCAGCGAATGTGACTTATTTGTCGGTCCGACGTACGACGCCGCGATACTAAACCCTCAAGACGAATTCCGATGGCTCAGTCAGAACAAGAGCGTCGACGAAGTTGAACGTCAAGAACGAGAATAAGCCACCTTGTATCCCTCCATAGCAGGAGAGTACAAAGATCAGAGTATGTGTCACAAAGAGTTTGGAAACGCGGGGAGTCTGTGCACGGGAGGTCGCTGGTTGTCAGGTGGCCGGACAGTGCCCGCTATCACGTGCACACAATCTAGGCTGGTTATACTGCAACGAGGCTGTTTTTGTTGTTAAGGGCGGTGCCGAATGGGCCGCAGAATCGAGATGCAATCAACCAGTATGGGCTTGCCTCCCCCACCTCTCGTAGCAGTGTAGTCAGTATGACAGGTTCCCGAAAAGGACCAAACCCCTAAACTAATTTATCCCCAAGGCATCCAGAAAGCTTAGGAAGGTCATAAAGCCATCAATTTTACCATAAAGCCATCCTTACCATCTTTAGGGCCGTCAGAGTAGTAACCAAACAAGTGGCCAGATTCTACCGAACGTTTTATCCCCGTATCGTTTTTCGCGAGTATTACCTTATAGACCGGGGGAATGGAATCGGGACCAAGAAAGAATTGCAACCTAGACGATACCACCTTTGGATTAGCAGCTGCGGTAGTAATGTGACAATAGAATTGCGGGACAATTTTCTCTTTGACCGCTCCAAGTATTTGGTTGTCGAGTTTGTCGCTCCACATAACAAAGTCATCTACTTTTCCACCTTCCATGATGAATCGGCGAATCTCAGAAAACATATCTTCATCGCCACGAAAGGGGAGATGTTCGAGCACGTAGTGAAATGCTATCTTGGCGATAGCGCGGAAGTACTTGCTCGTAACCTCATACTTGGTCCAGGTATAAGTTGATCCGGTCATTGGTAATCGTTCCCAACCGGATTCACTCTTAGTCGGAATCCCAGAAACCAATGTACTTAGTCTCTCGGAGTCCGCTTCCGGGGCGATAAGGCTCAGTAGTGTTATTCTCCCGATGCCGCGCTTGCGAAGTTCATCGCGAAACTTTTCCGGCTCCGTCATATCTTCGGGAATCGTTATTTCGTGCTCTTCGCCCGATTCGGTTGTAACAATTATCTGTGTGAGATATTCAATGTGCTTTGTTCCTTTTATCAGTCGTAAACGTACCTCCTTGTCTGATCCGGGGATTTTACCTCTCATCTCGAGGCGGCTTGCGCCTGAGCTCCCTCGTTCAAACGGGTCTACTTTAATCTTATGAGATTTCTTCCCCCCAATCCCGAGTCGGTGACGCATAATGCCAATTTCCCCCGCTCGACAAAACTGATCTTCCAATTCTCTTCCGATGCGGTTATTACAATCGCGACAAATCCTGTCGTCGAGACATTTGAAATTCTCAAACCTACCTAAAACATTCTGGGAGATAGTGCTCATCAGAGGCTGGTTTATTGTGAGCACAATAGATACACCTAACAGCTAGCTCATCCTTACTATTTATCAGGCTCATCGTTATTACTCTTTTCAAAGTCATTATCGTCTTTTGCAGTCCATAATGACTTGGCGTTTTGCTTGAATGTTTGAAACACCCGGTAGAATGGTGTCACGACGACTTTGACTTTCTCTTTTTCAGTACCCGTATTGAAGGAAACCAAATCAAGGGGTGTTTCATTCTTAGAAATCATCAGAGAACCAATATCTCTCCATCCGTGTGGTTGAAGCTTGTTGTTTAGTGCTCTCTGAATCGCGTTTACAAGAATATCGACAAGTTGAAGTCCAGCGTTCTTCTTTGAATCTTGAAACTTGAAGCTCTCTCCTAGCAACTCCTTCAACTCAATAATAGCCAGCTTTTTGCCAACAAATTCCTGATTCTTTGATTCTGCAATTTCCCTCAAATAGTCAATGTCTCCTTTGTTCCGAGTGGTGTAGCGCTCCAGAAAAGAATAGTCCCCGCCTTCTATCGGCTGGAATGGCTGCTTAAAAGACCAAGTGCCCATTATTGGATAGAGGGCCAATGACCAAGCTCGCTCGAACCCGGTTAGCTTTTTGTCTTTCGCGTCTACAACCCAATGAAACTTTCCTAACTCTTGAGGGATCCGCCTTGCGTAATAATGCGCCATATCTGGAACCAATTCTATGATGAGCATCATCATTAAGAAGGCCTGAATAAAAAGCGAGTTCGACATATTCAAGAAGACTTCTCGTATTTCATTGGTTTGCTTTACCACATTGACATGGTGCGTTGGAGTCAAGTTTGCAGTGATGTTATCTGCCTGACGAATTTTGAATTTAGTGATTTCTGCTTCTGTAATCAGAGCTAGATCTATTACTTTCGCTTGTAGGCAAACTGGATATCGTTTTAAGAGAGCAACGACAGCGGCGATTTGATCCTCATCCAAGTCTTTTCCCTTTATCTCACCATCGCTGTGATGCCACTGATTTGTGAGCTTTCGGAAATCCTTTACTATATCTGCTCGGCGAGACGTGGGAAGTACGAGAGCTCCAACTACCGAAGCGATATTACTTTGCTGCGTCGTGTTTCGAAATATCCCAGACTCATCAATGTATATATTCACAGTTTCGTCGCCTAAGCCCGCTTAACACCTACTCCGTTTACTAGGGGAGGGTCTTACTTTTCCACCTTATCCCTCAATCGGTAATAGAAATATAGGTCGTGGCTTTGCGCCTCTTTTTGCTTCCTAAATCGATTCTTGAATTCGTCCCACAACGAAATGGCGGTTGGGATTCCATAACCGAGCGCAGTAGCCACATATTTTGGCAACGCCGAATGTTGATCAATTAGAAAACCTATTCCACCCCCACTCAGAGACTTGTTATTGAAAGCGCCTCGTACAACGCATTCGAGAATCGAAGGGGTGGACGCAATTATCTCATCTATTTCAGTGACGCCAGGTTTCACTTGTTGTATAAAAAGCTCATCGGCTTCGGCAGCAAAGTCTTCATCCCAGGGTGCCGATTGAATATCTTTCGCATAAGTCGAAATGCCGCTTCGAAAGCGGTCCAGGGAAGGCCGAAGCTCACCGCGTATGTCCAACAATTCATCTATTGGCGTTTCACTGAAGTCCGGCAATCGTCGAAGCAAGTTGTCAGCTAATGCAGTATGGTTTGCTTGTCTACGCCGGATAGGAGAGAGTGAGACAGCGCCATCTCTTACGGCAAGCTTCGCTAGTTCACCGCTCGTGTTGTCGAAGAGTGGATAGGTCGTTCTATTCGCTACTGCGTCAGAAATTAGATTGACAAATTCATCGACAACATCTGTTGAATCACCGGTGTCCTGTCCAGCAAAATGTTTCTTCGCAAGGCCTTTGAAGTCGAGTGACTTGAACGTGTAGAGGTCAAGCAGATTCATCTTAATTGCAGTCTGAATTCCTTTAATATCCGATTCTTTAGTTAGTGCCGGATATTGCAGCTTCATTTCCTGCTTAGTTCGCTCCAGGTCTCTTTGAATCCTCATTTTGGCGACCAAATCATCCCTGCTCGGATGCTTCTTCTTAGCAATCGCTCGATATGATTCAATTCCTCTTAACAGCTTTTCTCGTTGCTGTGGGTCAGGGACAATTCCGACAATGTTCTCTTCACCCCAGGCGACAAAATCGCTTAGTGGATTGCTCCAGACGCTAAATAGAAAGAGGACACCGGTGGTTGTATGACTACATAGTTTTACCCGGTCTCCGTAGATGAGGGCGCTTCTAAGCATTCGAAGGTCGTTGTCAATGCCGTCCTTGCCAGCGGCGGCAACGGTGATATGAAACGGTCTGCCTTGATGTTGTTGAAGTTTTTCTTTCATTCATTGTCTCCAAAAGGACAGACCCATCCGGCGGACAATCTATCGCTAGTATCGGATGGGTCTCTTAGTTTGTGAAGGCCTCATAGGTGGGCTTAGGCCGCTTGTACCTCGTCTGGTCAAGCCTGCGGCGGGGTTTCTTTCGGAGCTTCAGTTTTGCGCCGTGCCGCTTCTTCATTTTCCGAATAACGGCTGATTGCACATACTGCTTCGAGTAATCGGCCAGACCGCATTTGTCCGGCGAGTCGGAATTGTGATTGCGAGACATTGACGGGGAAAGACCTGATTAGGACTATCCATCGGCTCCGTGATTGTAGAGGGAATGTGATTGTAGAGGGAATTGTGACCGAATTGTGTCCGGACTTCTTAGAAACAGATCGAAATAGATGCACCTTCGTTCACTAGTTGATCATTTGCCGGTGGCTGCAAACCGTAGCAAATAACTGTAATTGTCAACAGGTGACGCTCAGTTCACCCAACTTTGAAACGGCCTTCGGCGGACTCATAATCCGGTGTCCATTCATGTCCAGTTCAGAAGAAATGATTGTTAATTGACCGACTCCACCACTGGATTCGTAGCGACGCTATTGAACGTATTTAGAAGATCCGCCGCACGTCTAGCGGTGTCAGCGTTGATGTTCACGTATCGAAAGGTTGTGGACGGTTGGGTATGGCCTAGTACTCTTCCGACTTCAGCAAGAGGCATCTGAGCACCGACCAATCGGGTAGCATAGGTGTGCCTTAGATCGTGGAACCGTACGTCGGGGAGGCCCGCCTCCTTCTTCGCTTTTTGGAATGAATGCTGAGCATGAGTTTTGATGCCAAAGACCAGCTCTCCGTCTTGCGTTTCGCTTAGCCTCATAAGCTCAGCTCTCAGTCTCTCAGTCATTCCGATCTGACGTTCCCTCATAGTCTTCGTGTTAAAGGCACGGATCGTTATCAGGCGAGAATCAAAATCGACGTCGGACCACGTTAGACTAAAGATCTCGCCCCTGCGCATACCTGTGTCGATAGCGCAGATCAGAATCGCTCTTAGGTGCTTGCGCTCGCCGTGGCAGGCTGCCAAGAGACGGAATTCTTCTTCACGGCTTATTATTCTTTCCCTCGGCGTCTCCTCTCCCGGTTTGATCAGTGGTTCTCCTTGTTGAAAGGGATTGCGTACTATCCAGCTGTTCGCTACAGCAACATTCAAGATGCGACGCATAATGGAGAGTTCCCGGTGAACAGTTGCGACGGAACGGGGTCGTTCCTGCGGCTTGCCCTTCTTTTCTGTGTGCTTCGTATTTCGTCCGACGACGATTGGTGTCTTGAGGCGAAAGGTCCGATACCGCTGTAAGTCACCGTGAGTTATTGTTCGTAGCCTCTTCTTACCGAAAAACTCCCGCAACACTTTGAGTCGTTTCTCACAGTCATACTTGCTTCTAAGACCAGCTACCTTTTTCCCGTCTCGGTACTCGGGCTCGACCAGATAGGTTGTCTCATAAAAATCGGCGAGATGATTGAACGTCATGTCGGGTGCGTCGAACGATCTTGGGTTATTGTCGTGCTCGGCGAGCATCTCGCGGGCCTTTGCACGCGCGCTACCCTCACTGTTGTATTCCGGCTTGCGGATTACCTGTTTACGTTTGCCGTAGTCGTCGAAAAATTGGATCCGCGCAGACCAAATCTTCTTGGTCTTTTTGCCCTTCTGAATCATTCGGTAGATTGCGCCGCCTGTCTTGTGCCTCGGCATTCTGAACCTCAAAAGTTAATGCTGTAATGCTCGCGATGTTGTGATGTCGCGCTCAACTCTTAAGACGGTGACTCATCTCCGGTTTTCCGTTTAGTCACTCATTTAGTCACTCATTCAGTGTGTTTCGAGACAAACAATAGCGGACTACAGAAGACAAAAACAACGAGTTTCCGAGGGAATTTGACGTGTGCGGGTTACTGTGGACAGGGGAAAACAAGGCGGGCACGCTTTCGTAAACCGGAGGTCAAGGGTTCGAGTCCCTTCGCTGGCTCCATAGAATCAAGACTTTATAATCAACGCTCTGGTGGCCCTCCCCACTTCGTTCACCTCTTTGACTCGTTGCACACAGCCACTTCCCGTCCAAATAATCTCACGGCACCGAGCGTAAGGCCCAGGGAGCTATAGAACGACTGGTTCGTTTAGACTCATCTGAAAGACCGATGGTCGGGCTCTCGCGTAAAGGCTAGCGGAAGGCGTTAAGCACCGCAACAGTGGGGCGTCCGATGAGTGGGGCGTCCGATGTGGGGCCTCCGATTTCGGTTGGCAATCTTACAGATCTTAGCCAGCTCATGGCCATGAGCCCTGGAGGTCGCCAGGTCGCTCGGGGTCATCAGGCTTGCTTCCGGTGTACGGTGCAAAATTGTTCGAGCGTTGACCTCAGCACTCGGCGAGCCAACCTGTTCAGTCCCAGTTCGTCGGGCCGATCTTCTCGGGCCGAGATCAGTAGTGCTTCGAGTGTCGGCACCCCGACTGGGGGCGCTACTGCTCTAACTGCTCCGACGATGAAGTTGATCGCTTCGCTGAGCTGCGGGGATGGCTCTGCGATGCCGAGCGCGGCCCGCCATGGAGCGCTTGCTTGCGCGTTTGCCAGCAAGGTGTCAACGCACTCGGGGGCGTACTCGGGGGCGTAACCCACCGCCTCCGCGACCGTCTGTGCCCAGCCTGTGAGAATGGCGAGTTCATCGGCTTCGAGTACGCATGGGCTTGGTGTCCCGGACCGCCAATCCGGTGACCCCGAGCTCGTATTCGAGGCCCGGACCTGGTGGACGGCCACGTCGAAATAGTGAGTCACGTTGTCGGCCGGCCAGCGGCCGTCGGCGCTGTTCCGAGTCGCACGATCCCCGCACACGGTGAGGAGAACACCTTGGGCGCCGGCTTCGAGGGGGATCTCTCGTGACCCACGGACGGGGTCCTTCCACAGCGCGACAATCGCGGACGAGTCCCGCCCGTGAGGTCGACACCGCTGGACCATTCCGAAGGAGGTTAGCGTCAGGACGGCCGAGCCAGGATCATCGGCCAACACGCTCGCATATCGTGCCGCCCACCGCGAGGTGAGCTGCGGTCCGTCGAGCAAAGGAGTGACGACAACCGTCGGGCCGACAGACCGTATGACCTCGGCCACATCATCGATCTGGGCGAGGTCCTCACATACGAGAGAAACCATGGTGATCTCGTCCCCCAGTTCTATGAACTGTATCGTCCGGCGAGGGACGTCCATCGCTTCCCACCAGCGGACGTGGGGGTGAAGGGCGCCGCCCAGGTGGTACTGGTAGATCTGCCCTTCGTCGAGCGACCACCGGTGGTGCTTGTTCTGGCGGATGTGAAACCACTGTTCGCCGGTCGAGCTCGGCAGCGGTGCACCTTTTTCAAGTCTTGGGCTAAACCCGATGTGCACCCAGTTGCCAGGGAGCCGTCCCCGTTGTGGCGAACGCTGGCGAACACCAGTAATGAGACTAATCACTCCGTGGCGGTCCAAAAGAGCCTCGAGATCGTTCACATCACTCTCGTCGACAGCGCTCTCCGGTAGAACGACGACATCGACACTGTCGACCTCGTCGCGAGCAGCGACAATTATGCGGCTCACAAGATCCAGATCGAGCTTTTCCGAAGGTGCGAACTCAAAGAAGCCAAAGGGCTCCTTGGCCAGCCTCTCCACGGAGCCCTCCAGCGGACGGAAGTCGGACTCTCGCACGCGCAGCGGCCAGGGCAGCAGGAGCAAGTTGGAGTGCCGGGCCCGAGGGTCCGTGCCGCTACGACGGGCAGGCACCTTGTACCACCGAGCCTCTACACTCGGACCACGCACGCAGGCGTAGCGCGAGAACGCCCTCAACGAGGTTCCATTCGGTGGTGTACGGACCTTGGGAAGTATGCGCAAGAAATGTGACTCTACTCGACCAAGCGATCCCGTCCTCCCCAGCAACTCCCGGCCACGGGCACGGTATATGCAACCCTTTCCGTCGGACCTGTCGAGGGTGTTGCCGAGCCCGGCGCACGCCTCGTCGGCGATTGCATGAAGCGTCAGGAGCGCCTCGCACATTCGCCAGTCGTGCCCATCTCCCAGATGCTCGAGCGGCATACCGGCTCGCTCACGGAAGACGCTCCACTCCTCAGCCAGGAAATCAGGAACCGCACCCAGCCGATCCTCGAGCCCCCCAGGGGACTCGTGGCGCGCGTCATGAA
>CAZOOE010000172.1:0-11852 GCA_964581275.1 uncultured Clostridia bacterium
CCGCCAATCATTAGCAGGGAGAGGGTGCCGAGTATGATAAAGCCCTGTTGAATCCAACGGCCGGCGATCGCCTCAGCACTCGTTCCCTGGAACTTGATCCCCAGCGTGAGCCCCCGGAAGACATCCTCGAGGTTGCGCGAAACCTCGGGCTTGCCCTCCCCCCATCCGGTAGACGACGCGAACAAGTGTCCTGTTTGATCACCATCATAGTCGGTGGGAAAGACCGACATAGCAAGTTGATCGCCGGTAACTTCTGTCACCTTCTGGGCAATAAGTTCGTCGAACAACTCCGGAAAGAAGGTCTGTTTGAGGTAATCCGAATCGAAGCTGATGCCGCCGAATACCACGCGCTCCTTGGAGAGTTGCGGGAACGTGAAAAAAGCCGTCGTCATGTAACCGTATCCGTCTGCGCGCTTTACTCGTTCTTGGAAGCAACTGATCAGCCGGGTCTTCTTTTGCATCCCCTCGCTCACCATCTTACCTTCCATCCCGAACCAGCCGCTGAACAACTCGTTCAAGTGATCATGCTCCTCACGAAAGTACTGATCGCTCATCCGCTGTGGCTGCGATCGAAACAAGAGCCCTTTGTCAGCGTCGTACAGAAGCGCATGAGAAAGCCAAGGAGTTCTTGATAGAATCAGGTCTAGCTTCCTTCCTTTATCCGGAGACGTGTCGGCGTCTGGAGAAGGGAAGAGATCACGCGCCTCTTCCGTCATCGTGTAGATTCGATCGTTCATTTTCTTCTCGGAGACTGCCAGCAGGTATTGGAAGTCACGATGGATCGAGGCCTCTACGGTTTTGTCTCGCTTAAATGACTTCAAGTGGGTGAAATTAACATATATGAGCGCCGCCGCCGGCAACATAACCGCCAGTTCCAGCGTGAGAATGAGCCGGAACCGGTTGCTGCGCCAGAACCTTCTTCTCTTTGTGTCCATTCCAGCCTCCAACCTTTACGCAACCATACAGAGCTTAGCTTAGTGTATGTCAAACTGTGTCAAGGGGAGGTAAAAAAGTGTCGAGCGATGGCCGGCTAAAACGGCCAAGCCTCTTTTAGAATTCTTCAGTGTTCGCCTCGATTGTCTCTTGGAGTCGGAATCTCATCTTCAACCATGCGACTGAACTCGAAGCGCTTGCTCAGGTTTACCGGCGAGTCGATGAGTCTACCCATCGTTACGAAAGCGGAGGAGGGAACTTTGGGGCCGACTTGAACGTGGACTCAGTCGGTTTCGTCACCAATTGTGGTTTTCTTTTGGCGGAACTTCGGGCGGAGATGGATTACAGAGCCACGCGTTATCCCGCTTGTGCCGTAGCTCCAGTCGAGTAAGTCTCAGTCGACAGTCCGAGCGTTGGTGGGTTTAGGAGAAGTCCAGTTCCTTGAGAGCGTCCTGTATCGCGAGTCTCTCGGCAAGCTTCTCCTCCTCCCGCTTGCGACGCTTCTTTTCGTTCTTCTCAGCTTTCTGTTGAAGCTGGGCGAGATACTTCTCGTTAGCAGCATCGATCGAGCCTCGAAGGCTCGGAAAAACGAGTTTGATCTCATCCAATCCGCATTCCATCACCATCTGGCTCTTCCTGACATACGCTTGCGCTTTTGGCGTCGATGATCGCTTACGATACGAGCGCCAAACGTCATCAAAAGTGTCTTCCCAGTCTCTTGGGGGATTGGCAGATAGTGAGAAGGGTACAACGTAACGCGATTTACTATTTGATGCCTTTCTCACCTTACTCTCGTCACAACCGGTGACCTTGATCGGAGCGAACTCCACAGTCATCTCCACCTCCGTTTTCCGGGCGCTTTGTCAGTCGACTGAGCGCCGGCTGTAAGATCTTGCACATTCCCTCACATTCGATACAGAGTAGGCCTGGTTAGGCGTCAACGGCTGATACCTCGGCTCGGGGGGTCTCGTTTGGCTTGACCGCGGGCGTAGCTAACGGAAGAGTGAAGCTAAACCGCGAACCGCGGCCCAACTCGCTAGTCGCCGTGATCTCACCAGAGTGTGCTTGAACGAGATGTTTGACAATGGCCAATCCGAGACCCGTTCCTTCGATTCTGTTCGAACGCGACTTATCGGCGCGATAAAGACGTTCGAATATGCGGGGCAGGTCCGACGCGTTTATGCCCGTGCCGGTGTCTTCGATTGCCACAACGGCTCTATCATCCAGTTTTTCAGCCGTTACTGTAACAAGTCCGCCAGGCCGATTGAACTTCACTGCGTTATCGATCAAGTTGCTCAGGATCTGCTCAAGCCGGGTGCGGTCGGCGCAAAGAAACAAGTCTTCAGGAACACACACCGAGAATGACACCGAGCAATTTGGCCTGCGCGCTTCTGTGAGTGTGATGATATCGGCTAGTACGCCCCGCAACCGCACCGGCTCCAGCGCGAGATGAATCTCGCCAGACTCAATCGCCGATAGGTCTGATATTTCGGAGATCAGCTTGCTCATACGGGTAGCGTGTTTGTGCAACTTCTCAACGAACCGCTTACTATTCTGCAAGTCGTCGAAGCCCGCAGCCTCCAGCGTCTCTGCGTAAGCCAGAATCGCAGTCAGGGGCGTACGCAATTCGTGCGAGAGGTTAGCAAAGAACTCCCTGCGAACACGCTCGAGGCGCTCCAATTCGGTAATCTCAAAAAAGACGCCGGCCGCGAGGTCGCTGCCCAGCGGCGTGACCCGAAGATGATAAATGCGAGGCGCGCGCCCTATGAGCTCAATGCGTGCCTCAATAGCCCGCCGTTCATCAAGAACTTGCCGAAAAGTATCGTTGATGGCTGGATCACGCGTGGCGTCTATGAGCCTCAGTGGTAGCTTGTTTGAACTGCCTTCTGCTGGCCGACTGTCAGTCCCGAATCCCGATCTGAGCCCCGTACGGGAGCTATAACGATCCGCGTGTCCAGCCTCAGAGTAGGACTGTTCCTTCTCAACCGGCAGGCGGACGATGTTAGTTGCGGCTTCGTTGTAGAGAACGACATCCATGCTGGGATTCACAATCAAAATGCCCTCGCGCATGGTAGCAAGCAAAGGAGACAGCAAACGGTTTGTGTCCTCATGGTTGCCCGGTTCATTATCGATCTCGATGTGAGCATTGCCGCGTGATATGGCGGTGTAGCGCAGCACAAAATAGGCCAAGACTCCGATGACGATGGTGCCGATCCACTGGATGCCAATACCGGAGATGCCAGGGAAGAACAGCGTACGAAGGGCCGCATCGCCTAAGGAGCCTATCAAGGCTCCACAGACTACCAGAGCGACGTGATGCGCGATTCCCTTCATACATCACTCTGTCTGCGCTTGCACATTACAAAGTCGATAGCCAATACCTGTTACCGTTTCAATTAACTTTGGGTCGCCAAGTTTTTGTCTCAATCGGCGAATGTGCACATCAAGCGTGCGGGAGTCGCCAAAATAGCTCATGCCCCAGACCCGGTCAAGCAACGTTTCGCGGGTCAACACGCGCCCTTGATTGCGCGCAAGCTCTGAGAGTAATGCGAACTCTTTTCGCGTCATTCGCACTTCTTGCCCCTGGTAGCTTACGCGGAAAGTCGAAGGATCAATCCTGAGCGATCCGTCGTCGAAGACCGGGCGGTCGGCTTCCGAGCCCTCCGAACGACGAAGGGCGGCGTTAACCCGCGCCACGAGCTCCCGCATGCTAAACGGCTTCGTTATGTAGTCGTCAGCACCCATGTTCAACCCGAGCACTTTGTCTGTCTCATCCGCTCGAGCGGTGAGCATCAGGATCGGAACCTTAACTGTCGGCGCTTCGGCGCGAAGCCGCCGGCAAATCTCAAATCCGTTCATCCCCGGCAAGTTGAGATCTAACAGTATCAGGCTTGGCGGACCTCCAAGGATCAAGCTGAGTGCGTCTTCGCCGGTTCCCGCCAGACGCACTCGAAAGCCTTCGCGTTCCAGGTTGTACCGTATCGAGTCCGCGATGTCTTCGTCGTCTTCAACGATGATAATGCTACGGGCTCTTGTCGATTCCATTCCTGTGGTCATATTGAATGCCTTAACCTCATCACGCAGCAGCGCGCTGCTCATTCGACGCCGCTGCGCTCACCAGACCTCCACTAGATTCGCGCTAGCCAGCTGCCTCCCACTTGGTCGATACGAGGATTCCGGCTTTCCCACAGCCGACCTTCGTATTGATTGTCTACGCCTCCAAGGAGAATCAAAACGTGAAGACTAGATGTTCCTGAAACCGATACTGGCGCGGTGTGAACGCGCCAAGCGGCACAAAGAAATTGGGAAACTGCCCGCTGTTGCGCAGCTCACGCTGCACAAAAAGCAGACTCTGTAGCGTCAAGTTCCTTCCGAGGCCAAGCTCCCATCGGTAGTAGTGCGTGCGTAGATTGACCCCTGTTCCCGTTCCCAAGTCGTCGTCGGTAAGCTGCGAGATGATCGAATTCGCTCCCTTGATCGAAAGAGCATACAAGAAAGACATATCGCCGAGCTTGGTCGGCCTTCCAACCTGAAGGGCGACCAACATCGCGTCGCGCTCATTCACTTCCGTGCCGAAGTTGCGAGCCACCTGAGCGTTGAACGTGATCGGATAGATATGTTCTCCCGCTTTGAATCCGGTATGAATGAACCTATAGGTAAGGCGGCCGACGTGAAAGTCCTGAGCGGTGTAGATAGCGCCCCCGGCGGTGGTGGTCGCATTGCCTGTGCCTGTCATTGGGCCTGACAAGACTAATCCGAGGCCCGGCTGCACGAGAAAGACAACTCCGTTTGCAGTTGAGGCCAGCTGAATCTGGTTTGGCTCGCGGAAGACTTGAATATCGCCTCCGAACTGATGCGTCCAGTTTTCCCCGGCCTTGAGGTTCACGAGCAAGCCCTGATGAAAGAGATTCGACGAACGGCCGATCTTGCCGATCTCATCGCCTGCTACCGCCAATGGGCTTCCTGCAGTTATCACTGCGACATTGGGATTGCTGAACCAATACTGGGCCGCCCGTAGTTCAATGCTCGAGTTGCCTTTCTTACCAAAAGGGAA
This sequence comes from uncultured Clostridia bacterium, assembly GCA_964581275.1. Lineage (GTDB taxonomy): Bacteria > Acidobacteriota > Blastocatellia > UBA7656 > UBA7656 > Onstottus_A. Next base: position 4,988 of record CAZOOE010000172.1, read on the forward strand.
AACGAACTTCTCATTGAACCCGTTGAAACGCACGTCATCATCGAACAGGAAGCGCGAGTTGTCGGCAAAGACTTCAGGTACTCGGCCTCCTTGAAGTTGAACGTTCTTGTTGGGATGAAAGTCAATATAAGCTTCGCTGATGAATAGGGGCTGATGCGCGACGGTCGAAGTGAAATCCTGATCCTGAGTGAGCCCGTTATTGATCGGCCCCGTAGTTAGCTGACCGTGAAAGCTTAGTGCCTTGTTGACATCCGCATCGAGATTCAAGCGAAAGCGATATCGAACACGGACGTTTTGCACATGCTGGAGCGCCGGGTCAGGCGGTTCGGTCGCGGGCCGGAAAATCCCATCGAGGCGGAACCGAAAATCACCGCCTACTCGAACCGGGCCGATCTTGGTAACACGCTCCTCAACCTTTTTTATGCGATCTTCCAGAGAGGGTTGTTGACCCCCTTGAGGAGCTGCTGAGTCTGTCGCCACATCGTTCGCGGGCGTTATTTTTGCTGCGGGCGACGCGACAGTTGTTGAAGCTTCGGCGTGCGATGGATCACTACCCCCAACACCCGCCTTACCGTTGAGTAGTTGTATCATCCGCTGCTGTTCCTCAATCAGATTCTGCATTTGAGTCAGCTTATCGTTCTGCCGCGCTATCGCTTCTTCCAGTGCGCGAATCCGATCTGCCTCGCTGGCGGCGGAAGAGGTAACCTTCGACGAAGTATCCATTGCTTCGGTGCTGCGATTCTTCTTCGGATTGGACTCGTCAGTACCTGTCGCGTGGACTCTGCCTCCGGCGCCCGGCTCGTCTGCATCAACGACCGTTAGGGTGCTAGCGGCACTTACAGGTTCTGGAGTGCTGCCTCTGGCGATGGTCTTGGCCTGTTGTGCAAACACCATGCTGATGTTGCCACATAAAAACAGTAGCAGCGTCAGACCTAGGGAAAGCGGGCTTGTCGCTCTAATTCGCATCAGGTTCTCCTTGTGTGCAGAAGTGGTCGGTGGTTTCTGATTAATTTCTCCGAGCGCCCAATCTGGAAAAGGCCGGGTCGGTATCACCGCCCAGTCGCTTTTCGACGCAAAGCTTTGATTCAGCTTGCTTGCTTCTGGTTTGGTGATAGAGTCGGCGACGTTGTCACTCATGCGATGACCGCGAACCGATCAGCCGGTATCCGATTCCGGTAATCGTTTCGATAAGGCTCGCGTTGCCAAGCTTGAGTCGAAGTCTTCTGATGTGTACGTCGAGTGTGCGAGAGTCGCCGTAATCGCGCAGGCCCCAAATTCGGTCGAGCAGAACTTCGCGCATCATTACGCGACCTTCGTTGCGGGCCAACTCTTCCAGCAATCTCATTTCCTTTCGAGTGAGCCGAATCTCCTTGCCTCTGTAGCGCACGCTGAATGCCCAAGGGTCGATTACCAAGACTCCATCGTCGTATATCGGCTGTTCCGGCTGTCGAGCGTCCGCGCGTCTGAGGATTGCGTTCACGCGGGCCAGCAGTTCCCGCATGCTAAAGGGCTTTGTCAGATAGTCGTCGGCGCCCAGTTCCAGCCCCAACACTTTGTCCGATTCACCTGTGCGAGCCGTGAGCATCATTATCGGCGTGCGCTTGGTCGCGACCTCCGCGCGTAAGCGGCGGCACAGATCAAACCCGCTCATCCCCGGGAGGTTTATGTCGAGCAGAACCAGGTTGGGCGGATGATCAAGAACAAGTTCGAGCCCGGCCTGACCTGTGGTTGCGACCCGAACGCGAAAGCCCTGATGTTCAAGGTTATAGCGAATCGACGATGCGACATCCTGGGCGCCTTCGACGATCACGATGCTGCGAATACTAGCCTCGGTCGCTTGCTCGTTAGGCTTCGAATTAACCATCGCTACCACACCGAGTGCTTGATGACCTGGCCCCGTGCCATGTATATGATCTGTTCACAGATATTGGTGACGTAATCGGCGATGCGTTCTAGGTGCTTGATAACGAAAAGCCATTGGACGCCACGCTCGACGAGAGACGAATCGCGCCCCATCGCCGCGGTTATCTCTGAATAGAAGAGGTCGTAAAGTGAATCGACTTCGTCGTCGCGCACGATTGTGGCGCGGGCCTTCTCGGGATCTCCCGAGGTAAAGGCATCGAGTCCGTCGATGAGCATTCCCTGAACCGTGCCTGACATTCTCGAGAGGTCGAGCCCCAAATCAAATTGAGGTTCATTGTTCAAGGCGAGTGCGTGCTTTGCTATGTTGACTGCGTGATCGGCTATGCGCTCGACCATCGGGGCGGTGCGCGCTACCGAAACGACGAATCGCAGATCGGATGCCGCCGGCTGTTTTAGCACGAGGACATCAACACACATCTGATCCAGCTCAAGTTCCATTCCGTCAATGGCGTCATCTTCTCGGATAATGCGATCAGCCAGATTCGAGTCGCGCTCATCGAGTGCGCGCATCGAAAGAAGTATGGCCTTCTCCGCCGCCCCGCCCATCACGAGCAGTTTGTCGCGGATTTGATCGAGATTCTGTTCAATCAGTCGCTTGTGCATTATCTAGGCTCCGAGGCAATATCGAATCATCCAAAACGGCCGGTGATGTAGTCCTCCGTCATTCGCTTTTCAGGCTTGGTGAACATCTTCTCGGTAGTGTTTAGCTCGATCATCTCGCCAAGCCAAAAAAACGCGGTGCGATCCGAGACGCGAGCCGCTTGTTGCATGTTATGAGTGACGATCACTATCGTGTATCGTTGCTTGAGGTCGACGATCAGTTCTTCGATCTTTTGGGTTGCAATGGGGTCAAGCGCTGAACAGGGCTCGTCCATCAAGACGACCTCCGGCTCCACCGCCAACGCCCTCGCGATGCACAACCGTTGCTGCTGACCGCCGGACAATCCGTAGGCTGATTCTTTCAGGCGGTCCTTTACTTCATCCCATATTGCGGCAGCCCTTAAGCTGAACTCCACCCTTTGAGCAAGCTCGGCTTTTGAGCGTGCGAGGCTGTTAATCTTCAGCCCATAGGCTACGTTGTCGAAGATCGATCGAGGGAAAGGATTTGACTTCTGAAACACCATTCCGGCTCGCCGCCTCAGCGATACTACGTCGGTGCCGGGAGCATAGATATCGTTGCCGTCCAACGCTACTAGGCCTTCGACTCGTGTTCCGGGTATCACGTCGTTCATACGGTTTAACGTCCTAAGCAGCGTTGACTTGCCGCAACCCGAGGGCCCGATGAACGCAGTAACCTGTTTAGGCGGAATGGAGAGTGTGATGTCTTTCAGCGCGCGGGCGCGGCCATAGTAGAAGTTTAGATCCTGAACTCTGATTTTGTCCGTCGCTGGCGCCTGCTCTGCGTCTGGCTTTGTTTCGGCTTCCTTTTCCATACTCATATCGACGGCAGCGCTTGACAAGGCCGGAGGAGATACTGGGCTGCTGCTTTGCATGGTGTCGTCCTTTTCAGGTGGCTCTTGCTGATGCCTTTTCATCAATTCAGTAATAGATCAGGCTTGTTGATGTCGATTTCTTGTAAGAATCTTCACTGCTATGTTCAGAACCAGAATCATGGTCACCAGCACCAGCGTTGCTGCCCAGGCCATGTCATGCCATTCCTCATACGGCGAACCGGCGTAATAGTAGATTTGATACGTCAGCGAAGCCATCGGCTGGAGCAGGTTCGTGCTCAGGTAATTAAGGCCGAGCGCCGTAAACAATAGCGGCGCGGTTTCGCCGGCTATTCTAGCGATCGCCAACATAGCCCCGGTAGCTACGCCGCTCGCGGCAGTTCGTAACACTACGCCCAGGGTCACTCGCCACATTGGCGCACCCAGAGCCAGGCCCGCTTCTCTCAGACTCTGGGGCACAAGCCTTATCATTTCCTCCGTAGTCCGCGCGACAATCGGCATCATCATAATGCCGAGCGCCACGCCGCCCGACAGCGCTGAGAAATGGCCCATTGGATGGACCATTACCGTCCACACAAAGACGCCGACTATTATCGACGGCGTGCCGGTGAGTGTATCAATAAGAAAACGGAGTACGAGGCCAAACTTGTTCCGACCGAATTCGGAAAGAAAATCCCCGGCAAGGATGCCCAACCGCCTTCCAAACAAGGGTCCCAGACCGATCAAAATCGCCGAGCCTACGATGGCATTCGCGATCCCGCTGCCAGGTTCGCCGATCGGCTTCGGCGAGTTTACCAGGAAGCTAAAGCTCAACCCGCGAATGCCACCCCAAAAAATATAGCCCAGGATAAAGAACAACGACGCTACCGCGAGCAACGCGCATAAGCCGGTGACCGCGGTCATAAGGCCGTTTAGTAGTTTCCGACGTGACAGACTAGACATGGGCGCCTCTCCCTTCTCCACGGGTCACGCTCCAGACCAGGAGACGCGCGAGCATGTTTATGAGGAACGTCACGAGAAAAAGAATCAACCCGAGCTCGATAAGCGACTGTAGATATATATCCGAGCTGGCTTCGGTAAACTCATTTGCGATTGTAGAGGCGATCGTGTACGACGGATCAAACAGCGACGCCGATATTTTGGGTCTGTTGCCGATCACCATCGTCACTGCCATAGTCTCGCCAATCGCCCGGCCGAGCCCGAGGATGATCGCTCCTGAGATTCCAGACTTTGCGTTTTGCAGTACTATCAATGTCGCTTCCCATTTGGTGGAGCCGAGAGCCAATGACGCCTCACGCTGCGTGCCAGGCACCGCACGCAGTACGTCGGTAGTCACAGCGGTGATGATTGGGAGGACCATTATAGAGAGGATCAGCCCCGCGGTAAGGAGCCCGAGCCCGTTTTGGTTCCCCTGAAACTGTGGGAGGAATCCCAATGCAGACTGCAACTCCGGATAGACGCTATTGCGCAACAACGGCGCCAGCACGAAGATCCCCCACAGACCGTAGACGACTGATGGTATCGCCGCCAGCAGTTGGACGATGAATAAGATTGGATTCGACAGCGCGCGAGGCGCCTTCTCGACCAGGAAAATCGCGACGCCCAGGCTTACTGGCACTGCTATCACCAACGCAATGATGGAGGACACAACGGTGCCGTAGATGAAAGGCAACGCCCCAAACTGTTCAGCAATCGGGTCCCAAATTGAGTGGCTCAAAAACCCGAACCCGAACTTCTCAAATGGAAGCTTCGAGTTGATCGCCATCTCGACCATGATCAAGACAGCGAGGCCGGCGATGAGGATAGCAAAAAGGGCGGTGGTCCCCTTGAAGAGCGGGTCACCTAGCCGAGGCGGCGCACTCCAACTTGAGAGCATCCGCCAAGCCGGCTTGTTCGGCCGCAGTAGAGGCGGACCTGGCCCTCTTGCTTCTTCCAGCGCTGATCCCATGGTGAGTGTTCCAGGTCGCTAGCTAGTGCGAAGTGCCTTGCCCTGATAGTTGATCGTCTTGAGTTTTTGCTCGGCCTTTGCGGCAATCTCCGCCGGCAAAGGTGCGTAGAGCAGGGGTTTGGCCATTTGTTCGCCGTCGTGTATTGCCCACCACAGGAAATTCACCAGCGCCTTTCCTTTGGCTTGATCGTCTTGATTCTTGTAGACGAGGAAGTAGGTAAAGGAGGAAATAGGGTAAGCATCTCTGCCGGGGGCGTTGGTGATTGACACCCTGAGGTCATCAGGAATTTGGCTTGCCGCGCTGGCCGCTGCGGCGGTGACCGATTCAAGGGATGGCTTCACAAATTCCCCACCCGAATTCTTGACCGATGCATATGGGAGCTTGTTTTGCTCAGCATAGATCAACTCTACGTATCCAAGCGAATTGGGAGTCGACTTGACTGAACCAGTAACGCCCTCGTTGCCCTTGGAGGCGGTGCCGATAGAAGGCCAGTTGACCATCGTGCCCGCTCCGATTTTGTCCTTCCACTCGGGACTTATTTTCGACAAATAATCAGTCCAGACGTACGAGGTGCCGCTTGGATCTGACCGGCGCACAACGTTGATATTGGCATCCGGGAATGAGACGCCCGGGTTCGAAGAAGTTATTGAGGCGTCATTCCACTTTGTGACTTTCCCAAGATAGATTCCCGCAATCGCGTCCGGTGTGAGTTTGAGATCGGTGGTGACCGAGGGCAGGTTGTAGGTGACAACCACCGCACCGAGCACCGTTGGTATGTGTAGGAGCTCGCCCGGCGCCGCCTTCAGCTCGTCGTCCTTCATTGGGGCGTCCGACCCGCCAAAGTCCACCGTCTTGGCGGAGATTTGCTTGATGCCGGCCCCCGAGCCGATCGACTGGTAATCAAACTTCGCCGACGGCGTGATTTTGTTGTACTCGCTAAACCACTTTTGGTAGAGGGGATTCGGAAACGACGCGCCTGCGCCTTGCAACTTCACTTCGGCGTTCGAATCACCTCCCGATGAACCGCAACCAGCCAAAAGTAAAATCGATAGCGCCACAATGACCGCAGTCGCCGTCAATCTCAGTCTTTGAATGTAGTTCTTCATTGTGTCCGGTCCTCCTGCTTGTAGGGGTAGTTTGAGCTCAGGCCCATCACTATACGGAGGTGTGGTTAAAACCTTGCGACGAGCATGTTAAATTAATGTGAATTCACCGAGAGACGCAGGCATCCTCGAAAGACGCGGCGCGTGGAGGTCGCCAGGGCCGGTCGAGTCGAGTCGATCTCAATTGTGGGATAAGCACAAACTCGCTGAACGCCTTTCTTGCAATTGTCTGTCGTTTCCGTCTATACTCGTCTCTCGTTTGGGAGTTGGCGGATTGCTGGGAGCTCGTAACCGCGGAGCAATCGTTCGATCCCGGTACCGCCCACCAGGTTTGCGATGCTCGCGAGCTGTTGTGCACGCCCATTGAGTTTTTGAGCGCGGAGTCGTAGTTCAGCTGGTTAGAACGCCGGCCTGTCACGTCGGAGGTCGCGGGTTCGAG
>CAZOOE010000173.1:0-11845 GCA_964581275.1 uncultured Clostridia bacterium
TTTTTCGTGAGGCAACGAATCACGTTTCATCAAGATTTTTAGGTGAGGCAACAGGAGCTGAACCCGCTGTAGAACGGCCAAATCTAAGAGCGCAAGATTGCGAATTTACTTGCCAATAACTGCCCACACCTACCGGGCGCGCCGCTTGCATAAATGGCTCGAGGGGAGAGTAGTTCGTATCGAAATGTGACAGCCGTTAACCGAGGGCTTGAGCATTAAGAGCACTTTCATCCGCCGGAGGAACGCCATCTGCAAGGATGAAGTATGATCCATTTCTTTGCTGATCGCAGGTGATAAAGACAGCGTTCTAACCGCTTGGGACTCTAGATTGGGGTGACGTCCACATGGCCAAACCGAGAGGATGTTTTCGCCAGCTGGTCTTACTGCTGGTGGCCATCGCTGCGGCGTTGGCAGCCGCACCACTTCTGCCGCTGTCTCCGCTGAAGAATTCAGTTGAACAAAAACTATCGCGGATGCTCGGACGCTCGGTGACGATCGACTCCGCGCGGCTGAACCTGATAGGCGGTCCTTATCTTACCCTGCGTGGAATGACAGCTCATGACGACCCGGAGTTTGGCGGCGGCTTTTTTCTCAAAGCGAATGAGGTGCGCGCCGGGTTGGACATGATTCGGTATTTGCGAACGGGTCAGATCGTCATCGATTCAATAACGCTGAAGTCCCCCCAGATTTCGCTCGTCAAAAGCGAAAAGGGCGTTTGGAGTTGGACCACTCTGGGCAAACAAACTTCGGAGCAACCGGTAGCTTCGCGCCTGGTCTCCGAGGACGTTTCGCAACTACCGGTTCTCTCGAACTTGTCGTCGGGTGAGGACTCCTCATCGGGACTAAAAAGCATCCAGGTCGAAAGAGCTTCGGTGAGAGTCGTGGATCATGCGGGCTCTAACGCCGCTGAGGTTCTCTACCAGAATATCTCGTTGACCGCGTCATTGACACCGGTTGCCGCTGAAGATCGAGGTGGCAGTAGCCAGGTCAAGGGCGAAGTCGTCGCGTTGTCGGAGGAGGACGGAGACTCCGATTTGTTCAAAGCCGCTCTTCCATTCGATCTCACGATAGACGGTCGCGGAGCTGCTGAGCTCCTGGCAACCGGCTCGGTCGGACCCGGACCAATCGAGACTAAGAACCTGAGCATGGCCAAGTTTGCCATCAGCGGCAGGATAGAAGCGGAGCGAGCCGGACCAATGACCGGCAACGGCCATATGTCTGCCAGCGAGCTGCTCATTCGCCCGATCAATCTTAGTGAGCAAGTAGCTCACGCTCTCAAGGTCGATCAGATTGGTGACATGAACCCAGGCACTCTAGTAACGCGTCTCGAAACCGATTTTCAGATTTCACAGGGTTCGTTCATTACGAGCGGCCTCAGTATAGAACAACTCGATGGCCTCGGAGATGCCACCGCCGAAGACGGGAGCTTCAAACTCGAATCCGCACTGACGGTGGATTACCGCGCAACCATCACGCTGTCAGCGGATGCAACATTACGCATCAAGTCGCTCAGCGTAATCGCTGGCCTTCTTGTAACGATACTGGAGACGAATAGTCGCATCTCCGTGCCGATAAATATCAAGGGCGATGTACGCAACCCAGAGATTCAAGTGGATGTGAATCGCATATTCTAGCTTGTTCACCCAAGGAGGGCTCAATGTCACACCTAATAACCAGAACGTGTTTGGTAACGGTTTTCGTTTCGATAATCGCGCTTACTGTGCTGCTTTCCGCCGGGTGTACCACTGCCGGTACCAGCACGACTACCAATTTGAACTCAAACACCAATCCTGTCGCGAACGCTAACACCGCTCCGCCGGCGGCCATCAATAATCTCGAGGCTCGGGAACCCGAGAGTTACAGCGTAGCAACCACAATCGCAATACAACCGACTGGCAACGCGCCTCAGGCGAACATCCCGCCGCTCCAATTCTCCTTCGCAAGAATGGGAACGGACCGCCGGGTGTCATTCAAACTACCCGACCCGGTCGGCGAGGTGATCTATCTCGAAAAGCCGGTGCTCAAGTATTTGATCTTTCCTGGCCGCAACCAATACGTGGAGCTCGATTCCCAGGAACTAGGGTTCCAGTTGGGCGAGGTGATGAGTCCGGCTTCAGTAGTCGCGCGTCTCAAAGAGCGCACTCAATTCGAACGGATTGGCACTGAAATGGTAAACGGACGTTCTGCAGTCAAGTATCGGGTCAGCGGCTCAACCGACACTCACTCGAAAGTTGGAACGGCACAGGCCGAAAGCATCGTCTATGTAGATCAAGAGACTGGTCTGCCTTTGCGATCCGAAATAGACACCACGTCATCAAGCGGCGCCGGGGCCCGAATCGTTACCGTGGCCGAACGACTGCAACTTGATCCCGAGACTTCACTGTTCGAAGTGCCGAGGGGAATGAAGAAGGTCACATCAGCCGAGCTGAAACAACAAGTCCAGAGCTTCGTCGCCAACGTTCGAGCTTTCGGCGACTATCTTAGGCAGCAAGTAAACTCTTCTCAGCCGACTGCCGGCCAACGGTGACCCAAGTCGTGCGGACGCCGCCGGGAGTCCGATCGCGACCCGAGATCGACGGGTACTACGACTTCCAGTTGTTACGAGCAACTAGTTGATGCGTAATGGAAGTCTCATGCTGGACGGAAACGCCTTTCCGGTGTGGATCGTGATCTCTGACGGAGTGTTGTCGTTTGCGCCTGGAGGTCTGAAATCCGGGAAGTCAATATTCGAGACCTTGAGTCTGAGTGAGTGCCCGGCTCCAAAGACCCAGTCGTCTCCGAAATCCTGAAACGTCACTCGCCGGACTTCTCCGGCGGCGAGGCCAGTGACCCGAGCGACGCCGACGGTCACCTCGGTCTCCGATCCATTCGGCGAGACGTCAAAGGTTCGGACGATCAGATCGACATCCCTCGAGGTGTCGCTGCTGACGAAGAGGGAGAACTCGCTCGAGCCGATCATCTCGGTCTCCGTGTCCCAGGGCGCAAACGTGTACTCGAGCCGTTGTGGCACGCCGGGCAGCGCTTCTGCGTGGCCGCTGAACATGTCGCTCCGCGCAGGAATTTCCGCTCCAAGACGTGAGCTTCGAATGAGTTCAGGGAGAAAGGTTGCGCCTGCAGTCTCCTGCTGAACCGGGCCTTTCTTCTTGCGCGACAGGGTCCCACCGGTCTTCAGAAATAGCGCGGTCGTAACGATATCATTTGATGGGAGCTGTTTGGCGGTAAACGGGACTACCGAAAACGGAGCCGGGGCGCTGGTCACCTTGCGCGAGTCAGTACCGCCGATACCGCGAAGGTAATGATCGAACCACCGCAACACCTCGGTGGCTATGTAGAGATCCTCACCTTCGAAGGTGTTACCTCCTGGAGGATGCCCGTGCCGACCGAGGTATATTTGCTTTGGCGCGGTTATCTGAGAAAACACCTCCAAAACCTGGCTCGGCGGGAAAAGATAGTCGTCCCAGGACTGGATGATGAACGTCGGCGCTACCGGCTGTCGGGACGGATCAAGTATCTCTTGTCCGTCAGCATTGCGCGCCGCGATCGAGCGGGCACGAAGCGTTTGCCTTGTTCCGCTGTCGGGCACCCGGCCTTCAGCGGCGGAGTCGAACAAATCAAACTGGAGCTGACTGTAGTTGAAGAAAGGCGCCTGGCCTACTCGCTGGTCAAGGCCACCATAGAACTCGGCCAGCCCGAGCTTGTACTTGATCGCGCCGTTTGGATAGAGCGCCTGCTCGAGGTCAGTCCAACCCACAAGCGGAATCACCGCCGAGACTCGGGGATCCGACGCTATCTGGAACGAGTGACCACCCCCGTACGAACCGCCGAGTACTCCAACTTTGGTCACCCGGGGTCCGATCACGTGATCCGGATCGGCGGTCAGCCAATCGATGACTCGTCGAAGATCGTTCAGCTCATCCGGTCCGGCGAGCGTCACTCGCCCTCCCGATTCGCCGTCGCCAAACCCACGGGCAGTGTAAGAGAGCACAATATAACCCGTTGCCGCGATGTAGTACGCGAGGTTATCTTCTCCGGTCAGTCGATGCCCTCCCCATCCATGAATGTAAACCGCGGCCGGAGCGAACGGGAAAAAGCGCGGTTGGTATAGCGTCGCGGCAAGCTCGATCGTTCCCGAACCGAACGAGCCCGCTGGAACGTCTATGTAGTGGGTCGACACATCTACCAGGTCTATCGCATTAACACGTTGGGCGGATGGTCCGGGAATAACCAGGGCAGCGACCAGGAGCAGCAGACTTAACGACGTTGTCTTCGACATCACGACACACTCTTGACCTGATGAGTATGGCAGTCGCGACGCAAGAATTGATAACAGCCCTTGTCGGTCCAGGTCAACTCACTTGCTCAAATGGAGTGCTGTTGAGTTCGTAGTCCGGCCTTCATCAGGCGGACGACACAGCGCTGTGTTGCTCGTAGGCCTTTGTCTCGAGAATGGCCTTGATCTCACGAACCGTTAGTTCGAGCTCCTCGTCCGTCGAGTAGAAGTGCGGCGCTACGCGAATCCCGGCGCCCGGGCGATAGTCAACAAGGAAATCGCGGCGCAAGAGCTCCGTCGTCACCTGCTGTCCGTGTGGAACATCGATCACCACCGTCCCTCCGCGATCGGCCGCAGTTCTAGGGCAGTTGATCTTGAAGCCCTGATCTTCGGCCAGCTCGATCAGTCGCGTCGTCTGCCTTATCGATTTCTCTCGAATCTTATCGACTCCGACTTGATTCACGATTTCGTAGCCGGACATCGCGGCATACATCGCCGGAACGCTCGGCGTGCCGTTCAGGAAGCGATAAATATTGTCAGCGTACTTGTTTGGCCCAGTCTCAAACGCAAACGGGTCTTCGTGCGCCAGCCATCCGGTCAATCGCGGCTCTAGCGTCGGCCAGAGATCGCGCTTCACATACAGATAACCTGCCCCCGGCCCGCCGCAGAGCCACTTCACTGACCCCCCGGTAGCGAAGTCCAGCCCAATGTCTCGTACGTCGAGAGGGACAGTCCCAGCTGATTGATATACGTCTGCTACGACGAACGCGCCAACGTCGTGAGCGCGCTCGGTTATCGCCTTGAGGTTCTGAATAAACGAGCTGCGAAAGATCACATGCGAAACGCTGACGAGCAGCGTCTGTTCATCGATTGCGCTTAGCATCCTCTCGAGCGGCACTGTCGTTCCGTCATCCGAAGGCACGGTGACCAACTCGGCGCCCTCTCTCTCAAGCGAGTGATAGATGTACAAGTTCGAGGGAAAGTTCAAACTTTCGGTGACGATCTTGTTACGCTTGCCGCCGAATGCGAAACAGGAGGCTATGATCGACTGGCAGACTGAGACGTTCGGGTGCATTACCACTTCGCCCGCGCCCGCGCCGATAATCTTGCCGATCATGTCGCCAACCGTTGTGGCCATCATCCACCAGCCTTCTTCCCAGGCTCGAATACCGCGCGTCGACCACATGTCAGTGTACTCCTGCAGCCGGTCGCGAGTGCGTCTGGGCATCGCGCCGAGCGAGTGACTGATCATGTAGACGGTGTTGTTCAGTATCGGAAATTCTTTTCGCCACTCAAGAAGTTCGTCCATACAAGCCTCCTGGGAATTGTCGATTGTCGATTGGCGATTTCCGATTGGCCATTGACGAGGCTAATCGTCCCTTTAAAGCAGCCATGCATACCGGCAATCGAAATTCGGCCGTCGGTAATCGGCAATCTTAATATCCGCTCTTCTTGCTCAAATAAGTTCGAAGCTCCCACAGCTCTGGGAAAAACTTTCTTTCGACGGTCTTCTTCAAATACGCTGCGCCTTCGCTCCCGCCTGTCCCGGTCTTGGTACCTATCATCCGCTCCACCATCTTGACGTGACGCAGCCGCCACATCGAAAACATCTCATCGTATTCAATCAGGCTCTCCGTCAACAAGAATAGATCATAGTGCTTGTCGGCGTCCTGATAGACACGCTTGAGCTCGCGGATGTGCTCGTGCCCCGCCGCATCTTGTCCTTCCACGCTTATCGCCACGCGCTCGCCAACGCCCGAGGCTCTTGGTTCTGGAAGGTTGAACCCCCGCCTTCGAAGCATCGTGTAAAAGGCATCCGCAAGCGAAGGCTGCGATAGACGCAATTCCAAAGTTAAGTACTCCTCCGAGCCCGGGTCGTAGTTCTTCAAGAAGCTTGCATCCTTCAAGCCCGAGACGTACTCAATCTCGCGAAACTGAAAGGACTGAAATCCACTCGCAGGCATCAGGTGATCTCGAAAGGCAAGAAAGTCCGTGGGCATCATCGTCTCGAGCACAGCGATCTGGTCGACCAGCACCCGTTCAATCTCGATGCATCTGCGCACCAGGCGATGCGCAGACAGCGGCTGATCCGCGTTGAGTCTTTCGATGATCGTGTCGAGCTCGTGCAGCAGTTCCTTGAACCACAGTTCATAGACCTGATGAATTATGATGAACAACATCTCATCGTGTTGAGGCGGATCGGAAAGCAGATGCTGAAGCGATGTTAGATCGGCAAGCTTCAGATAACCGCCGTAGGTGAGTCTCGGCTCATCTTTGGGTGGTAAACCGAATGACATGATTACTCTCGGAATGCTAAGGCCGGAACCGGATCACTGCTTCGATGCCCTGTTCTGCGCAATCAGTCTCAGCCTCTCTTCTCTTCCTTTCTTCTTTTCGTTGTATCCACGCTCGCCGTAGGGCTGTGCCTTCTCCAGCCAAAGCTCTTCCAGGAACGCGAGATCCGCTCGATAGTCGTGTCTCGGGCCCTCGGTTGCTCCGAGCTCATCCAGGATTTCAAACACGAAGTTTTCGCCTCCGAATTCCCGAAACTCTGTTTGAAGTCTCTTGTTCGGATGGCTACCCGCGTCTAGCTGGAGTCTGCTTCGGTTCAGCGCCCCCGTAAGATTGAGAGCGCTCCCAATGAATACCTTATCATTGATGCTGTTGCGAATCTGGTAGACACCCATCGGAGTATGAGTCTGTTGGTACTCTCTTTTGAGATCTTTCCTCTTCTTGTCCATCTCGATCCTTAGCGTAAAGTGGATGCCCGGGGTCGCAGTGATATGGATGTCTCCACGCAAAGTCGTTAAGCCGCAAAGACCGATCCCAGACGTCTGCTTCACTTGTTAAACTCGGGCGCGCGTTTCTCGGTGAACGCCTGGTAGGCCTCCCGAAAATCCGGGTTCAACATGCAAACAGCCTGGGCCTCGGATTCGGCTTCCAGCGCCATTTCCAGGCTCATATCCAGCTCACGATTGAGCGCCGCCTTGGTCATCCCCAGCGCGAACCCGGGTCCGGATGCGAGCTTCCCGGCCCATCGCATCGTCTCAGTCTCGAGCTCGCTCGCGGCTACGACTCTGTTGTATAGCCCGATCTTGTGAGCCTCCTCCGCGCTGACGAAATCACCCGTGTAAAGTATCTCGGTGGCGTTGCCGAGCCCAACGATCTTAGGCAGCAGAAAGGCGGCGCCCATGTCAGCGCCTGCGAGTCCGACTTTGACAAATAAAAAGGCGATCTTTGCGTTGTCGGCTGCGATTCGTAAATCACAAGCGAGTGCGATGGCAGCACCGGCGCCCGCGACGGTGCCGTTGAGCGAGGCAATCACAGGCTTGTTGAGAATTCGAATATTGCGGATCAGATCGCAGGTCATCCGAGTGAACGCGAGCAGCCCGCTGATATCGCGGCCGAACAGCTCGCCGATGATCTCTTCGACGTCGCCACCCGAGCAGAAGCCTCGCCCGCGTCCAGTGATGACGACTACTCGCACTTGGTCGCGCGTGCGAAGCGCCGCCAGTGTGTCGGTCAGCTCCTGATAGACTTCAAAAGTCAGCGAGTTCAGCCGGTCAGGTCGATTTAGGGTTATCAACGCAACTGCGTCTCGCTCTTCGTACAAGAAGCTTTTGGGATCCATGTGGGTTGAAGCTCTCACTTCTGGTCACCGTCCGGGACCGGCGTGGGTACGACCGCCAGAGCTTCGATCTCGACCTTGGCAAGGCGCTCGAGCAAGCTGCTGACTTCAACAAGCGTCATCGCTGGAAAATGTCTGCCCATGAGCTGCCGGTAAGCCGCACCAATGTCGCGCAGCCGCGAGGCATATTCATCCTTGTCGGTAACAAAGATCAACAGTCTGCCAATGTTTTCAGGTCCGCCTCCGGCCTGGCGGACGACCGCGAGTACGTTCTCGAGCGCCTGCGCGAACTGCTCAGCGAAGTCGTCACTGACAATTCTGGCCTCGCGATCCCAACCGATCTGTCCGGCAACGAACAATAGCGAGCCGCCTTCCAACAATACTCCATTACTGTAACCGCTCGGCTGACCCAAGGCTTCCGGATTGATTATCGTCATTCTCATCGCACCCTTGTCATCACTCCTGCGCCTTCAGCCCGCTGTACTCTTTTATCTCCCAGCTGGTGCCTTCTTTTGACTGACGCTTTACCAGCCCTAACCCGGCCGCGTAGAAATCCGTCACAACATTTCCGCCTACTTTGCGAACCACCGTAACGGTTTTGAACGTGCCGACCTGAGTTGTTACGTCCTGCGGTCCGGTCACTTCAAACGAGACGACGGTCGGCTCGGGGCTTCGCGACGGAGCTTGTCCCGGGGAATGGAAGACTATGTGGAAGGCCTGGTTCCAGGTCGAGCCTTTGGTCAACATCGCCTTGGGATCGGTCATCATCATTGAGTTTTCCGGGTACTCAAAATCAGAGGAAGATTGTTGACCCTCAACGTTGCCGTCGGTTTTCTCCGACAGGATCTGAACTCTGTCGCCGTCGCAAACGAATTTTCGAATTGTCGACTGGGTAATCTTCAGGCCGCCACTCCGGTCAACGATCTGCGACCTCTGAGTGAAGATCTTTCGCCCTCCCTCGTCCGCCGCATCTACGACGACAGTCAAGTCGCCCACCAGGCCGCTTGAGTAAGTGATCACGTATTTCACAACCGATCCCGGAACCAGCGGGAAGTATGAGTTGCACGCCTTGAAATTCGGATCCACGGCGTCAACCGGTTTGATCGGCTGAGGGGGCTTGAAATTCGGAGTGCTGTTGGTGTTGCGGTTGAGATTGGAATTGACATTTGTAGAAGTTCCATTGCAGCCGCAGAGTGTGGTCGCGGCCAGCAATGTTATGACGGAAATAAGTCGCATTGATCTGGTCCTTTCGATGGAAGTTCGCGTATCGAGCAAGTGAAGTTATTAGCACCTCGGGCCGCTGATCGCAAGCAGACTCACCGACGGCTTTCTCATCAAACGCCGGTGGTGCTATAAAGTTCGAGCCGGGACAGACGAGGGCTCCAGCATCAAGGTTCGCGAGCCCGCCGTCGCCAATTCTAGTCTCATCCATTGTGACCGGAGACCGTACTAACGCCCGACCGCGCGGCACAAGCCGAGTTATGACGGCGATGGCTCTCGCTGTGGTTGCGCTGGCCTTCTCATCGATCTTCGTCACAAAGCTGGAGAGGTTGGAGGTACCGCCTCTCGCAATCGCGTTCTATCGAATGGCGATCGCGGCAGTGATACTGCTGCCCGCTTCGCTCGCCTCGAAGTGGAAGGAGATCGCATCGCTTGCGCGAAACGATCTCAGCCTTCTGGTTCTGGGGGGGTTCTGCCTTGCGATCCACTTCGGCGCCTGGATAACGTCGCTCGAGTATGTGCCAATAGCCACATCCATCGTGCTGGTCAACAGCCATCCCTTGTTTGTAGTAATCGCTTCTTACTTCTTTCTGGGCGAGCGGCCCCCGCGCCGAGGCCTGGTTGGAACCGCCATTGGCCTCGCGGGAATGGCGATCATGAGCCACGACGCCTTTGGGAACATCCAGCTCGCGCTCAAGGGGGATGGGCTGGCGGTGCTCGGTGCATTGGCGGTCGTAGGTTACTTCATCGTGGGTCGGAAAGCGCGAGCGCGGATCAGCCTGTTAGGTTATGTGACCCCGCTTTACGCAATGTGCTCTTTGCTTCTTTTGTTTTGGGTGCTGATTCTCCGGCTGCCACTTGGGCCTTACAGCGCGTCGGCCTGGTGGTACCTGACAGCGCTGGCGATCGTGCCGACGATTATTGGACATACCGTGTTCAACTGGACACTCAAACACGTACGGCCTACAGCAATTTCCTTGGCGTTTCTGGGCGAGCCGGTCGCGGCAAGCTTGCTCGCCCTGATCTTCTTCGCGCAGCGTCCGCCGCTGGCGACTTTTGTCGGCGGCGCGCTCGTGCTCACAGGTATCTATCTTGCAACATCGAGAGACCGATGGAGTTAGCCCAGCCTGATCCCCCAAAACTTTCCCCAGACCCCAAACTTTTCATTGACAGTCATTTGCTTTGAGGTTATTCTAGCCCTGCTGGACAAATTGAAATTCATTTTCATTTTGGGACTAATTGCCGAAGAGGGAATATGAGCTTGGTAGATGCCCTTCATAATACGCCGTATCGGGTCAAAGGAATCGACGGACCCGATGACGAACGGCGACGTTTGCTGGATCTTGGAATTACGCCTGGCGAAGAGCTGGCGGTGGTTCAGTCAGTCCCGCTCGGGGATCCGCTGGTTGTGATGGTCCGCGGAATGCGACTCGCCCTCAGACGACGCGAAGCCGCGTGGATCAGACTTCAGTGAGCGAACTTGTCTCATGTCTTCAGTAGAGGCTAGCTCGCCGCACACAAACACCGAAGCCAATACGCTTCAGCTTCACGTTGAGACCAGATCTCAGCTACGTTCGGTTTGTCTCGCGGGTGCTCCGAATGCCGGCAAGACAGCGTTAATGAACGCGCTCACCGGTGGTAGTTTCCACACCGCAAACTATCCGGGAGTCACCGTCACGCTGTCGCGCGGCAAAAGCAAAGCTGAATTTGGGCAACAGGTCTTACTGATAGACTTGCCTGGAGTCCACAGTACTTCAGCATCCTCGCCAGAAGAAGAACTATCCTGCCGAGTCATCGAAGGCAACCACACTTCCGTCCAACGAGACGCGTTGATCGTAGCAGTTGATGCTACTCAGCTCGAACGTCACCTCAGGTTTGCCTCGTTCGTTGCCCGTCAAGACAAGCCGACGGTGATTGCGCTGACGATGATGGACCTGCTGCCGCGCATGCGGCAAACCGTCAACGTGCGCAGACTTGAAGAAGCGATTGGAGTGCCTGTGGTACCGGTAGATGGACGAACTGGATGGGGCGCCGCTGAGTTGATGACCGTTCTCAATGCCGCGCTTGCACGCCCGCTAAATCGTCGGAATGCGCTCGCAGAACTGCCCGAGGAACCGGTTTTGGCCTATAAGGCGATCCGCGAGCTGTTGGCCCGCAGTGAGGCGCTCACCAACAAGAATCTGTTTGTGCTTGCCGACGACTCGTTCACCGCGCGCATCGATCAGGTGGTGCTGCATCGCTTCTTAGGGTTTCCGATCTTTTTCGCGGTTCTCGTTGGGCTTTTCTCGTCAATATTCTGGGCCGCCAGACCCTTCATGGACCTGATCGACTGGCTGTTCTCGCGAACCGGACGGCTATTGCTAGCCATCTTACCCGAGAACCCGTTGTCTCATTTCCTCGCCGAGGGAGTCGTGGGAGGAGTGGGCGCGGTGGCGGTCTTCTTTCCCCAAATAGTGATTCTCTTTTTCTTGATGACGCTGCTTGAAGATTCCGGCTATCTTGCCCGGTGTGCCGCCCTGGTCGATCGCCCTGTCGAAGGCGGCGTCGATGATCTTGCTGGCCTCTTCGGCCAGAGGCGCGGTCTGCTTCGGCAGGAAGGCGGAGTTGACTACCCTGCGGCGGCGGGTGTGATCCGGCGGGTCGCAATAGTTCATCACCGGCAGGCCGTTGAAGAAGCCGACCAGCTCCATCCCGGCCATCCCCTTCGGCCTGGGGCTGGAGAAAGC
>CAZOOE010000174.1:0-3988 GCA_964581275.1 uncultured Clostridia bacterium
GCCTTCCGCCTTCTGCCTTCCGCCTTCCGCCTTCTGCCTTCCGCCTTCTGCCTTCTGCCTTCCGCCTTCTGACCTCTGACTTCTGACCTCTGGTTTCTGACCCTTGCCTTCTGCCTCGCCCCTCCACCGATCGTAAGCTGCGATGAACTCCGGGTCGCGCTCCTTGAGATTCTCGTAGTCGATCTTCTTGCTCCGGGTCATCAGCTTGTAGGCGAAAGGTATTGGGTCCAGGTGCAATTCCCTCTGGGCATTCTCGAATAAGACCAAGCTCGAGTAAGCTGCGTCTTGATATTCGTCGACGACCGGCTTTCTGACCTGTTGAAACTCTGCGAGCGCGTGTTCGACATTGGTGTCCCCTTTGAAGCACTTCGCAAGCGCAATCGAATCCTCGATCGCGAGCTTCGTACCTGAGCCGATCGAGAAATGTGCCGTGTGCAACGCGTCGCCAAGCAGCACAATGTTCTTGTGAAACCATCGTTTGTTCTTCACAAGCGGAAAGTTGAGCCAGCGCACGAAGTTGTTGGAAAGCAACGGGTTTCCGCCCAGGTCCGGCTTGAATACCTCGGCGAGGTATTGACAGGTTTCCGGATCAGATTTCCAGTCAAACCGGGCGTTTCGCCAGGTCGCTTCGCTGCACTCGACGATAAAGGTGCTGGTGGTCTCGTTGAACTTGTAGGCATGCGCGATGAACAACCCGGCCTCGTGCTCTCGGAAGATCAACGTCAGCCCGTGAAACAACTGACGCGTGCCAAGCCAGATATACCGGTTCTTTCTCAGATCAAGCGATGGTTGAAAGGCCTGGCTGAACGCTCCCCGCACGAAGCTGTTGGCTCCATCCGCGCCGACGAGCAGATCGTACGGCGGGAGTTCATTCAGGTCAGTGATGTTGGTGTCGAAGCGCACATCGACGCCGAGGTCTATGCATCGCTTATGAAGAATGTTCAGGAACGCCAGACGGCCGATCCCCGAAAACTTATTTCCGCGAATAGTGACCTTTTGGCTTTTGTGAATCACATCGACGTTGTCCCATCGCTGACAAACGCGTGTAATGGCCGCGAACGACTTTTTGTCGTTGTCCTTGAGGTAAGAAAACGTTTGATCCGAAAAGACAATGCCCCAGCCGAAGGTGTCATTTGGTCCGTCGCGTTCGAGGAGGGTGATCTCGTGCGTCCGATCGAGCTTCTTCATCAGGATTGCGAAGTACAATCCGGATGGCCCGCCGCCGATGATAGTTATTTTCATTATTTCCTTTAGAACCACGGGAGACACGGGGAACCGTGGGAAAATAGAATAGCGCTCCCTGTGTTCGCCGTTGTTGCGTCTTGTCCCTTCCTCACTGAGGTATTATCGCGAATGCATTTGCTGCTGCGCCAGTCGCGCCCCTGATCCTGGGCGGGTTTAGAATGAGAGTAAACTCGTAGACGTTCAACTCGGCGAGAGCCCTCGCCAGCTCCTCGAGATTCAAGTTCTCGACGATGTATATCCCGTTGTCGGCTATCAGAATACGATGGCAAGGAAAGATCGTACCTTTCTCGGGCACGACTTCAAAGCTCATCTGGTCATCTCCAGCAAGAAAAATCCTTTTGTTCGCGAGCCAGCGCGCAGCGCCTTCGCCTGGACCGGGTCTAAATCCTGAGTATTTTGCGCGATCGGCTTCAAAAAACTTGCCATATCCGGTCCTGATCAGCACGGAATCGCCAGGCTGAATTTCTACTCCTTCGGCTTTGGCAGCGGCCTCCAGGTCCTGCGCCGTGATCTCCTGACCGGGCGCAAGCGCGTCTACGTTCTTGACGCGAGCCACGTCGAGCAGCACCCCTCGATTGATGAATCGGTCCTTCGGATAATTCTCGATCCCCAGCTTCAGGAGTCCGGTCGCGCCCTCATTGGCAGCAGCGTCAATGCCGCCGAACATCTTCATGTTGTCCGAGATATGACCAAGCGCGTCGACGTTAGGCGAGCCGTGTTGCCCGCTGAAGAACATCATGTCGGCAGCGAATGCGATGCCACCCGGAATCATTCCGCTGGTTTGTTTGTGACTCGTCTGCAGCCCGATGGTGAATGGGGGATTCAATCCCAATAAGGGCGAGTTGCGGTCCCATATAAAGTTCAACTCGATCACTCGAGCCGACCTGAGAGAGTTGATCAGGTTGACTGCCGCCTTCTTCTTGTCTTGCTGAGCGAAGGCTGCGACCGGCAAACAGGCGCAGGCTAGCGCCCCGATGACAAGCACCACTGTTATTCTCTTCATCAGTTCCTCTTTGCGCGCAAACCCAGCACAATAGCTGCGAGCGCGATGATGACCAGGGCAGCCCCGAGCGCAGCGACCGCTTGTGGGATGAGTCCTCTATCCAGCGTTTGCAGTATGACGCCAAGTGGAAACGTCACCGACCCAACGGCCAGAACCCGACTAACGGTCATTCGGCGGCTTTCGGTGAAGCCCAGGCGGTCAAACGAGAAGCCGAACACGATGAGCAGCATCGCCAGCCCTATCCAATGCGAATGAACATCGACCGAGCGAACGTAGGCGAACTGTATGTCGGCGTATGTTTGAAGTGACTCGCGCGCGGCCATCAAGTCGCCCTTCGCTCCATCTATAAAGCTCGTTGCAAGCGAGCCGCCGATCTTTTCAAGCGTTTGATGCTCCGCAAA
This sequence comes from uncultured Clostridia bacterium, assembly GCA_964581275.1. Classification (GTDB taxonomy): domain Bacteria; phylum Acidobacteriota; class Blastocatellia; order UBA7656; family UBA7656; genus Onstottus_A. The sequence goes on from CAZOOE010000174.1 coordinate 2,650, forward strand.
CAGTGCATAGTACAGGCCGAAACCCATGCCCCAGATTGCAAGAGCCGCGCCTGAAATAATTAAGAGCTTCTGAGATCCGGTCGTCGCGGTACTTACGCTCTCTGATTCGATGCGTTCCGTCCGTCGCAACACTCCGCTGAGCATTCCAATCAGCGCGACAATGATCAGGAGTCCTCCGGCGTCGGCGATTCCACCAGCGACCAAACCGAACTGCAATTCCAGCAGCACGAAGACCGGCAACACCACGGAGCCGGCCAGCAACAACACCGCCCATCTTTGCTTCCAAGGGTCCGCCAGTGCAACGTATCGCTGAATGAACCCCAGCAGGATCGCAAGCAGTCCGAACTCGATGATATGCGAGTGGGCCGCAATGTTAACCGCTTTCTCAGCCTGAATCAGCCGGTAGCCTGCAACGACTGAATGTGCGTCTTTCATGTTTCGGCTCATCGCGCCTTGCTGAGTGACCGAGGTGTTGACTATGGTCTCGAGTGCCACCTGGTCCTGCATTTCGTGTCTCTCGAGGTCGAATACGGCATAGAAAGCGCCGTGCAAAAACCCGGCGAGAACCAGCACAGTGCCGCCGGTGAGTAGTGCTCGGGACGCCCAACTATGATCCTCGATCGCAACATCCTCAACGAATGATTTACCGGAATCGCGCACCCGTCGCCACAACCCAATCAGTTCTCCGGCGCAGGCGATGATGACCAGTGATCCGCCGAGGTCGGCCAGGATACTTGCCCAACCAATCGCACTCAGCGGGCTGTACGCCAGCCCGACATAGTGGATCGAGAACACCGATATCGGCAGCATCACCGCACCGCAGATGAAGAGTAGCGCGAGCCTCTTGCGTGTATGCTCCCCGAGCGCGACATACGGTTGAATCAGGGCCAGCAAAAGGGCCAGATAACCGAAGTCGATCACGTGGACGTGAGTGTCCACCTTGGTACCGCGATTCTCGAGCAAGCCGCCGATGTTTGAGAAGAGCGCTTTGACCGCCGCAGGATCCTTCGCGGCGACCGCATCCGTCACCTCGGTCATCGCATCGCCGATCCGGCTCGCATTTTGATGCAGGCCAAACACGGCAAAGACGTCTCCAAAGATCATGCCGGCGACGATCAAGATGATGCCCCCGAGAATCAGGAGCCGTTGCGCACTCATCGTTTGAACCTCTCCCTGGGACTCAGATATCCCCTGTCTGCGTCTCTCACACAGCAACGGCGGCAGCGCTGCTACGCTCTCAGGGGGTTCTCAGAATGTGAATCGCGCGGCAAACTGAATTTGCCGGGGGTTAAAGATCGCCATGGGATTGCCATACGCGGGGTTGAGCTCTCCTTTCCGG
>CAZOOE010000174.1:3998-6648 GCA_964581275.1 uncultured Clostridia bacterium
TGTTTTTGGCCGTATTAAAATTCGCGTCCCCATGGACGGTGTTGAAAAACCTGACGTTGAGCGTATTGAGCAAGTTGAACGCCTCTGCGATTAGCTGCAGCTTTTTCTTCTCGCGAATCGTGAATGACCGCGACAATCGTACGTCAACGGTTTGCAGACTGTCGCCTTCGAACGTGTTTCTGCCGTCGAGTCCAACGCGATCATTCACCCCAAACACATCGCCGTTGGCATCAAATCCCGCGAACTTGGTGAACCGATGCGGAGACTCGAGCGTGACGATAAAACTCAACTGAAAGTCGCGGACCAGAGCGTTGGCGGTGCTTGGCGAAGTACAAGTTGCGTTGCCGACGAAGCGATGTCTCGCATCATCGGAAGACAACGCTCGCTCTTGATCGATGCGCCCCGAGTTGATCGGGATCAGCACAAAACTCGGATTCGGTCCGTCGTCTATCGATTTCGAAAATGTGTAACTAATCCCGAAGTTCAATGCCTTTTTGACCCGCTGATTGAGGTTGACCAACAACCCGTCGTAGGTCGAGTTCCACCGCGAGTCCGCTTCAAAGAAAACGCCGAACTCCGGATTCCGGAAACCTGGCACCGCTACTCGTCTATCGAGCAAACACGGACGACACGAAGAAACGGGCCTCAGCGCGGCATAATCCGGCGTACCGGCTTCGGTGGTCCCGCTTGGGTCAGGCTGGTTCACGTTGAAGAAGCTGCCCAGGTGAACGCCCCGGACCCGAAGATAGGTTGCGCTGAGCGCACTACCCTGCGCCGGCTGAATCTCGACGCCGAGACTCATCTGAATGCCATATGGAGCTTGATGATCTTTGGCGAACCGAACAATGGTCGCCTTCTGGGCATCGCCTCCAGGCCCTGGGGCGAACCGAGGATATACGCCGGTCGTTACGCCGGGACCAATCAACGCCGCCAGCGCGGTGTGCATCGTCGCCGGATCAGCTCCAAAAGCAAACAGACCGGTCGTCGAATTGAGGTCGTCTTCCTTGTTCTCGCGCCCCGGGTATTTCTTCGGACCGCCGCAAGAAGGAATTTGGCACGCGAGCAGCGGCGACGGAATCGTGCCGTGGAAAATGCCCGTGCCTCCCCGAATCACCAGGTTCCATTTAGTGCCTGCATTGAAAGCGAACCCGACTCTCGGGTCGAAGTTGTTATAGTCGTTGTCGAGCGCTTCCTTCGGCCAGGTCTCGAACTCGTAGCGCAGTCCCAGATTCGCGGTCAAACGGCTGCCGATCCGAATCTTGTCTTGAACGAAAAACCCGTCGTAGGTGTGATCCAGCACGCCCTTCGCCTGATTCCGCACGGCTTCTGGGATTCGCTGTTTAAGATACGCCGAGGTGTCGAGCGTCGGCTCATCGAAATTCGGCGTGCGGAATCGCTGGAAGAAAATCACGAACGGGTCACCGTTAAGCAAATCCGGCAAGGATGCGAACGTTGCTTCAAACGGATAGAACAGAGGAAACGATTCGGTTGTCCGCACGAAATTGTAGTTGCCGCCAAACCCGATCGTGTGCCGTCCCCGAGCCAGCGTCACGTTGTCCACAATCTCGAATCGGCTCTCTTTGTAGAAGTCAGGGTTGCCGCGATTGACCCCGATTGCAAAGGTGTTGGCGACCTCGAGATGCGGCTGAGTGCTGGCAGTTGGAAAATCGAAAGAGCGATGCGCGTATTGTCCGCGAAGCTCATTGAAGAAATTTGGCGTCAACGTCGAAATCAAATTCCCGACTACTGATTGATCGCGCAGGAAGTTGTTTTTGAACCCTGAGGGCAGATCAAACCCGTCGTTCAACGGGGAGACGTTGGTGTAGCGCGCGTCGTTGAAGAAGTACCGAGCGGTCAGCGTATGCTTGCCAAGGTTTTGATCGAGCTTAAACAAAAAATTGTCCGCATTCGAGTCGCGCAACACGTTTAAGTCTTCCGCCGGCAATCCATAGCGCGCGACCTTGGCCTGGTTGATCGCGGCTATGTTAGACAGGACGATCGAGTTGTAAAAAGGTGATTCTGTTCGCAGTTGACCCTCGTAGTTGACGAAACAAAACGTCCGGTCCTTCTTCAGCGGCCCGCCAAAAGATGCGCCGTATTGATTCTGGTGAAGGGTGTTCAGCCCTGATGAAGCGAGGATGCTCTTGGCGTCGAGCGCATCGTTGCGGAAGTAATCGTATACCGAGCCGTGAATCTCATTCGTTCCGCCTTTGGTGATGATGTTGATAATCCCTCCCACCGCGCGCCCGAACTCGGCGCTGTAGACCGTGTTGACGACGCGAAACTCCTGAACGGCGTCTTGTGACGGCGTGGTTTTCTGAATCCCCGATGCAGTCGAGATGTTGTCGGCTCCGTCAATCGCCACAAAGTTGAAGTGAATGTTTTGACCGGCAAAAGAGATTTTAGTGACCGGTTCGACGATGACGTCAGTACTACCCGACGTGGTATCGCCGATCGTCACTCCGGGCGCAAGCAGCACGAAGTCGATGAACTGACGTCGATTTACCGGCAAATTTCCGACCTGGCGCTGGCTGATGACGGAGCTGACTTCGGTACGTGTAGGCTCAGCGATCGTCTCGGCGGCTTCTATATTTACTTGCCCGGCAATTGCCCCGGCTTGCAAAGCAGAATCCAATTTCCGCTGCCTGGC
>CAZOOE010000174.1:6658-11818 GCA_964581275.1 uncultured Clostridia bacterium
CACCCACGACTGTCCCGCATGCGGAATCGAGCTGGCTCCGGAACGTGGAGGCTCGGCAGTCGGTTAGGCGGTTGTATATTTACTTGCTCGGGCATTTCCGCAGCTTGCAAAGCAAAGTCCAATGTCGCGGCATGGCCGATAACAAGGCTGACTCTCCTGGAGTCGCGTTTGAATCCCTGGTGCTCGACGGTGACGGTGTACTCGCCGACCGGCAGAAGCGATATCCGGTACTCGCCGCCGTCCGCAGAGACCGCGGACCGGGACAGTCCGGTGCTCGAACTCACCGCGGTGACAGTGGCTCCAGCCACTGCCGCGCCGGAACTATCCGTTGTGCGACCCTCAACCGTCGCAGTGATTGTCTGGGCATCAGCGGGCGCGCAAACGTTGATCGACAGGACACAAACTGCAAGAGCGACAATCCAGCGTGAATGGTTCATAAGCTTCAACCTCCAGCCTTTCCTTTGATACGCGGTCCACTCTATATGCGTTGCCACAAATGCACCGTCAGCAAGCGGTGAGGTTAGTCCTGCCGGCGAGATGGTGCTTCATGCCAGTCGCTCGCCGCGGGTTTCGCGAGCAAAAATCAACACAAACATTCCCAGCACGTAGATCAAACTCACCGCGCTGGCCGCTTTTGCGTACGAGCCAAAAAAGCCGACCAACGTTCCGGTTATAAGCACGCCGCCGGCTGTCACCACGCGGCCGAGGTTGTAGCACAAACCCACGCCGCTGGTTCGCACGCGCGTCGGAAACAGCTCGGGCAGATAGATCGGAAAGCCGCTTGTTATCCCGAGCGTGAAGATGCCCAGGAACGGGAGCAAGACAAAGATCTGTGTGAGATCGGCGGTCATCAAGAATGTCACTGGGAATAGAATTACCCCGCCGATGAAGAAACACAAAAACGCAGCCCGCCTGCCGAAGCGATCCGCAAGCGGTCCGAATCCGAGATAGCCAAACAGCGATCCGCCGTTGAGAAGCATGACCGCGTAAGTCGCATACCTGTTCTGATCTTCTAAGCTTAGTCCATCTCGCGCGCCTACTTCGCGGATGACCGACGGTATCCACATTGTCGCGCCCCACAACGCCAGCAGAACCGTGAACGCCAGCGACGAGGCTACAAGCGTATCGCGACGAAGTTTTGGGCCGAACAGTTGCTTTAGCGTAAAAGCATCGAGCTCGCTTGGCTGATGCCCGCGCTCCGCCTTTGCGAGCCTCCGTTGGTCGCGTACCTCGACCCAACGCGCGGGCTCTTTGACCATCAATCGAATAAACAGTACAAAGATCGCGGGGACAGCGCCTACCAGATAAACGTATCGCCACGACGCCACGTCCACCACGCGAGTGATCAGTGCAGCAAAGAAGTAGCCGAACGCCGCTGCCGATTGAAGCATCGCGCCTGCCCTAGCACGAAGCCGGTCCGGCCACACCTCGGCCACCAATGCCGCTCCGGCAGCCCATTCTCCGCCCAGCCCCAGCCCAGTGACGAATCGAAAAGCCGCCAAATGCCACCAACTTTGCGCGACGGCCGACAGGCCGGTAAACAGTGAGTAGATCAATATGGTTATGGCGAGCGCCCTGGTCCGGCCGATGTAGTCGGCGACTATTCCAAAACCTATTCCGCCAATTGCCCAGCCCAAGAGCATCACCGCGAAGACAAGACTGCTGTAGAACCCGATCGCCGCCCCTGTTGCCCCAGGTCCCATCAGTTCGGTCATCGACGGTTTCTGAACAAGCGAGAACAGGGTCCCGTCCATGCTGTCAAAGACCCATCCCAACCACGCGACCAACACCACCATCCACTGATAACGAGTCACTTCACTCGACCAGGCAAACATCGAAGCGCGACCAGTCACCGCCGCGGGTTGTCTGGAACCATCATCGACGAGCTGGTTCGAGCCGTCTCTCATTGGTATCCATGCCTTTCAGTGTTATGAAGGGACGCAGCGCGATTATATGACACTCCGGGAATCCCACCAACGCGCTCGGTGGATCGTTCAAGCACAGCCTACGTAGCGCACGCAGCCGAGACTGAATGGAAACGCGACCCGGGCGTTCAACGTCTGGGCAAGCTGGGAAGTTTCAAAGGGAATGGCGACTAAGGACGCTTCAGGCTCGGTTGTTTATTGTCGGCCAATCGCCGGTTCTTGGCTGCGGATTCGCGGACCCGGTCCGCATCGTACTTGACCAACGCGGCGTCCTGTGAGCTCGGGGCAAGTCGGAGGTAGGTCTCGAACTCCGCCGCTGCTTTGGCATGTTGGCGGGTTGCTTCGTATATCAGCCCGAGGTCGACGTGCACCGACGCGAATGTGGGCATAAGACGAATCAAATTCAGCGCCGCTGTCTCGGCGTCGGCGTAGTGACCGCGTTCGCGATAGACGCGCACCAGCCACCATGAGGCGTACGGATCGCGCGGGTCTAGACGGAACGCAGCCCCAAACTCATCTTCGGCGTGCTCCAACTTGCCGCGAACGTAGTATTGAATTCCGAGATGCAGGCGCGGGAACGACCACTGGGGCGCAAGCTGGGCAGCACGTTTGAAGGCCTCGACCGCGCGCTCGTTGTCTTTCTCCTTCTCGTAGGCGACTCCCAGTGCGTTGTAGACGTGCCCAGCCTTGGGATCCAGACTGATAGCCTTGTTGAGCGCCGCAATCGCCTCCCTGTTCTTCCCTTCGTCGATGGCGACCCGGGCTTCGCAAAACAGCTGCTTTGTTTCAAGCTGCCCATCGCCGGGGTTCAGGGTCCGTAAACACCTGAATGCATCCGAGGCGCGGCGAAAGTCGGAGGCCTTCAGTTGCAGGACCGAAGAGCGGATGTAGGCGTTGATCGCCTGTTGCCCAATTTCTTCAAGCGAACTTGTCAGGCTGATCTCGATACCCGCACGTTGTGGTTCCCCCGGGGATTCGCGGATAAGCTGTTTGTACAATGGCCACGCGCCACCGGGCTCGAGCACCTGGTTTCGCGCGACGGCCTCTTTGATCCGCGAGACCAGCGGAGAGCTGGTGGTTGGAGGAGCCGGTTCCGGGGGCCCTTGATTCGCCCAATCGGCCCGCCGACTCTCGTCGCACCCTTGTCGGATTTCAACTCGAGCACCGTCCTGGCTGCAATCAGCGAAACCGTTTGGGTGAAAGGTTCCGCGTTGGGCGGATCAACCGATACTTCGTGCCTGTCCGGGCTCAGATCTTCGATCACCAGCACGCCGTTTGGCCTGATCCTTCCGCGATAAGAGTTATCGATGTAGACCTCGCTGCCCGCGGTGCCCCGTACTTCGAGTGAGCAGCTTCGACTTGGAACAGCGACGTCGGAAGTTTCGCGTGGTTTCTCGGTCCCAAGAATCGAAAGCGGCAACCGCGGATCGATGTTGCCGGCAAACCGTGGGTGCTGGAGCGCTTTTGTTTCCTCGGGCACAACCTCCGAAAGGTAATCGAGCAACTCGCCAGCCCGAACAAACCCATCCTTATCTCGGTCGCCCTTGCCTTTTAGTCCTTCAAGCAAAAAGTGTGTGAACGCGCCGTGACCGCCGCCCCACCGGCCATCTTCAAAACTGCGCTCGTTGGAGCGTGACGCGAGAAGCCGGAAGACTCCGGCGCCGCTCTTGCCGACTTCATCAAGATAGTTTGTGATGAGCGCCCGCTCCGTCGTGCCGCGTGAGGCCCAGCCGAGCTGGCCGGCGTGACACGCATCGGCCATCAACACGACAATTCGGGCGTGTAGTCGCTGGGTGATGATTCGGTCGAGCTCCCCGATCTGCAGCGCGGTGGCATAGAGGTTTTGAGGATCGGAATCATGTGCAAGCAGGTAACCGTCGTTGTCGCCTTCGACAACGCCGTGGCCCGCGAAAAAGATGTAAATGACATCGTCAGGCTCCGCGCTTCGGACAAGCCATGTGCCAATCGCGGTTCGAATAGCGGAAACGGTCGCGTCCTGATTCAAGAGCAGCTTGATGTGATTAGATGGGAAGCCGCCGCCGCGGGGGCTGCGAAGAAAAGCCGCCAGCTCTTCGGCATCGCGATGCGCGAAGCGAAGCTGGCCTTCGGGCGGCACGTTCTTGTAACTCGATATCCCGATGATGACCGCCCATAGCTGGCCCTTACCATCGGGGGCCAATCCGCTCGCGACTTGCCGGACGTTGAGCCCGCGGTCAGCCTGCGCAGGCGGAGCCGCCGTTTGCGTACGACTCTGGAGAGCCCGGACCGCCGGCAAGAGAAGCACTGCAAGGACTAGCGCGAAAAAAAGACGGCGTGTCATTGGGACATACTCCTTGAAGGCGACGGCGCTTGTGAGTGAGTGCCTTCGATAACCGTCTTTTATAACTAGACGTCTTTCCCTGTCAACCAGCGATGCCTCAGTTCGGTTCGGTCCGATATCCGGTTTGTCGGACACCAGCGCCGGTCCAACTTGCCGTTTGCGAACCTGCTTTGCTACGATGCGCTCCAACAGTGGAAGGCCACTGCACCACATCATCGTCAAGAGGACCCAAACATGAAACGGCTTCTTTCCACCAGCGTTTTTGTGCTGACAATCTCAGTTGTCCTGGTTCTTAGCGGGACCGTCAACGCCATCGGCCCGCAGCAGAAGGCGACCGCAGCGACTACGAGTTCAGTTAAGCCCGGGCGCGATCCGAATCAACCGATCGACGAGGAATACACAAAGAAGATCCGAGACTACACGACCGAAACCTTCTTCAGCTCGCCTCTCGTCGACTACCTCCCGGCGTCAAAGACCGTCCCCACTCCCAAAGCCGTGCTCGGCGACGTGGCCGGAGCACCGGGAAAGCTGCCTTATTCGCACGAGGTCTACAAGTACATGCGAATGCTCGAAAAGGCCAGTCCTCGCGTGAAAGTATTCTCGATCGGAACCACCGAAGAAGGCCGCGAGATGATCGCTGTAGCCGTCTCCTCGGAAGCAAACATCTCGAAGCTCGAAGAGAATCGCGCGCGGCTCGCAAAGCTCGCCGACCCTCGCACGATCAATTTGAACGACGACGAAGCAGACAAACTCGTCGCCGCTTCAACGCCAATTCACTATATCACCGGCACAATTCACTCGCCCGAAACCGGCGCGCCCACCGCATTGATGGAACTTGCATATCGGCTGGCAGTCGACGAGGGAACGTACGTCAAAGCGATCCGCGAGGGTGTCATCACGCTAATTACCCCTATA
>CAZOOE010000175.1:0-11764 GCA_964581275.1 uncultured Clostridia bacterium
GATGTGAACAGGCCAAAAAACGCACATCCCTTCTGTAGCGGCGCACTTTGCTCTTTGCTTCTCAGGCTTTCGATCTCCGACTCAGTCTCTTTAATCAACTCATCGATCTCAGCTAACCGCGAATCAACCAATGCCGAGGCGTTGTTTCTCCGCTGCAAGTCCTCGGCATCCGGCCACATCTCCGAGAGGTTTATCGCGCCCAGGTGCCGCCGTATCCAATACGCGGTCGCACAGCCCGAACAAATCACATTGTCGAAGTCCATTGGGATTTCGAGAGGCCGTTGACATCTCGGGCAATAGGTGGAGATGGGGCTCATATGACAGCGTAAGTAATATTGTCGCAAACACAGAAATCTTCAACCAAAACGGTAAAATGTTTGTGCCCGTCGCAGGGTTTAATTAGATGCGCTTCTATAAAAATGCAGCTCCTGGCGGAGCTGGGGAGTCGACCGTTTCCGTCTTGAGTCACGACCCGGACTTTCAGACAAGTTTTACTTAATCCCACCCCCGGGCACCAAGCATAGAGCACACCTTCAAACATTCATGACGATGCTGTATAGTTATTGATTCAACTTGCGGCACCGCGCATTCATATGAGGATGGAAGATTGAAATGACCGATATCGAAACAGTAGCCAGCCTGGCAAAGCGGCGAGGGTTTGCCTTTCAATCGAGTGAGATCTATGGCGGGCTGGGCTCGGTGTGGGATTACGGACCGCTAGGGGTGGAGCTCAAAAACAACATCAAACGCGCCTGGTGGCGGTCAGTGGTGTATGAACGCGATGACATGGTTGGGCTCGACGCCGGCCTGCTCATGAATCGGCTCGTCTGGAAGTATTCGGGTCACGAGGCAACCTTCTCGGACCCGCTTGTCGATTGCCGGAAGTGTAAGACCAGGCTCCGCGCAGACAAGATCGAAGGCGACCGGTGTCCAGAGTGCGGCTCAACGGATCTTACCGAGCCGCGACAATTCAATCTCATGTTCAGGACCACGGTTGGTCCGGTTGAAGACGAATCGGGACTGACTTACCTAAGACCCGAAACCGCGCAAGGAATCTTCGTCAACTTCAAGAACATTCTCGATACTACCAATCGCAAACTCCCGTTTGGCGTCGCGCAGATCGGCAAGGCGTTTCGCAACGAGATAACGCCCGGCAACTTTATCTTCCGCACGCGCGAGTTCGAGCAAATGGAGATTGAATACTTCGTCAAGCCTCCGCAGGCGCTCAAGCCTGGCGAGATGACCGACCAAGAATGGCACGAACGCTGGGTTGAAGATCGCTACAACTGGCATATCAAGCTTGGGATGCGTCAGGACAATCTCAGAAAGTACTGGCAGGAGCCCGAGGAGCTGGCCCACTACGCGAAGGCGTGCGTCGACCTTCAGTACCGATTCTTTCCAGAACGCGAGGAAAGCGAAAAACAATGGGATGAGCTCGAAGGAATAGCCAACCGCACCGACTTTGATTTGATGTCTCACTCAAAGAGGATGATAAGGTCCGAGGAACCAACCCAGCACGTCCTAGTTGATCCGCGCACCGGTGAGAAAATATTCGCAAAGATAAAAGTTGATTCAAAAAAACCTGATGACGGCGAGCGGATTAATCCGGACTCGATCGCCGATCTCACTTACTTCGATCACGAAACAAACCAGCACGTCTTCCCTTACGTGATCGAGCCCTCCGCCGGCGTTGATCGGAAGGTTCTTGCTTTTATGATGGACGCGTACCGAGAAGAAGAAGTGCGCGGCGAGAAGCGAGTGGTCCTCAAACTTGATTCCGATCTCGCGCCGATAAAGGTCGCGGTGCTTCCGCTCGCAAAGAACAAAGAAGGCATTGTTAGTCTCGCCAAGGATATCAAAACGCGGCTACAGAGCACTGGTGCGATCCGGGCGGTTTACGACGATACTGCGGGTATCGGGAAGCTTTACCGCCGGCAGGACGAGGTTGGTACGCCGCTGTGCGTCACTGTGGACCATCAGTCGCTCGAGGACAATCAGGTCACGGTTCGCGACCGCGACACAATGGAGCAGGAACGCATTCCAGTAGCCGAAATCGAACGCATCATCGGCAAGAAGCTCGGTCTCTCAATCAGTCTGTAAACCAATTCTAGTCCCTTTCCTGCCCTTTCCGAGAGCGTTATTCTTACTTGAATGAACGCGGATGTAGTTAGGCTGTGTGAAGTTGTGCGCAAGGCTGGCGGCCGGGCAATGCTCGTCGGCGGGTCAGTGCGAGATCGTCTGCTGGGCATTGAATCGAAAGACTTCGACATCGAAGTTTACGGTCTCGAGCCAGCGCTCCTCCGCACCGTTCTGGAGCAGCTAGGCAAGGTCAATGCAGTGGGAGAACACTTCTCAGTCTACAAGCTTGTGTTTTATCGCTCGGCGTCAACTCGTCCACCCGATCCTTCAGTCCTCAAGCAACCGCCAACCGATCAAACTGACACGCAAGAGAGGTTTGAGATTGATGTGTCGATTCCCAGGCGCGAGTCGAAGTCGGGTCGCGGTCATCGCGGTTTTGTGATTGAGGGGGACCCGATGATGAGCTTCGAGGAAGCAGCTCGTCGCCGCGACTTTACGATAAATGCGATTCTCTACGACCCGCTCACGGACGCGACAATCGATCCATACCTCGGCTGCCAAGATCTATCGAGCCTGGTGCTGAAAGCCGTTTCGGCTCACACATTCATCCAGGACAGCCTTCGCGTGCTTCGTGCTGTGCAACTTGCGGCGAGGTTCGGAATGACCATCGACCCGGGTACCGCAGAGCTCTGCCGTACGATCGACCTGTCGGATCTTCCACGTGAACGAATCTGGGACGAGATCGAAAAGCTGCTCACGCTCGCTGACCGACCGTCAATCGGATTGGATCTGGCGCTTGAACTAAGAGTGCTAGACCAGCTTTTTCCTGAGATTCGAACGATGGTTGGGTTTCATCCGGACACAAATTCCAATCCCGAGGAAGACGCTTTCACTCACACAAAGCTTGCGTTGGATGAGGCGGTGAAGCTAACAACCGATCTGTCGAGGGAACAGCGGGTGGCGATCATGCTTGCCACGCTCGGTCACGAACTCAAGAAGCCTCTCACTCCTCGGAACGTCGACAGCCGTGCTGCGTCGCCGGACGATGATGAAAGTGTCGATCAGATGTGCTCCATCTTGAACAAGCTGGGTGTCTACGGCATCGGTGGCTACGATGTACGGGCCCAGGTTCTGGCGTTGGTGCGAGAGCATTCAAAACCGCGCCAGTTTTATCAACAAGGTGAGGCGACCACCGACGGCGACTTTCGGAGGCTCGCCCAGCGAGTCGACCTGGACTTGCTTTATCGTGTAGCAAAGGCGTGTGCGAGGGGACATCGATCAGCTATCTCAACCGTTGCCGAGGATTGGTTTATCGAGCGGGCACGTTTGCTCGGGGTCGAGCATAGTCCCCCTACTCCGCTGCTCCTGGGCCGCCACCTGGTTGACGCCGGATTTGAGCCCGGACCAAAAATGGGTAAGCTGCTGCGCTACGTCTATGAGTTGCAATTGGACGGGAAGATCACAACGCCCGAGGAGGCGCTCGAAGCTGCTCGTCGCATCGATGACCCAATACAATGATAATCGTCGATGTTGGCTTTTAGGCCGCAGGATGCGGATGTATTCTTTTCGCCGTTAGTGGGCGTAACGAGATAGTGCCAGTCCTGTTCGGGCCGTTGAAGAAGCGAAATCGGAGAAGGATCGGTTGCTGGAAAAGGAGAGGGCTTGCAACGTGACTTAACAGCGTTAGACAACAAAGAAACGGTCGAAGAGTCGCTTGACCCGACAGACTGGGCGGAAATTCGCTCGCTTGGGCACCGAATGCTCGACGACATGTTGGATTACCTCTCGACGGTGCGCGATAGGCCGGCTTGGCAACCTGTCCCGGAAAGCGTGAAGCACAACCTCGACAGACCGCTGCCGACACAACCACAAGACATCAGTGCGGTGTACCAGGAGTTCGTTCAGAACGTGCTGCCTTACACGAACGGCAATAGTCACCCGAGGTTCTGGGGTTGGGTTCAAGGCAACGGCACGGCGCTCGGAATGCTAAGCGATATGCTGGCGTCGGGGATGAATCCTCACGTTGCTGGCTTTTCTCAGGCACCGATTCTGGTTGAGAATCAAGTTCTCGCCTGGCTCACTGAGTTGTTGGGGATGCCTCCGGAAACCAGCGGAATTCTGGTGGGCGGTGGTACGATGGCGAACATCATCGGGTTGGCTGTCGCCCGCCACGCAAAGGCCGGCTTCGACATCAGGGAGCAAGGACTTCAGTCCGGCGACCACCCGATGTTGAAGTTGTATGGCTCGACTGAAACACACGGTTGGGCTCAGAAGGCGTCGGAGTTGATGGGTCTGGGCAACCGGGCATTTCACCGTGTCGCGGTCGACTCGGATTTTCGAATCAACCTCAGCGCGGTTCGATGTGCGGTGCATGAAGACCGGCGCGCAGGACACAAGCCCTTTTGTGTTATCGGAAATGCGGGCACCGTCAATACTGGTGCAATCGATGACCTCGCGGCGCTTGCAAAGCTTTGCGGTGAAGAGGATCTGTGGTTTCACGTCGATGGGGCCTTCGGCGCGCTGGCGAGACTAGTTCCCTCTCTAGCCTCATTGGTTGCCGGAATCGAGCAAGCCGACTCTGTCGCGTTTGATCTTCACAAATGGATGTACCTGCCCTTCGAAGTGGCTTGCGTCCTTGTGCGTGACGGGAGGGCGCACGTCGGCGCGTTCACGCTCACGCCGAGTTATCTGGCCGAAACTTCCAGAGGGGTGATAGCAGGCGGACTGCCTTTCGCAGAGCGAGGTCTCGAACTCACCCGAAGTTTTCGCGCGCTCAAGGTATGGATGTCGCTCAAGGCACATGGTATCAATTTGTTCTCGCGACTCATCGAACAAAACGTGAGTCAGGCCCGCTACTGCGCCGGTCTTATAGAAGCGGATCCCGATCTCGAGCTGGTAGCGCCCGTGCCTCTCAACATTGTTTGTTTCAGATTCGCTCCAACGGACGCGGACACCGAGATGCTCAATCGAGTTAACGAAGAGATCCTTTTGCGGATACAGGAGAGCGGAATAGCGGTGCCCTCAAGCACCAGAATAGGCGAGGCGTTCGCGTTACGGATAGCGATCACGAACCACCGCAGCAGGCGAGAGGATTTCGATCTGGTCTTGAAAGCAGTCTCGGAAATCGGCCGCGCGATCGTGGCCGAGTGGAAGGTTTAGTAGGTGGGTGACTAGGGCGCTGGCCGACGGCGGTGACGAATTTGCTCGCAATCTGCTCCAAGAAATGAAATTCTTACACGGCCCTCCTGTAATCTTTACGCTTGCTACCGCCGCATTGTTAGCTGCCAATTCCGTTATTCCCAATGTTTCCGGCCATTCTTGACAACTAATTCCACCTCCACGGGCGGCATAGATTTTGCACAATCGGCTCTGGGGCAGAGATACGGGTGATGATAAGTCACTTCCGGTCTCTTAATGCGGTTATCGTGGTGAGGACGGTAACCACAATAGGCGATGCGGACGTTCTCTGCATCGCCTTTTTACGTTCTAAATCAGTGGGAGACAGGAACAATGAAAATCAGAGTTTTGATCCTCATGCTTTTGACGACAGTCGTAGTATTGAGTTCCGCAGGATGCGCGACCAAGAAATATGCGCGCACCCAGGTAAGCCAGCGAGTCACTCCACTCGAGCAGCGCACCGGGGAGTTGGAAGAGACTTCGCGACGCAACACTCAGGACATCGGGCGGCTATCGACCGACATAACCGATGTCCGAGGCAGAGTAGATCGCGCTCAATCACAAGCGGACAGCGCGCTGACTCGGGCGGACCAAGCAAATTCTCGGGTTAGCGGAGCCGAGCAATCGGTGAGCGATCTGCGAACGAACCTTGACAACTATACGCTTCAAAACACCGCTTCCGTCCGTTTCAAGTTCGACAGCTACGAATTGACACCAGAGGCTAAAGAGTCGCTAGATCAGTTGGCGTCGCAGATCAAAGACCGCGAAAACTTCATCCTCGAGATTCAGGGTTTCGCCGATTGGGTTGGCAGCGACGCCTACAACAACCAATTAACACAGAGGCGCGCCGATGCGGTTCGCCGTTATATTGCCGAGCAGCACAATATCGCGCTTTTCCGAATGCACATACTTGGGTTTGGCAAGATCCGGCCCGTGGCCGACAACAAGACCCCCGAAGGTCGCGCAGAAAATCGCCGCGTCGAGATTCGATTGCTGACTCGCAACCTTGGCGCCGCAGCGAGTGCGCAGACCAAATCAGCGACGCAGCGTTAGATCCCTCTCACTGATCGAACGGCTAGAACCGAGCCCTCGATCTGAGCCCCCGACGCAAGGGCGGACCCGCGATAGGGTCCGCCCTTTTTGTGTCGCTTACTTGGAGTGCGGCGGCGTCCTTGTGTTGCCGCCGCTTTTGGTCTTGCTCGGAACGACAGAAAGCGGTGGCAACGCAAAGACGCCACCGCACTCCAAATAGGCGACCTCATGATAATGTTGTTGTGTGAGATATAGAGAGAACTCAGGCCAGGTTGACATGGCACATACCAGAGCCGACCGTGCGAAGGCGTACTGTTACGATCATCCCCGCCCCGCGCTGGCGGTGGACATTGCGCTGTTTTACCGCTCCGAGAATCGCATCGAGGTCCTGCTCATAAGGCGCGGCCGTGAACCGTTCAAAGGACGTTGGGCTTTCCCGGGCGGTTTCGTTGACAAAGACGAGTCGCTCGACGATGCCGCCTCGCGTGAACTCTTCGAAGAGACCGGTCTCAGCGGCATTCATCTCGAGCAGATCGGTGCGTTCGGAGACCCGGGTCGTGATCCGCGCGGGCATACGGTTAGCGTAGCGTTCGCCGCGGTGCTTGACCACCGTCCCGCTGCTTGCGCGGCTGATGACGCGGCCGATGCTGGCTGGCATTCAACGCGACGGCCGCCGAAGCTCGCGTTCGATCACAAGAAGATTCTCCGCGCCGCTCTGAAACAAGTGGCCGAGTCTCTTTCCTGAAGCAGAGACCAGCAATGACCCATGCGTCGGACTCATCTCGCGTTTCACCCCCTTCTGCGCGGCTGCACGTCGCGCTCGTCGAGCCGGAGATCCCGCCTAACACCGGAAACATCGCACGGTTGTGCGCGGCCACATTCACGCCATTGCATCTAGTGGGCAAGCTCGGATTTCGCACTGATGACAAAGCAGTGCGTCGTGCGGGCCTCGACTATTGGACCGAAGTCGAGATTCACTACCACTTAAACATAGAGGCGCTGTATGCGTCGTTGCCAGGCTGCCGGTTTCTCTACCTCACGACAAAAGCCGAGCGTAGCTATGCGTCGTTCAATTTCGCCCGGGGTGATTGTTTCGTATTTGGAAGCGAGACTCGCGGGCTACCCGAAGATCTGCTACGGCACAACTGGGAGCGGTCTCTGACTATTCCCATGCCAAATGGGCGCGTGCGTTCTCTCAACCTAGCGACATCGGTAGGGATCGTGCTCTACGAGGCGCTAAGGCAGGGCGGAGGCCTTGCCTTGTAAGGGCGTGTCTCCGTGGGAACCGCTTACCCAAAAGGAATTCCTCAAAAACCAGGGGCGCCCACGGAGACACGCCCTTACAAGTCTATGATCGGCGGGACAGACTGAAAGCCTGCGCTCGCCGGCGAATCAGAATCTCGTTACTGTGAATCGAGGTGATCGCTCGCCGGTCGTAGGATTGAACACCTGGACTGAAACCTGTTGGCCAGATGGAAACGTTCGCCTCAAGGGTTTCTTGCCGAGGTTTGCGGTTAGTTGTGTCAACGTACCATTAGCCAGCGAGAATGAGCTATCGTAGTCGACCGTGGGAAGCGGCACGCCGTCGACCTCGATAATTGCCGAACCGTTTGCAAACCCAAAGCCATCGATTGTGACCACTCTCTTGCTGAATTGAACGTCGAGCACTTCGGGCACTTGTGGCGGCGGAATCCTGTTGATTAGCGCGTCGTAAGCGCTTGCTCGCCCCGAGCGCGCAAGTATGGAGACGAGGGACGGCAGCGGCTCGGAGGTGTCAACTATCCGCTGCTTGACCTGCGCCGGTGTAAGCGACGGATCTTGCGACCAAAGCAGCACCGCTATGCCCGACACATAAGGGGTAGACATCGACGTTCCACTCAACTGATTATAGCCGCCCGGTATCGTGCTGTAGATTGAAACGCCAGGTGCAGCCAGGCTCACCGAGTTGTGTCCGAAGTTTGAGAATGACGCCAGTGAACCGCCTTGACCGACGGCCGCCACTGAGACGGCGTTTGGCAGATCTGCGGCGTAAGACGCGGGAAAGTCAGGGCTGTCATCAATGTTATTGCCGCTGTTGCCCGCGGCGCACACGAATAGGATTCCCGCGGCGTTGGCATCGGATATGGCCTGACGCAGAGCCTGTGAGTCGCTGCCTCCGCCCCAGCTCGCGTTGATCACTCTCACGTTGATACCGCGGTTCCGCATAGCAATCGCGTATTCGATCCCGCTGACGGCATTCGAGGTTTTGCCCTTGCCCTGTGTTCCACCAAGAAACTTGAGCGACATGATCTTGACGTGCCAGGCGACGCCAGTCACCCCCTTCCCGTTGTTGCCCACGGCTCCGATCGATCCGGCTACGTGAGTTCCGTGGCTGAGTTCGGTGGCGGGGTCGAAGACCTGGTTTGTGCCATCGAAAAAGTTCCAGCCGTTTATATCGTCGACGAAGCCGTTGCCATCATCATCAAGACCGTTGCCGGGAATTTCTCCCGGATTCACCCACGCGTTCGCCGCCAGATCCTCATGCTGCAGGTTGACGCCGGTGTCGAGCACCACCGCCACGACATCGTCGCTGCCAGTAGTGATGTCCCATGCTCGTGTCGCATCGATGTTAGGAGTCTGGAACCCGGGGTCGCAGATCGAACAGCCGGCGTTCGATAAGCCCCACAGCACATTAAAGAAGGGATCGTCGGGAATCGTCTCCATAGCATAAACGAAGTAGTCGGGCTCGGCGAATTCGACGCGCGGGTCTTCCTTCGCCCGGCGAACCGCTTCTTCAACCGAAAGACTCCGGTTGAGATGGATCAACTGGATCGCACCTTGTCGCCGACCGGTCAACGCTTCCGCTGTAGCTCCCGGCGCGCGAACTATTTCTTCAGCCGTAGGCTCGACATCGCTTATTGGCGCATTCCCGGACTTGAGTTTGAAGAGGATCTGATCGTCAGAATAAGGTCGTCAAACATCTCGGCGTTGTGAATACACATTCGCGTGCGGAATAAAAACGAATGAGACAAGTATCAAACACGCGCATACGGCTAGGCACTTCTTCATTTTGCTACCTCGATACTTAGACTACGGAGACTAACCTTCTTAGCTCTTCATCGGGGACTATGCAGAGCCTGACTTGACGTTCAATTCGAGCTGTGTGGGAGACCGGCTAATTATAATTGCGATCCCGGCGTGCACGCAATAGTCCATATCGAACCGTCCGACTAACGCAGTATGGCTCCCATGCTCTGACCTGCGTATCCGGTCATCTCGAGGTAGCCGCGGCCGAGAATCCTCTTGCCTTCAGATGCGCCCTCAGCGGTTATGCTGCCCTCCCAATATGTGACCCCGGTGCTCTCAGGAGTGCGCAACTCTTGATCTCCAATCTCGGCAGTCACGTTCAGTCGCACGCCGTATCGGGCCAATTCAATTCCCCACCCTATTGGATAACTCGCTCCACTAGCCGGCGATCTCCAGGTCTGACCCGGCACAAGCAAAAAGTCTCCGTAGCTAAGATGAGTCGGCGTGCCGCCGGCATCGATCAGCGTGCCGCTGGAACTCGGGTCGATTGTACCGTCGCGGCGTCGGATTTCGAACAGCATGAGGTCGCGTCCATCTTCGAGCTGCATAGAAAACCAATCCCATCCTACCTGCTCGTCGTGCAGGAAACTCGTGCCGAACTCATGATCCATCCAGCTCAAGCCAGTCACATCGAAGGTTTCACCCTCGACGACGAGCTGCCCGGACGACTCGAGTCGCGAGAGTGAGTAATAGTGCGACGCGTTCCCCGGAGAAGGTCCTTTTTGACTTATGCCGTTGTCGCCATGAATCACCACCCCTTTCGACGGCTTCAGCTCAAGGTCCAGCGAGTAACCTTCTTCGATCGCGTGAAGCTTACCACTGCCGCCATCCAGCTGGGTGACCCAGTCTTCATTCCATACTCGTGGCGAAGACTTCGGTCGGTGTCGTTCTTCGCCGGGTCTGAGTTGCTCGAAAGCATCAGCGCCGGCCCATCCGATGCCGGCCCGGTTGGTGCGCTCGAATGAGTGGAACGATTGACGCTCGATGTCCGCTATCGCGAAGTGTGCCATGTACAAATCACGCAGGGCCCATTTGGATGCATTCGTAGGCTCGCGGACAACTCCGACTCTGAAGAATGTCAGCTGGTAACCGAATCGTCGACCGGTTTGCGTCTCGAGGTTACCGGTGTAGTACCACCACTCGACGCGGAAATCCGGATGAGCGGCGTGATCAGCGGGGAAGGCAAATCTATAGCCGGCCGAGGCTTCGCGCCATTCAGACTCGGCCACCGGATTGTCAGCTAGGAAGGCGGAATTGTTCAATCCTGGCGACATCAAGCAAACCAATCCTGCAGATAGGCAATA
The DNA here is from genome assembly GCA_964581275.1 of uncultured Clostridia bacterium. GTDB lineage: Bacteria > Acidobacteriota > Blastocatellia > UBA7656 > UBA7656 > Onstottus_A. Next base: position 10,659 of record CAZOOE010000175.1, read on the forward strand.
CTTCGCGAGCGAGCGCATTCCAACCTTTCTCTCGTTTTTGCTCATCTTCTACTCCTCGCGTGCGAATCTGACTGCTTCGACCTTCGCGGCGCGCGCCGCGGGATACAGCCCGGCAACAGCACTGACCGCAAGTATCAACAACGTCGATTGAATCAGAAACCATAGAGGAAAATGAAATTGTATGGTCCAGCCGAACGATTGAACATTGATTACGTAGATCAACACCAGCGACAGCATCAGCCCAATCGCGACTCCTACAGCCTGACTGACGCCGCCGATCAATATCGCTTCGATCACTATCATTCGGCGGATTTGAGCGCGAGTCGCCCCCAGAAATCCAAGTACCGCGATCTCTCCACGACGCTCGAGTATCAGAGTGATCAGGGTCGAGACCACGCCCAACGCCGCAATCGCAATAGCTATGACTTCAAGCGCATAGGTAATCGCGAACGTGCTGTCGAAGATTCGCATCACCTCTCGTCTGAGAACTCCGTTTGTCGCGAACAGAATTTGCGACTTCCCGCTGACCGCGAGAGCCAGCCGGTCGCTGACCTCACCCCCGTTCGCGCCGGCCCGAAGATAAATCGACATGCTCGTCGGGCGAGCATACGGGAAATGCCGCGCGTACGTCGTGTAGTCCATCACCACCCATCCGCGGCTGCTCGAATAGTCATAGTAGATCGCTACTATCTGGAACTCGTGCGTGCCTGTCGAGGTAGGTAGCTCGATCAGATCGCCGACACGTTTCTTGAAGCGAAGCGAGAAGCTCTCGTTCACCGTTACAAAGTCGCGGCCGATCGCCTCTCGCAAATGCTCACGAGCATCAGAGGGCGACTTGAACAACAAGCGTCCGTGTTTGAGGAAGGTCGCAAAATCACCTGCGCCTGCAATGATCGGTTCACCCAGGTAGTTGAGCTGTTGGGTCGCGAAGGGATAAACGGCATCTACCTGCGGGTCAGCCCTTGCTATCGCGATCACTTCATCAGATATCTCACCTTCGGCGCTCGTCGCAGTGCGAGTCATCGGGCTGGCGTAGATGTCCGCGACCATCGTCTCGTTCACCATCGACACCTGGCCCGTCTGCAGGTTGCGAATGTGGAGCGTGT